>NZ_CP061288.1:926124-1284106 GCF_018687355.1 Polynucleobacter sp. VK25 | reverse complement strand
GTATTTTGCCTTAGCGTGCGGTGTCATAGCCGTGATTTACGGTTTTGTGATGCGCGGCTGGATTTTGAAGCAAAGTACGGGTAATGCCAAGATGCAAGAAATTGCTGAGGCGATTCAGCAGGGTGCGGCAGCGTATTTGTCGCGCCAATATAAAACGATCGCTGTTGTAGGGGTCGTTTTAACCATTCTCATGGCGCTCTTCCTCGATTTTGCGACTGCGATTGGCTTTGTCATTGGCGCCGTTCTCTCTGGTGCTTGCGGCTTTATTGGTATGAATGTTTCTGTTCGAGCAAACGTTCGAACTGCAGAAGCAGCTACTAAAGGCATGAACGAAGCCCTGAACGTAGCCTTCAAAGGCGGCGCAATTACTGGCATGTTGGTAGTTGGCCTTGGTCTCTTGGGCGTTGGCTTGTTCTTCATGTTCCTCGTATCGATTGGCGCAGGACAAGACCTCTCTTCTGTATTGCATCCATTGATTGGTTTGGCATTTGGCTCATCACTGATTTCGATTTTCGCTCGTTTAGGCGGCGGTATCTTTACTAAAGGTGCTGACGTAGGTGCAGACTTGGTTGGTAAGGTTGAAGCAGGGATCCCGGAAGATGACCCACGCAACCCTGCGGTAATTGCTGACAACGTTGGCGATAACGTCGGTGACTGCGCAGGTATGGCAGCAGACTTATTTGAAACTTATGCGGTAACTTTAATTGCAACCATGGTCTTGGGCTCATTGATGGTTACTGGTGCTCCAGTTGCTGCAATTATTTATCCATTAGTACTCGGTGGCGTTTCTATCATTGCTTCGATTATTGGCTGTTCATTTGTAAAGGCAACGCCAGGCATGAGAAACGTGATGCCTGCTTTGTATAAAGGCTTGATCATTGCTGGCGGCTTATCGCTGATTGCCTTCTATTTCGTAACAAACTTCATCATGCCGGATGATGCCTTGGGCATTCCGGGTAGCCAATGGCGCTTGTTTGGTTCAACCGTAGTGGGCCTGCTACTGACGGCTGGTTTGGTGTGGATTACCGAGTACTACACCGGTACTCAGTTCAAGCCAGTGCAACATATTGCTGAGGCATCTACTAAGGGACATGGCACCAACATCATCGCTGGTTTAGGTATCTCGATGAAGTCAACTGCTTACCCAGTGTTGTTTGTTTGTGCAGCAATTTTTGCAGCGTATTGGTTAGCGGGTTTGTACGGCATTGCAATTGCAGCTACCGCCATGTTGTCTATGGCAGGTATTGTGGTTGCGCTTGATGCATACGGTCCAATTACAGATAACGCTGGTGGAATTGCAGAGATGGCAGGCTTGCCACAATCAGTACGCGACATTACTGATCCATTGGATGCGGTTGGTAACACTACTAAGGCGGTTACCAAGGGCTATGCGATTGGTTCAGCAGGCCTGGCATCACTCGTACTCTTTGCCGACTATACGCACGCTTTAGAGGGCATTGGTCAGCAAGTATCTTTTGACTTGTCTAACCATATGGTGATCATTGGCCTATTTATTGGCGGCATGATTCCTTATTTGTTCGGTGCGATGGCAATGGAAGCGGTAGGTCGTTGTGCTGGTGCAGTGGTGGAAGAAGTGCGTCGTCAGTTCCGTGATATCCCTGGAATCATGGAAGGCACTGCCAAGCCTGAGTACGGCAAAGCAGTAGACATGCTCACCTCAGCAGCGATTAAAGAGATGATTATTCCTTCACTCTTGCCAGTGGTAGCTCCAATCGTCGTCGGTCTCTTGTTAGGACCTGCTGCATTGGGTGGCTTACTCATGGGCACAATTGTGACCGGCTTGTTTGTGGCGATCTCGATGTGTACTGGTGGTGGCGCTTGGGATAACGCTAAGAAATATATCGAAGAAGGTAACTTTGGTGGCAAAGGTTCTGAAGCTCATAAAGCTGCAGTTACTGGCGACACCGTAGGCGACCCTTACAAAGATACTGCGGGCCCAGCTGTTAACCCACTGATCAAGATCATCAACATCGTGGCATTGCTCATCGTGCCACTCTTGCCAGTGATCTCACGTTAAGAGATAAGATGCAGTAGCAATAAAACTGCAACAAACAAAAACGCCTAGCATTGCTAGGCGTTTTTTATTGCTCAGTTACCTGCTTATTTGCTAAAACTCTTATTCCAAGGTTTCCAAGTAACGTTGCGCATCTAATGCAGCCATACAACCTGTGCCAGCACTGGTAATTGCTTGACGATAGATGTGATCTTGCACATCACCGGCAGCAAAGACGCCAGGGATGTTGGTAGCTGTGGCGTTACCTTCAAGCCCCGAGTGGGTCTTGAGGTAGCCGTTGTTCATATCGAGCTGACCAACAAAAAGGTCGGTGTTAGGTTTGTGTCCAATGGCAATAAAAGCGCCAGTTACAGCGAGATCTTCTGTGCTGCCATCTTGTTTTTTAATACGCACACCAGTCACACCTTTTTCATCGCCTAGAACTTCATCGAGAGTAGCGTTCAATTTGAGCTCCACTTTACCTTCAGCAACTTTCGCCATTAAGCGATCGTTCAAGATTGGTTCAGCACGGAATTTATCGCGACGATGAATCACGGTTACTTTTTTAGCAATACCAGTGAGGTAGAGTGCTTCTTCAACTGCAGTGTTACCACCACCCACTACGCAAACATCTTGATTGCGATAGAAGAAGCCATCGCAAGTTGCGCAACCAGAAACACCGCGACCCATAAATGCCTCTTCGCTTGGTAAGCCTATGTATTGAGCAGAGGCGCCAGTAGAAATAATCAAAGCATCGCAGGTATACGTTCCAGAATCGCCAACTAAGCGAATCGGCTTTTCCTTGAGAGCGGCAGTATGAATGTGGTCAAAAATGATTTCGGTATTAAAGCGTTCTGCATGCTTTAAAAAGCGATCCATGAGCTCTGGGCCTTGGACGCCATCAGCATCAGCCGGCCAGTTTTCCACGTCCGTGGTGGTCATTAATTGACCGCCTTGAGCCAGTCCAGTAATGAGGGTGGGGTTTAAATTGGCGCGGGCGGCGTAAACGGCGGCTGTATAGCCAGCAGGGCCAGATCCGAGGATTAGAACTTTGGAGTGTTTTGGGGTATTTGTAGTCATATTCAAATTATAGTTTTGCTTGATTACAATCGGTAGAACATGGCAAGAACCACATACCCGAAGTCCAAGACTCCATTGAGCCCCGAGCCCCCAGAGAATGGCGGGCAGGGCAGGATGCCCCGCCTCTTATTAGAGGCCCGCTGGTTCATCTCCTTAGGCCTTTGCTTGGGTTTATTTGCGATTTTGCTGACCTATTCCAAGGCTGATCCAGCCTGGTCCCATGCCAGTTTTGAGGCTCCTAAGAACTTAGGGGGCCGATTTGGGGCTTATTTAGCCGATTTAATGCTCTATATCTTCGGTATTTCTGCTTTTTGGTGGGTTGCCCTGTTTGGGCGCCGCGTTCTCAATGGCTGGCGTGAGCTGTGGAGTATTCCGTTGCCGCCTGACCCAGAGGCTAAGCCAGACTCCTTGTTAATGCGTTGGTTGGGCTTTGGCCTGACTTTAGTCTGCAGTATGGGTTTGGAGTCCATCCGCATGCATTCCCTGTCCTGGCAGCTTCCTAGGCCGCCTGGCGGTATTTTGGGGGAGCTAATTGGTGACCCATTACAAATGTCCCTCGGATTTACCGGCTCAACCTTGGTTTTGCTATTTGGTCTGTGTGCTGGCCTCTCTTTGTTTCTGCATTTCTCCTGGTTGGATGTTGCCGAGAAAGTCGGGCGTTTCCTAGAAGTGACTTATCACCGCATTCGTGAGCGTCGCGACAGCGAAGAAGATCGCAAGTTAGGTGAAGCAGCAGCTGAGGAGCGTGAAGAGTTTGTCGAAGAATTCCGCGGTCGTGTTGAAGTTGCTGCGCCCGTGCAAATTGTGCGCGCACCTATAGAGATTCCAAAGAGTGCTCGTGTAGAGCGTGAGAAACAACAACCTTTGTTTGTGGATATTCCAGACTCTGAGTTACCACCGCTCGCACTGCTTGATCCAGTGCCTGAAGCAAAAGAAACGATCTCTGCAGAAGTATTGGAATTTACTTCCCGTTTGATCGAACGCAAGTTGGCTGAATTTAATGTTCAGGTAACAGTGATTGCTGCTTACCCTGGTCCAGTAGTGACTCGCTATGAGATTGACCCCGCTATTGGTGTGAAGGGTAGTCAGATTGTGAATCTCTCGCGCGACTTAGCCCGCTCATTGGGTGTTGTCAGCATGCGTGTAGTAGAAACGATTCCGGGCAAGACTTGTATGGCCTTGGAATTGCCTAATCCAACGCGTCAGTCTGTGTATCTATCAGAGATTCTGACCTCACAGGTATATAACGACAACCACTCATTGCTGACACTCGCTTTAGGTAAGGACATCTCTGGCAGTCCAATGGTGGCTGACTTGGCTAAGATGCCTCACTGCTTAGTTGCTGGTACTACCGGTGCTGGTAAGTCTGTTGGTATTAATGCCATGATTCTGTCGCTGCTCTTTAAGGCTAAGCCTGACGAGGTACGCTTGATCATGATTGATCCGAAGATGCTGGAGATGGCAATCTACGACAAGATCCCGCATTTGTTGTGCCCAGTAGTTACGGATATGAAGCAAGCTTATAACGCGCTTAATTGGGCGGTGAATGAGATGGAGCGCCGCTACAAGCTCATGAGTAAGTTTGGTGTGCGTAACTTAGCTGGCTTTAATAAAAAGATTCTGGAAGCGGAAGAAAAGGGTGAGAAGCTCACCAACCCATTTAGCTTGACGCCGGATGATCCAGAACCGATCTACAAAGCACCAGTGATCGTCATCGTGATTGATGAGTTGGCTGACTTGATGATGGTCTCTGGCAAGAAGATCGAAGAGTTGATTGCGCGTATCGCACAAAAGGCGCGTGCTGCTGGTATCCACTTGGTTTTGGCAACACAACGTCCTAGCGTGGATGTCATTACTGGTTTAATCAAAGCCAACGTCCCAACTCGCATCTCTTTCCAAGTAAGCTCCAAAATTGACAGCCGCACGATCTTGGATCAGCAGGGCGCGGAAGCACTGCTTGGTATGGGTGACATGCTTTACATGGCACCAGGTACTGGCTTGCCAGTGCGTGTACACGGCGCATTTGTATCTGATGATGAAGTGCATCGTGTTGTCGAGTGGCTTAAAGAGAAGGGCGAAGCCAACTACATTGACGGCGTGCTCGAGGGCGCAGATGAATCCAATGTGGATGCATTGACTGGCGAAGGCGGTGGCGAAGCCGACCCACTCTATGATCAAGCCGTTGCTATTGTTCTAGAAAACAAACGCCCATCGATTTCATTGGTGCAGCGTCATTTGCGTATTGGTTACAACCGCGCAGCACGTCTGCTTGAGGATATGGAAAAAGCAGGTCTCGTATCCAAAATGGGTAACGGCGGCAATCGCGAGATTTTGCATCGCCCCTCCGAATAAGAATCCATGCCAAGATTTCTCACTACAGCAATTCTGACAATTGCAAGCATCTTATTTTCAGGAGCGGCACTCTCTCAATCTGAAAGTGGTTCAGAGCAGTTACGCCAGTTTGTGCGCAACTCTAAAACTGCTGAAGGTGATTTTGTGCAGCAGCAGTTGCGCGCTCCTAAGGCTAACGAGCCACAAGACAAAGGCTTAAAGGTGGTTCGTCAAACACAAGGCCATTTTGTATTTCAGCGGCCAGGCCGTTTTATCTGGGATACCCAAAAGCCGTATGAACAAAAGTTGATTGCTGATGGCAAGCAGTTGATCCTGTGGGATAAGGATTTAAACCAAGCAACTTTTCGGCCAGCAGGGCAGGCTCTTGCTTCTACACCGGCAGCGATTCTATTTGGTGAGAACTCATTAGATCAGCACTTTGACTTAATTGAAGGTGAAGAGCGCCTAGGTATGAAGTGGGTTTCCTTAACCCCTAAGAAAGATCCTAATGCTAAGAATAAAAATGATCTCCCTTATACAAAGATCTCTATTGGTATGGCTAATGGCTTGCCAAAGGCGCTTGAGCTAACCGATGGTTTAGGAAGCGTAGTTCTGGTGACTCTGGATAAGATCCAGCTCAATGTGAACTTGCCTGCCAATCGCTTTACCTTTACCCCGCCAGCAGGGGCAGAAGTCTTACGCTTAAACTAGAGCCACAATATTCATCAGAACGAACCAGAGCAACATATGATTGATCCGCAATTACTCCGTAAAGATATCGCCGCAGTTGCTGCGCGCTTAGCTACTCGTAAATTCCAATTGGATGTTGAGAAATTCAACGCCCTGGAATCCGAGCGTAAATCGTTGCAGACCCGCACTGAGGAGTTGCAAGCAAAGCGCAACCAATTGTCTAAAGCCATTGGTATGAAAAAAGGTAAGGGCGAAGATGCATCCGCCGAAATGGCTGAAGTTGCCCAGGTCAATACCGATATGGAATCTGGTGCGGCTAGATTGAGCACGCTGCAAGCGGAGATTTCTGATTTCTTGATGGGTATTCCCAATCTTCCAGATGAGTCAGTGCCCACCGGTAAAGATGAAACAGAGAACAAAGAAGTAAAGCGCTGGGGTGAAGAGCCCATTTTTGATTTTGAGATTAAAGACCACGTAGATCTCGGTGGTCCATTGGGCTTAGATTTTGAAGTTGCAGCCAAAATTAGTGGCTCGCGCTTTGTGGTTCTTAAAGGGCCGATTGCTAGATTGCATCGTGCCTTGGCGCAGTTCATGATTGATACCCATGCCACAAAGCATGACTATCAAGAGGTTTATGCACCTTACATGGTGAACGCTGCATCCATGCGCGGTACAGGTCAGCTTCCTAAGTTTGAAGAAGACTTATTCAAGGTTCCGCGTCAAATGGGTGGGGAAGACGAGGGTGGTGAGGCAAAAACAGAAAACTTCTATCTCATCCCAACGGCTGAAGTGCCAGTAACGAATTTAGTACGCGATGAGATTGTTAATGCTGACAATTTGCCAATGAAGTTTGTAGCTCATACACCATGTTTCCGCTCAGAGGCCGGTAGTTACGGTCGCGATGTACGTGGCATGATTCGGCAGCATCAGTTTGACAAAGTAGAGCTGGTGCAAATCACTAAACCAGAAGACTCTATGCAAGCATTAGAGGAGCTCACTGGACATGCAGAAAGAATTCTAGAGCTTCTAGAGCTCCCTTACAGAAAGGTATTGCTCTGCACTGGCGATATGGGCTTTGGTAGCACTAAGACGTATGACTTAGAAGTGTGGGTGCCGTCACAAAACGCTTATAGAGAAATTAGCTCATGCTCTAGCATGGGTGATTTCCAGGCAAGACGCATGCAAGCCAGATTTAAAGCAGGACAAGGCAAGCCAGAATTGGTGCATACCTTAAATGGCTCTGGTCTTGCTGTCGGTAGAGCATTGGTTGCTTTGCTAGAGAACAAACAGCAGATAGATGGCAGCATTGCTATTCCGAAGTCTTTGCAACCTTACTTGGGCGGGCTAGAAGTACTGCAGCCTCTTTAAGGTGAATGTATTCCTGTATTTCCCCGGGCTATTTTTTGTGTTGAGATAAATCCTTAAAGCTGACTACCAAAAAATCCACTAAGGTACGTACCGCTGCAGACATATTATTTTTTGCTGGAATCACTAAGGATATGTTTGCTGATGGTAATTCCCAGTCATTCAGAATTTGCTGAAGTCGTCCAGACTGAAGGTGTGGTTCAACCTCCCAAATAGACCGCATTAAAATACCATGACCCTCCAGCGCCCATGCGGTAGCTGATTCTCCGTCATTGGTGGTGAGTTGCCCGCGAACTTTGATCGTTTCATTCCTAGCGCCAGAATGCAAATGCCAGGTGCCGAAGGTTTCATTACTCTCTCTAAGAAAGATGCATTGATGTTGACCAAGATCTTTTGGCGTTTGCGGTGCAGGATGTCGTTGTAGATATTTTGGCGATGCGCAAAGAATGCGCTTATTCGGGATCAAAATTCTGGAGGTGAGTCTTGTATCAGGTAAGTTACCAAAATGAATATACAAGTCGATATCCTGTTTAAGGGCATGAATCGGTTTATCTGTTAAGTGCAGCTGGATTTCAATGTCTTGATAGGTGCGTGCAAATTTTGACAAGGCTGGGGCAATGTACTTGCGTCCAAATCCCAATGTGGCACCTATTCGAATAGTTCCTTTGGGTGTGACTTTACTTCCTGCAATGGTTCGCTCTAGAGCCTCAAGATCATTCAATACTTTGCTACCTTCTATGAGGTAAATGTCACCTTCTGGCGTGAGGCTAATACGCCGAGTGGTTCGATTGAGTAGCCTAACGCCTAAACGTGCTTCCAAATTTGCTAAGCGTTTGCTCACGGCTGGTGGGGTTACCCCCATTTCTTGGGCTGCGCTGTTGAGCCCCCCTTTTTTGATTAGGAGTGAGAAAAAAGCAATATCTGAGAATTGATTCATAGTGAACTTAAAGTAACTAAAGTCATAAATAAATGTTAACTATAAACTCAATTTCATCAGTTAATATGGCTGAAACGTATTAAATTGCTGCTACTTTTGCTATAAAGATATTTGCATAACTATTTGACCGAGGGATATTTAATGATTCAAAAACCAATTGTTGGCCTAATGCTGGGTGATGTCACGGGCATAGGACCAGAGGTCGCTGTCAAACTTCTTGCGGATCCAGCAACCCATGAAAAGGCCAATGTTTTGGTGGTGGGTGACCGCAGGGTCCTTGAACTCGGTATGCATGATGCGCAGATGAAGTTATCCGTCAATGTTGTAAAAGACGTGGACTCTGTCGATTGGTCTAAGCCTGGAATTCAGATGATTGATTTAGGCAATATTGACCCCACTGTTATTGAGCGTGGTTTGACTTCAATTGAGTCAGGGCGACTTACCGGTGAGACGCTAAAAGTGATGACAGACATGGTGCTCGCTGGAAAAATTGATGCAGTTTGCTTTGCGCCACTCAATAAAGGCGCTTTAAATAAGGGTGGCTGGAAGTATCGAGATGAGCATGAGATGTTTGCAAAGTGGAATGATCATGAAGGTTATTACGGCGAAGTAAATCTCATTAAGTTATTTTGTACTTTCCGCGTCACCTCCCACGTCAGCCTTCGTCAAGCGGTTGATTTGGTTATTCCAGAAAGAATCGAAGGCGCATTGCGTCTAGCCCATGAGACCATGCGTGGTCTTGGAAAGCCGCAACCCCGCATTGGCGTTGCTGCTTTAAATCCGCACAATGGAGAGGGCGGTCTATTTGGTAGTGAAGAAATTGAAATTATTCGGCCGACGTTAGAAAAACTGCGCGCAGAAAATCTGCCGTGCGAAGGGCCATTTCCATCGGATACCGTCTTCTTAAAAGCGCGTGCGGGAGATTTTGATGCCGTGGTAATTATGTATCACGACCAAGGACAAATTGCTACCAAGTTGCTCGGCTTTAGTGAGGGAGTTACCTTAACTGGTGGCCTTAAAACTCTCTACACCACGCCTTCCCATGGCACGGCATATGACATTGTTGGCAAAGGCATTGCCGATGTTGGCGCAATGAAAAGGGCTTTTGATGTGATTGCGAATCTTGCTACTGCAAGAAAAAATCCATAAGGAATGGCTTCATGACTAGAAAAAAAATTCATACTCCTGCTGATATTGAGTCTTTAGAGTTCGATACACTCATTCCACACAATGCCAATTTAATGGAAGGCTTTAAACCTTTCAAATTGCCGGGTGATGGCGTCAATATCAATGGTGTTATTGGGGGCAGTGGCCCACCCCTTTTATTGATTCACGGCAATCCACTTACTCATGTGACTTGGCACAAGGTTGCGCCAACCTTGGCAAAGCACTTTACCGTGGTTGCAATTGACTTACGTGGTTATGGGGATAGTGATAAGCCTGTCGGTGGTGGCGATCACTCTGCATACTCATTCCGTACTATGGCCAATGATGCGGTCAAGGTCATGGCTCAGTTAGGCTTTTCGAAATTTCCTGT
This sequence comes from Polynucleobacter sp. VK25, assembly GCF_018687355.1. Taxonomy (NCBI): domain Bacteria; kingdom Pseudomonadati; phylum Pseudomonadota; class Betaproteobacteria; order Burkholderiales; family Burkholderiaceae; genus Polynucleobacter; species Polynucleobacter sp. VK25. Next base: position 1,274,152 of record NZ_CP061288.1, on the reverse strand, counting down.
AGTGGGACATGACCGAGGTGCGCGCGTGGGTTTTCGGATGTGCTTGGATCATCCCGAAACAGTTACTAAATTTATTCCCTTGGATATTGTTCCCACCCATGAGGTGTTGAATAACGTCACTATGGGTTGGGGGCTGGAATCCTACCATTGGTTCTTCATGGCACAAAAGGAGCCATTCCCAGAGCGCTTAATCTGTGGCGATTTAAATTACTACATCAATTACAAGCTGAATAAAAAAGGTGTTGGCTTAGAAATATTCGCCCCGGAAGCATTGGCTGAATATACCCGTTGCACTACTCCCGAGCAAATTCATGCAATCTGTGAAGACTATCGCGCCACAGTATCAGTTGATCTAGCGATGGATACTGCGGACCTGGCAAATAATAAGAAAATTACTTGCCCAGTGATGGTCCTTTGGGGAAGTAATAGTCATTGTGGAAGACACTTTAAGCCACTAACCGCCTGGGGTAAGTGGGCCGATGATCTTGAGGGCACCGATATCCCTACTGGCCATTACCCGCAGGAGCAACGTCCGGATTTAATTTATAAAGCCATTCGATCTTTTATTGCTTAGTTTGTCGATTAGTTAAGATCCCATCCCATTTTTCCCTTGCCCCTTTAATTGAGGTCAATATGATCATTCGATCTATTTTGTTTTTCTGTTGTTGCTGTTTCTCATTACAGGGGTATGCAGATGATGCCTATCCAAGCAAGCCCATTCGCCTATATGTGGGATTTGCGCCTGGAGGAGGCACAGATATTGCCGCACGAATTATTGCTCCTTACGTATCTAAGGAGTTAGGGCAGTCTATCGTTATCGAAAATAAGCCTGGAGTTGGCGGCAATATTGCGACAGATGTGATCTCAAAGTCTCCGCCTGATGGTTATTTGATTATGTTGAGTTCTGTGGGTCCTTTAGCTTACAGCCCACACATCTATAAATTGGCTTACGATCCTTTAAAAGATCTCACTCCGATAGGGTTAGGGGTTACTTCAGGAAATGCTTTGATTGTTAACCCTCAGGTACTCAAGGCAAAAACCTTGGCTGAGTATGTTGCTATTGCAGAAAAAACACCGGGCGGATTAGCTTATGGCACCTCAGGATCTGGAAGCGGTGGGCATTTAGCTGGAGAGTTATTTGCCGCAACTGCAAAAATCAAATTGATCCATATTGGTTATCGTGGCGGAGGTCCTGCGATTAATGATTTGTTGGGGGGTACCGTGCCTTCTTTGTTTGCAACGATCATTACAGCAAAGCAGTTGATTGAATCCGGCAAGGTTGATGCATTGGCAGTAACTAGTCGCCAGCGCTCCAAAGCCTTGCCCAATGTCCCAACGATTGCCGAGTTAGGTTACCCCGGATATGAGGCTGCAAATTGGTATGCGTTTATTGCGCCACCTAAGACGCCACCAGCCATTGTCAATAAGTTAAATGCTGCGATTAATAAGGCTCTGCGCGATCCACAAATTCGAGAGAAGCTACTGATGCAGGGCTTAGACCCTACACCATCAACTCCTGATGAAATGGCAGCTTATATGAAAAAGGAATACAACCTTTGGGGTGGTGTGATTGCTAAAGCTGGAATTAAGGCTGATAACTAACCTATGAGCCATTATTTAAAATTAGTAGTATCGCTAGTCGCTTTACAGGACTGAGATGACAGTAAAAACTCTGTATCAGAAGTTGGTGGATTCACACACAGTGACTGTGCTTGATCAAGAACATGTTCTGCTGTTTTGTGATTTGCATTTAATGAATGAATATACAAGTCCACAAGCATTTGCGGGCTTGGAGGAAAAGGGGTATGGGGTACCTATTCCCGGACAGAATGTGGCAGTAGTTAGCCACATTATTCCAACGCATCACACCTCTCCCAGGATTATTGCTGACCCAGCATCTGCATTGCAGGCTGTCAATCTAAAGCGTAATTGTGATAAACATCACATTCCACTATTTGATACAAACGATCATCTCCAAGGGATTGAGCATGTAGTGTCCCCAGAGCACGGCATGATAAGACCGGGAATGGTGGTGATTTGTGGAGACAGTCACACAACGACTTATGGGGCTTTAGGGGCTCTAGGCTTTGGTATTGGCACATCAGAGGTTGAGCATGTACTGGCCACGCAGACCTTGGTTTACCGTCTTGCAAAAAATATGAGAATTACCGTCAATGGAGTGTTGCCAGTCGGCAGCACATCTAAAGATTTGATTCTGATGATCATCGGCAAAATTGGTGCCAAAGGTGCAATTGGTTGCGTGATTGAATTTTGTGGAAGCGCTATTGAAGCGCTAACGATTGAAGCCCGTTTTACTCTATGTAATATGGCGGTAGAGGCTGGCGCTCGTGGCGCATTAATCGCGCCTGATCAAACCGCCATTAACTATGTATTGCAACGTGCTCAAGATATGGTCGGCGAGATTCGAGATCAAGCGCTGATCTCTTGGGGTGACCTAAAGTCTGATATCGGATCTCATTTTGATATTGAACATCAATTCGATGCTAGCACCGTTGCGCCACATGTTACCTGGGGTACAAGTCCTGATCAGACTGTGGCAATTGGTGATCTGTTGCCACATCACAATTCTTTTTCTGATCCTGTAGAAAATTTAAGTCTTGAGCAGGCCCTGCGGTATACCAAGTTAGAGGCAGGGCAGGCGCTAGAGGGCGTGCCCATTCAGCATGTCTTTATAGGATCTTGTACGAATGGTCGGATTGAGGATTTAAGAAGCGTTGCACAAGTAGTGGGCGATCAAAAAGTTGCTAAAGGTGTTCGAGCCATGGTTGTGCCAGGCTCAGGTGCGGTGAAAGAGCAGGCTGAGGCTGAAGGTATTGCAGCTCTTCTGATTGCTGCTGGCTTTGAGTGGCGCAATCCTGGTTGCTCAATGTGTCTTGCGATGAATGATGATGTGCTCGAACCAGGAGTGCGTTGCGCTTCAACTACGAATCGTAACTTTGAGGGGCGCCAGGGTAGGGGAGCAATTACGCACCTCATGAGTCCAGCAATGGCCGCAGCTGCTGCCATTACAGGAAAAATTACCGATGTTCGTAAACTATAAGAAGGCAGATTAAATGTCTCAACAAACAATGATTCAAGGCTATGCCGCCCCCTTACGCATTGCAAACTTTGATACTGATCAGGTCATGCCTAAGCAGTTTTTACGTGGCATTGATAAGTCAGGCCTGAAGGATGGCCTTTTTTATGACTTGCGCTTTGATGATGAGGGGCGGTTAAAGCCGGACTTCTTTTTGAATCAAGCAGCCTATGCGTCAACAGACGTTTTAATCGCAGGGCCAAATTATGGGTGTGGATCTAGTCGCGAACATGCAGTTTGGGGCATGCAGCAATATGGCTTTAAAGCGGTTATCGCTTCAAGCTTTGCCGAGATATTTTATTCGAATGCAATGGGCAATCGACTGTTGCTCGTAGTGTTACCGGAAGATCAGGTACAGGCTTTGATGAAGGATGCGGATGAACAATGTGGCCCCATTCAAATCAAGATCGATATTGAGAATGGTATTGTCAGTACCCTAAAGCACCGTTTTACATTTTCAATGTCCGCAAGACATCAGCAGATGTTTCTGGAGGGTCTCGATGTGATTGGTCTTACCTTGAAATATCAAGATCAAATTAATCGCTTTGCTCAGTCACACTGGCAAGCGAAGCCTTGGATTAAGAACATTGCCCGCAGGGTAGTCGATCGTCTAGCCAATTCAAGCCATACCTAAAGCGATACAATACAAAGCTTGGAGAGGTGGCAGAGTGGTCGAATGTACCTGACTCGAAATCAGGCGTAGGGTCAAACCTACCGAGGGTTCGAATCCCTCCCTCTCCGCCATTAAAAGTCTTTATTTAGATTCATAGAGTAGATATCTAAAGAGCCCTGCATAATGCGGGGCTTTTTATTTAAACCCAATTTAAGTTCATGGGTATTCATTAACATAGGGGGCATTACTGTTGCAATCGAGCCATCAAGTACTTCATGACGTTTTTGGCTTTGATCAATTCCGCGGGGCACAAGAGTCTATTGTTAGTCATGTGGTGGCGGGTGGAGATGCTTTGGTTCTCATGCCTACTGGTGCCGGTAAGTCGCTGTGCTACCAAATTCCCTCGCTAGTTAGATCTGGGGTAGGGGTCGTAGTTTCACCCTTAATTGCGCTGATGCAAGATCAAGTTGATGCATTAACCCAGTTAGGTGTTAAGGCTTCATTTTTAAACTCTAGCTTGGATGCGGCAACATCTCAAAAGGTCACAAGTCAATTGCTGGCTGGGGACCTAGACTTAATCTATGTGGCACCAGAACGCCTAATGAGCGCTAGTTTTTTGTCGATACTCGATAGGCTCAACAGCGGTCCTGGAATTGCACTATTTGCTATCGATGAGGCACACTGCGTTTCACAATGGGGTCATGATTTCCGCCCAGAATATCGTCAGTTAACTGTATTGCACGAGCGATTCCCAAAGGTGCCTCGTATTGCCTTAACAGCCACAGCCGATGCCCCAACTCGGGCAGAAATTGTGGAACGTCTTTCACTGGAATCCGCCGAACAGTTTGTTTCTAGCTTTGATCGTCCCAATATTAAGTATCGAGTTCTCCAAAAGCAAAGCGCTAAACAGCAGTTAGAGCATTTTTTAGATGCAGAGCATGCAGATGACTCAGGAATTATTTACTGTCTATCACGTCGCAGTGTAGAAGAGACTGCGCAATGGTTAGTAGACCGCGGATGGGATGCTATGCCGTATCACGCAGGTTTGAGTGTGGAAACACGCAGCACAAATCAGAAGCGTTTCTTGCGAGAAGAGGGCGTCATCATGGTTGCAACCGTAGCTTTTGGTATGGGTATCGACAAGCCTAACGTCCGCTTTGTGGCTCACCTGGACCTGCCTAAAAGCATGGAAGGGTATTACCAAGAAACTGGTCGGGCAGGACGCGATGGATTGCCTGCAAATGCTTGGATGGCCTACGGCTTTGGGGATGTGGTGAGCTTGAGGCAAATGGTGGATTCTGGTGAGGCTTCTGAAGACCGTAAGCGGGTTGAGCGCCAAAAACTCAATGCCCTATTGGGCTATTGTGAATCTACAACGTGCCGCCATCAAACAATCTTGCGTTGCTTCGGAGAGACGCATGCTGGTAGCTGTGGTAACTGCGATAACTGTCTAGAGCCAGTAGCTACTTGGAATGCTACGAATGAAGTGCAAAAAGGATTGTCATGTGTGTATCGCACAGGCCAGCGTTTTGGTGTAACCCATTTAATTGATGTGCTGTTGGGTAAGGTAACCCCTAGAGTGAAGCAATTTTTTCATGAGCAAGTGAGTACATTTGGTATTGGTTCAGAACTCAATCAGGCGCAGTGGAATAGCATCTATCGTCAATTGGTAGCTGGTGGTTACTTAGACGCTGACATTGCATTGCATGGTGGTTTAAAGCTGGTGGATGCCGTTGCCTTGCCCGTATTACGGGGGGAGCAAGAGGTTTGGCTACGCAAAGAAACGGGCTATTCCAAGAGCAAAGCTACGAAGTCTGGAGCAAATAAGAAATCCACACATCCCTTTAGTAATATCGCAGATGAAAAACTATGGGATGCACTCAAGGCCAAACGTACTGAGTTGGCACGAGAGCAAGGAGTGCCGCCCTATGTCATTTTTCATGACAGCACTTTGCAGGAGATGGTTAAATCTACGCCAACTACCTTAGCTCAGTTCAGTCGTATTGGCGGGGTCGGGCAAGCTAAGCTAGAGCGCTATGGCGAACACTTTGTTGAGGTCATTCTAGAGAACCTCGAGCGCTCTAGTTAATCTGCTGTTGCAAATCGCGTTCAGAGCGTCTATTACAATCAAACGGAGGCGGAACTTTAGGGCTACACAGCCCGCCAATTCGCCGGTATCCTAGCTAAATTCCTTGTTTATCAAAGGCTCATATGAAAAAACTACTCTCAACCCTAGTTGCGGGCTCTTTGCTTGGTTTTTCTGCTGCTCATGCTGATCCGCCAATGCCACCTTTCTATGCATCAGTTATGAAAATGGCCCCTGAAGGTAAATTGGGTCAGATCATTAAAAAAGAAAAGATCGATACTTCAGTTAAGGGTGCTCAAGCCTGGAAGATTGCTTATATTTCTTCTGATGTTGCTGGGCGTAAGACGATTGCCACTGGAATGATTATTTCTCCTGTTGGCCCAGCTCCTAAAGAGGGTAGACCCATTATGGCTTGGGCACACGGCACAACTGGATCCGCTCAAAATTGTGGCCCTTCCCAAATTACAGATCCCACCGCTCCGTTGAATGAATATTTTTTAATGGGTGGAAATTCTTGGACTGATTACGGCATTCCGAATGTAGAGCAATTTATTAAAGAAGGTTATGTCATTGTTGCTACCGACTATCAAGGCCAAGGTGGTGGCGGTAAGCATCAGTACGCAGTGGCTCAAACAAATGGCAGAGATGCAATTAATTCTGCAAGAGCAGCTAGCTCCATGAAAGAAGTGAGCGCTGGTAAAAAGACGATTATTTATGGTTGGTCACAGGGTGGTGGCGCTACCATTGCGGCTGCCAGCTTGCCAGAATATCAGGCTCAAAAAGGTACTGCTGCAGATGATCTGCAATATCTTGGATTTGTTGCATTGGCACCGGATGATGTGGCTGTAATGCTTGCAAATCCACCTACTGATGAGGCTGGCGCAACCAAGCTCATGAATGGGTTTACTCAGGCTAACGTCCCGAATGTTTTCTTATTTGCTCATTATGTGATGGGCCTCTGGGGTACACAAGCTGCATTTCCTGGCTTGCAGTTAACCGATGTGCTTACTGATGAAGGTGCAAAGGTCGCTGAAACACTAGCAAGCAATAAATGCGTCCATGTCATGGCTGATACATTTACTTATGCATATGGAGATAGCTATAAATCCCTGTTAAAGCCAACTGCCACTAATTCATTGGCATGGGTTAAGGCATTTATTGATGGCAGCGTGAAGCCTGTAAAACCAGTGGCTCCAGTGGTGATTTATTGGGGCACAAAAGATACCGCTGTTCCTCCTGTAATGCATGAGCTTTATCAAAAGCAAATGTGCTCTATGGGTGCGAATGTTGGAAGAAATCAGTTGCCTGGTGAGCAAACCCACTTTACGACCCCTGGCGTTTCAGCACCCATGTATCTCCAATGGGTTAAGGATCGAATTGCTGGCAAACCATTGGCAAATGCATGCCCAGCAAAATAGATTGAAATAAAAGCCCTACTAGTTATTGGGGTAGTCATTAGTAAAAACCACCTTCGGGTGGTTTTTCTTTGGTCATTTGCCTGTAATACTGGCCTTTGCCCGATAGGACCTAATTCCGGGAAAATGCCACTTGGAGCATCTGTAAAGGGGTTTTAGGGGTGTCACATAGCTGTCATATTGCCGCCTTATTGTTCTTATATCGCGCTGTTGCGCATATTCAATTTAAGGACTGAATAAATGAAATCTTTCTTGAAAAAAGCCCTCGTTATTGGTGCTATTTCACTAGCTCCAGCGGCATTTGCCGTAGATATGACTGGCGCAGGCGCAACATTCCCGTACCCAATTTATGCCAAATGGGCAGAAGCATTTAAAGCTAAAACTGGTTCAAACTTAAATTACCAGTCTATCGGTTCATCCGGTGGCATTAAGCAGATCAAAGCAAAAACAGTGGATTTTGGTGCAACAGACAATCCAGTGAAATTTGATGACTTAGAAAAAGATGGCTTGGTTCAGTTCCCAGCGATTATTGGTGGTGTTGTTCCAGTGATTAACGTTGATGGTGTTAAGCCAGGTGAAATCAAGTTGGACGGCCCAACATTGGCAGACATTTTCCAAGGTGTGATTTCTGATTGGGGTGATAAGCGTATCGCCATCATGAACCCAGGCGTAAAGATTCCTAGCGGCCCAATTACTGTGGTTGTGCGTGCTGATGGTTCTGGTACTACAGCGATCTTTACTGACTACCTAGCTAAAACAAGTACTTTGTTTAAAGACGGCGTAGGTTCTGGCGCTTCTGTTAAGTGGCCTGCAGCCTCAACAGTAGGTGGCAAGGGTAACGAGGGTGTAGCGGCAAACGTAACTCGCGTGAAGAACTCTGTTGGTTACGTTGAATATGCATATGCCAAGAAAAACAAAATGACCTTCATTTCCATGAAGAATAAAGATGGTCAATTTGTTGCTCCTGACGACCTTACATTTGCTGCAGCTGCTGCAAGTACAGATTGGGCAGCAATTCCAGGCATGGGAACATTTATTACCAATGCTCCTGGTGCCAAATCATGGCCAATTACTGGCGCATCATTTATCTTGATTTACAAGAATCCAGAGAACAAAGCTAACGTTGCTGAAGTACTTAAGTTCTTTGACTTTGCATTCAAAGACGGCAAGAAGATGGCGGAAGACTTGGATTACGTTCCAATGCCTGACAAAACAACTGATTTCATTCGCAAGAATGTTTTCAATAAGATTGCGACTAAGTAAATTTTGCAAATTTACTTGTTTACTGAGATAACAAACAGCTCCACTAAGGTGGGGCTGTTTGGCTGTATAAATATATGCAAACGATGATCGATAACGCTCAATCTCATTCAGCCCCAACGCCTCAGGCGCTGCGAATCGCTAAGATTCAGCGAGTTCAAGACTTTTTATTTCACGGCATTACCCAGTTCTTTGCCTGTTCGGTATTGATTGCCTTATTAGGCATCATCATTTCCCTGGTGATCAATGCATGGCCCGCACTAAATACTTTTGGTTTAGGATTTTTCTTTACTCAAGAGTGGGACATTGTGAATGGTGAGTTCGGTGGCTTGATTGCCATCTATGGCACCTTGGCTACATCCATTATTGCTTTGCTAATTGCGGTACCTCTAAGCTTTGGCATTGCGGTATTCCTGACAGAACTCTGTCCAGGTCCTTTGCGTCGTCCATTAGGTACAGCGGTAGAGTTATTGGCAGCAGTTCCATCAATCATTTATGGCATGTTTGGTTTATTCATCTTTGCTCCTTTGTTTGCTGAATACATAGAGCCAGCACTTGCGGCAACTCTAGGCAAAATTCCAGGATTAGGTATTTTATTTTCTGGCGCTTTCAATGGCATTGGCGTTCTCTGTGCTGGATTAATTCTGGCAATGATGATTCTGCCGTTTATTGCTTCAGTGATGCGCGACGTATTTGAGATCGTTCCACCGGTTCTTAAAGAGTCTGCCTACGGTATTGGCTGCACAACCTGGGAAGTGGTTAAGAACGTAGTGCTTCCATATACCAAGGCTGGTGTGATTGGTGGCGTGATGCTGGGCTTGGGTAGGGCGCTTGGTGAAACCATGGCAGTGACCTTCGTAATTGGCAATGCGCAGCGCTTGTCCCCATCTTTATTTGCACCGGGCACGTCGATTGCATCTACATTGGCAAACGAATTTGGTGAGGCTGAAGCAGGTAATCACCTTTCCTCATTATTTGCACTCGGACTCGCACTATTTATTATTACCTTCATTGTTTTGGCATGCGCTAAGTGGATGCTAAATAATATGGAGAAGAAGCAGGGCCTGAAATCATGAACAAGGCAACCAATATCAATCCAGAAGTTTTTGCTCGTCGCAAGCGTGCCAACAAGATCGGCCTTACCCTGTCCATGTTCGCCATGGGCCTGGGAATGATTTTCTTGTTCTGGATTCTGAGTGTCTTGGTAATTAAAGGATTCTCCTCAATTAACTTGGACCTCTTTACACACAGCACGCCAGCTCCGGGATCTGATGGCGGCGGTTTAGCAAATGCGATTGTTGGCAGCTTAATGCTGATTGGCTGCTGTACATTGATTAGTACGCCAGTTGGCGTCCTTGCAGGCTTGTATCTGTCGGAGTATGGCGATCGTAGCAAGGTTGCTGCAATTACTCGATTTGTAACAGACATTATGTTGTCTGCTCCATCAATCGTTATTGGTTTGTTTGTCTATGCCTTCGTGGTTGCGCAGGTTCGTCACTTCTCTGGTTGGGCTGGCACCATTGCTTTGGCTTTAATTGCAATACCGGTTGTTGTGCGTACCACTGAGAATATGCTTCGTTTGGTTCCAGGTAGTTTGCGTGAAGCTGCTTATGCGCTTGGCACACCAAAGTGGAAAGTGGCATTCATGATCACGCTTCGTGCTGCACAAAGTGGTGTGATGACGGGTATCTTGCTTGCCCTGGCACGTGTTAGCGGTGAAACAGCGCCTTTGTTGTTTACCGCCTTAAATAACCAATTCTTTTCAACCAATATGAATGCGCCAATGGCGAACTTGCCAGTGGTGATATTCCAATTTGCAATGAGTCCCTACGACAACTGGGTTGATCTTGCTTGGGGTGGCGCGTTGCTGATTACATTTGCAGTGCTAGGGCTAAATATCCTTGCTCGTGTGGTATTCCGAGAGAAGGTGCAGGGATGATGAGTAATATGAAAACAATGTTTGACTTGAATCAGGTTGATAGTCAAGGGGGTAGAGTGGACGCAATAAACCAAGAACCGCAAAATGCGGCAATCAATGCTATTGAAGTGCGTAATCTGAATTTTTATTACGGCGCATTCCAAGGCTTAAAAAAGATCAATTTAGATATTGAGCAAGGTAAGGTCACTGCATTCATCGGGCCTTCTGGTTGCGGAAAATCAACCCTTCTGAGAACCTTAAACCGGATGTATGACCTCTATCCTGGTCAGCGTGCAGAAGGTGAGATCAATTTCTACGGGCAGAATATTCTTGAGCCAGGCCAAGACTTAAATCTCCTGCGCTCACGCATTGGTATGGTTTTTCAGAAGCCAACCCCATTCCCAATGTCGATCTACGAAAATATCGCCTTTGGTGTACGTCTTTATGAAAAGCTCTCACGTTCCGAAATGGATGAGCGTGTAGAGTGGGCATTAAATAAGGCGGCGCTGTGGAATGAAGTAAAAGATAAGTTAAATCAGAGCGGTTTATCTCTTTCTGGTGGCCAGCAACAGCGTTTGTGTATTGCCCGTGGTGTAGCTGTAAAGCCTTCAGTCATTTTGTTGGATGAGCCAACATCTGCCTTGGACCCCATTTCCACCGGTAAAGTGGAGGAATTGATTCATGAGCTTAAAAAGGATTACACGATTGCGATCGTGACTCATAATATGCAGCAAGCAGCTCGTGTATCTGACTATACGGCCTATATGTATTTAGGTAGCCTGATTGAGTATGGCAAAACTGACGAGATATTTATTAAGCCTAAGCGTAAAGAAACAGAAGACTACATTACCGGCCGCTTCGGTTAATTGGAGACACACATGCCAGATAAACACCTATCATCACAGTTTGATGCAGACCTTAACTCTCTTTCAAGCCGCTTGCTTGAGATGGGCGGTCTTGTAGAGTCACAGATTGCCACAGCGATGCGCGCATTTACACAAATGGACGCCGAAACTTGCAATGTTGTAATCGAAAATGAAAAGTTAGTTAACGATCTTGAAATTCAGATTGATTTAGCTTGCACCGAATTGATCGCACGCAGACAGCCTACTGCGCGAGATTTGCGTCTCGTCATGGCAGTATCAAAAGCGATTACAAATCTTGAGCGCGCTGGCGATGAGGCTGAACGTGTAGCTAAGCGTACCAAGCGCTTAATTGAATCTGGTTTACCGCACAACATTAACGTTGCAGAGATTCGCTTATCAGGTCAGATGGCGATTTCTTTGTTGCGTCGCAGTCTTGATGCTTTTGCGCGCTTAGATACTATTGCGGCAGCTGATGTGGTTCAAGAAGACCGTCAGATTGACGAAGAATTCAGAGGCTTTGTGCGCAAGCTCATTACCTATATGTCTGAAGATCCGCATATGATCAGTACAGGCCTGGATATGCTGACGATTGCCAAGGCTATTGAGCGTATCGGTGATCATGCTAAAAATATTGCAGAGTTCGTGATCTACATTGCTAAGGGATCTGATGTTCGCCATATCCCGCATGAAGATTTAGTCCGCGAAGCAAATAGACAATAAATAGGGCCTCTGATAATGACTCACCGCATACTCATAGTTGAGGATGAGCCATCAATTGCAGAATTGATTGCGATTAACCTGTCCCATGCGGGGTACGAGGTAGAAAAGGCGATGCAGACGGATCTTGCTTTGGCAATGATGAAAGATCAGCTTCCTAATCTGGTTATTCTGGATTGGATGTTGCCTGGTAAATCAGGGGTTCAGTTTGCAAAAGAGTTGCGCTCTAATGAACGTACTAAGGCATTGCCGATTTTGATGCTGACCGCCAAGAGTGAAGAGTCCGATAAGGTTCTGGGCCTTGATTCAGGAGCGGATGATTACGTTACCAAACCTTTTTCACCTAAAGAGTTAGTGGCTAGGGTAAGGGCAATACTACGTAGGCAGATGCCTATTGAAGACACTGGCCCACTAACCGTTGGTCCGTTAAAACTCGATCCGAGCTCTCACCGTGTATTGGCAGTTTGGCCTAATATTGAGCCTAAATCTATCGCCCTGGGGCCAACCGAATTCCGTTTGCTTCAGTACTTTATGGCTAATCCTGAGCGGGTTCATTCTCGTGGCAGTTTATTGGATAAGGTATGGGGTAGTGAAGTCTATATTGAAGAAAGAACAGTCGACGTTCACATTAAGCGCTTAAGGGCAGCACTAGCCCCTTTTGATTGCGACCGCTACGTTGAGACCGTACGTGGCAGCGGCTACCGCATCACCAAGACCCCAACCGAAACTTAAGCCTGTATTTAACGATTTTATTGGGAATCTCCGGGGATTTTTGGAGATGCTCTAATATTGCATCATGCTATCCGTTCTCACCCGTTTCTTCGTCATTATTTGCGTCGCATTTGTATTGGCGTTTACAACATTGTCCTTATGGGGTGCGGAGTGGGCTATAGCAGTCGGAATTTCCGTTCTTTCCATTCCACTTGTGTACGCTTACATTAACTTAGCGCGCCTTAGAAAATATACCCTTGCTGATTCTGTCGAAAATATGCCCTTACCAAGCGGGTTTTGGGAAGAAGTGTTTTTTAGACTTCAGCGCTTAGTTAGAAATCTAAAGCAACATATCCGAAGTATTGAGCAGCAGCACGAGCACTTTATTGAGGCATTCCAAGCCTCTCCAAACGGCATCGTTATGCTCGATGAAAGCGACCAAATTGAGTGGTGCAATAGTATTGCCGAGCGATTCTTTGGATTAATCTTTAAGCGCGATGTCATGCAGCGCATTAATTTTTTAATTCGTCGCCCTGAATTCATACAGTATCTCAATAAGCGTAATTTTGAAGAACCTCTGTTAATGGAGCGTATGGGGCCTGATGGCAGCTTAAGCTTGATGTTGCAAGCTTTTCCCTTCGGCCAAAGGCGCCATCTTCTTTTGGTGCAGGACGTCACGGATTTGCAAAAAGCGGATGCGATGCGCCGCGATTTCGTGGCTAACGTTTCCCATGAAATGCGCACACCAATCACTGTTTTGATGGGCTTTCTGGAGACTGTTCAGTCCTTAGATCTCAAGAAAGACCAGCAGGATCAATACTTTGACATGATGATGTCTCAGGCCCAGAGAATGAAAAGCCTGGTTGAGGACTTATTGACTCTTGCCAATCTAGAATCCAATGCATTGCCGGCCATAAACACAGTAGTTAAGGTTGAGACCTTGATGGCGCTGCTGAAGAATGACGCTGAAGCACTTTCTCAAGGCAAACATTCGTTTAACTTCGACGTAAATTCACAGCAGAACTTATTGGGTGATGAAAGAGAAATACTCTCTGCATTTAGTAATCTAGTCTCCAATGCAATTCGCTATACGCCGGATGTTGGATCGATCGGCGTTGAGTGGAAGATAAATGATCAGGGGCAGGGCGAGTTCGCGGTTACAGACACTGGCCCAGGAATTGCATCTGAGCATTTATCCCGGTTAACAGAGCGCTTTTATCGTGTAGATAGGAGCCGCTCAAGGGATACTGGCGGTACTGGTTTAGGCTTGGCTATTGTTAAGCATATTGCCAATCGACATCAAGCTCAACTGGTTATAGAGAGCACTCCCGGAAGAGGTAGTAAATTTATGCTGCGCTTCCCTAAAGACCGAGTGACTGCTTAAAACTCAATCTTTCTTCTCTGAATCCTTCTTCTTTTTCTTCTTCTTTTTGGATTCTTTAGGCAGCTTATCTGTTTTGCCATTGGCATAGAGGCACCAAACCTTAATTTCCTCTAATAACTCGACAAGATCTTCATGGGGAAGGTTTTTCAAATCCACCAGGCTAATGCCGCCAGATTCTTGCAGTTGTTTTACTGCGTCTTCATATAGATATTTGCTCATATTCATTCAACTGAAGGGATTAAGTGAATCCCAATCCTAGCAAAGTAATATGACATTTCTGATATTTTAGGCTCCATAGGCATAAGGCTGTTGATTTGCTTGACATAATCTTGTCACAATCCTGGTTCAGTATTGCAGTGTGAATAAGACCATCAACCATCTGCAATCGATTGTTACTTGCCCCCATTGCCAAGCCTCTGAAATCATCAGCTCTGAAGAGGGTGCCCAGCATCTGTATCGCTGTCGTTCTTGCAGTGCTATCTTGAAGCCAAAGTCTGGTGATTGCTGCATTTTGTGTAGCTTTGGTAATCGTGATTGTTCAAGCTCAGAGCAAAACTTAGCTGCCTAATTAGCGTTGGCTGCCCCAGTCATAAAGGCTTGCTGTTGATTTCATCAATGTGTCACCTTTTGTACATAAAATAGACATAATTGATGCAGCATTCCATTCTTGGGGAAAATTTTGGCCAGCAATACCGTAGATCCTTCAGTAACTTCCGCAGACCTCGTGGCTGCGGTTGATTTAGGGTCAAATAGTTTTCGTATGCTGGTAGCTCAGGCGGTAAATACGCCTTCTGGTACCCAGCTACGTCCCATAGATACTTTACGTGAGACAGTACGTCTGGCCGCTGGCCTTACTGAGAATAAATTACTTGGTAATGATGCCTATCAAAGAGGTTTAACTACTATTCGGCGTTTTGGCGAACGTATTCGTGGATTCGATCCTTCTCATGTTCGAGCCGTCGCCACCAATACTTTGCGCGTTGCTAAGAATGCGCAGCAATTTGTAACGGATGCGGAGGAGGCTCTAGGATTTCCAATTGAAGTCATTGCTGGGGTAGAAGAGGCTCGCCTTATTTACATTGGAGCGGCGCATGAAGTTCCAGCCGTTCAGGGTAATAGACTAGTCATTGATATCGGTGGTGGTTCTACTGAATTCATTATTGGTAAAGGTTATGAGCCAAAGCTGATGGAAAGTCTCTATATTGGTTGCGTCTCACACAGCATGCGTTTTTTCCCAAAAGGAAATATCGATGCGCACGCATTTAAAGAGGCAGAATTGGCTGCTCGCCGTGAAATCCAGGTCATTTCAGGTGCGTATCTTAAAAGTGGCTGGAATCAAGTCATAGGCTCCTCTGGAACTGCCAGAGCTTTAGCGGAACTGATTGCTAACAACAACTTCAATGGTCAGGGCGATGGTTTAACCATGGGCCGTGTTAATGGTGCTAGTGGTCTGATTACTCGTGAAGGCTTAAAGAATCTCAAAAAACACTTGCTGAAGTACGAGCATGTAAATCAAGTGGAGCTCATTGGTTTAAAAGATGACAGAAGAATGGTTTGGCCAGGCGGTTTAGCAATTATGCTGGCAGCATTTGATGAATTAGGCATTAACGAAATGGAAGTTACTGATGCCGCATTACGTAGCGGCGTTTTGTATGACCTACTTGGTCGCTCACAACATCACGATATGCGTTATGTCACTGTTGAGCAATTTATGCAACGTTATGCCGTTGATCGTGAGCAAGCTGATAGGGTTGGTAAATTAGCGGCAGATTTTCTGCAGCATCTTCCTAAGCCAGAATCCGAAAGTAGAGCAGATAACGTAGCACTATTGCAGTGGGCCGCCAATCTCCATGAAATCGGCTTATCTATTTCTCATAATGGATATCACAAGCACTCGGCTTATATAGCGGGCAATGCCGATATGCCAGGCTTCTCTAAAAATGACCAGGCTAGACTCGCTGCTTTATTGATCGGACACACCGGTAAGTTGGGAAAACTGGCTAATAACCCTAGTTTTGAAGACTGGCGCATGCTTTTTTGTCTAAGGTTGGCCCAGGTCCTCTGCCGCGGTCGAAGCGATACAAATCTTCCCAAGGTCAAAGTTTCTGAGAAGGATGGATCTTATTTCGTCAGCCTCTCTAAAGAGTGGGCCACCGAACATCCCCTCACAGAATTTAGCCTTCTTAAGGAGGCGGCTGAATGGGAAAGGGTGGGTCGCTCTTATCAAGTCAGCCTCAAATAAGAGGAATGAAGAGATAGTAAGAAACAATTAGAAATAACAAGAAGTAAAAAAGCCACTTCCTTATGAAGTGGCTTTTTTATTGGTTAATCCCCAAGTTACAAGCCAAGAAAATGCTTTGCATAACGTGGGTTGATTTCTGATAGGCGCAGCATTGTTAATAAGTCGGCTGTATTAAAGTCTGGATCCCAGGCTGGAGCGCTACAAATTTTTGCTCCTAGCTTTAGGTAGCCTTTGATCAATGGTGGGGGCTGAACATCTAAGCCGCCATTTAATTTATCAAGAGGCAATGGAAGACGCGGGAAGGCATGGAATTCTGTAGGCGCCATTTGATCATTGCCTAGGGAGTTATAAAGACTCGCCGCAAAGTGGCCACCATCAGCCATGGGGATGCTAGCGCAGCCCAGCATGATTTCATATCCGTTCTTCTGCATATATTGTGCCAAACCACTCCAGAGAGCCATGATTACAGCGCCTGAGCGATAGTCTTGGTGTACGCAGGATCTACCTAACTCAACCAATTTAGGGCGCAGGTGGTCAATGCGGGAAAGATCAAACTCAGAATCGGAGTAGAGGCGGCCAATCTCTTGGGCTTTATGTGGTGGCAGTACGCGGTAGGTTCCAACAACCTTTAAGCTGTCTTGATCGCGGATTAATAAGTGATCGCAATAAGCATCGAATTCATCAATATCTAAGCGTTCTGCATTGCTTGGGAGATTCGCACCCATTTCTTCCGCAAACACTTTGTAACGTAGTCTTTGTGCTTCTTTAATCTCGCCTGGGGTGCTTGCCCAAATAATTTTAAATGCAGGTTTTTTGGGTTTATCTATCTGAATAGCGGGGGTGATATCCGTTTCTCTGAGCTCAGCCCTTGTCTTGGTGACAAACTTCTTGCCAAAAAGTTTCTTAGCTAACTTTTTTGAGAGTTTTTGAAAGGTATTTGGCTTCTTTCTTTTTAAGGCCTTGACCTTTTTAGGAGCGAAAATCTCAAATGAGCCGATTGGATTAGGGATATCAGACATAGTTAGCCTTGGAGGATGAAATTCAAAAAATGGTTTAGAGCTTGAGGATTACAGGGATACAAACTGCAGCCCAGAGCAGGGCCGCCACAAATAGAGCAAGCATGACGGCAGCACTACCAAAATCTTTTGCTCGCTTTGAAAGATCATGATGTTCGAACGAGATGCGATCGATTGCTGCTTCTACACTAGAGTTCAGTAGCTCAATGACGAGAACCATTACTAATGAAGAAACCAGTAATGCTTTCTCTAGCAGTGATATCGGTAGAAAAAAGGCGACCGGTGTTAACAATGCAAATAAAGTGAGCTCTTGCCTAAAAGCACTTTCTTCCATAAATGCATAAACCAACCCGCACCAAGAGTTCTTCGCTGCATGCCATGCTCTGGCAAGACCGCGATTACCCTTGTGGGGGTTTTGGTCGATATGATATGGAGTGTTCAACATGAACTTTCTTTAAGCAAGCGCAGTAACGTGAACTTCTGTAGTCGGCACTGGCTTGAGGTGATTGGCAAACTGCTCTGAAGCTGCTCTCCAGGAGAACTTCTCTGCATGTGCGCGTGCAACCTCACGAGGAATCTTGAGTGCCTGCAAGCACGCTTCGCGCAAGTCTTCATTCATGGCGCCCGAATTAGAGTTCCCTAAGACATCAATCGGACCAGTTACTGGATAGGCTGCAACTGGCGTACCGCAAGCCATTGCCTCAAGTAGAACTAATCCAAACGTATCGGTCTTGCTAGGAAATACAAATACATCTGCTGCTGCATACACTTTTGCTAACTCATGCTGCTGTAGTATTCCCAGATAATTCACTTCTGGGTATTTTTCTTTTATGCCAGCCATTGCTGGACCGTCTCCTACCACCCACTTTGAACCTGGCAAATCAATTTCTAAGAATGCATTGATGTTTTTCTCAACAGCAACTCGGCCCACATACAAGAAAATCGGGTGAGCAGTGTTTAAGGCTTTTGAATCTTGCATCTTAAAAATATCGAGATCTACACCCCTGGACCACAACACCACATTCTTGAGGCCATATTTCTCTAAATCATCTTTAACGACAATAGTTGGTGCCATCACAGCCATTGACGGGCCGTGGAACCAGCGAATAAACGCATAAGTAATTGCCAATGGGATGCCGGTGCGCGCTTTGACATATTCGGGGAAGCGTGTGTGATACGCGGTAGAGAACGGTAAGCGATTCTTTACCGCATAGGCGCGGGCAGATAAACCTAATGGTCCCTCTGTAGCAATATGCATTGCATCTGGAGCAAATTCTTTAATGCGACGAGCCACTTCTTTGCCTGGAAAGAGTGAGAGGGCGATATCGGGATACGTTGGGCAAGGAATCGATTTAAAGCCCGTTGGCGTAATCATCTCTACTTCATGACCCATGGCAGTTAATTCAGCACGAGTTTGTTTAAGTGTTCGGACAACGCCGTTAACCTGTGGATCCCATGCATCGGTGATGATCATAATTTTCATAGCACAGCCTCTTTGATAAGTGATTCGATAGCAGGTTGAAGGGTAATTTGAGGGGCTTCTACTGGCTCACCCTTGATATGCGTCCAGTAAATAATTTTGAGTTCGCCAGTCTGTGTTTCAACTAAGGCGGAGAGGCTTTCGACCCAATCACCATCGTTGCAATACAGCAGTCCATCGATCTCACGAATTTCTGCTTTGTGTATGTGGCCGCACACAACGCCATCGCAGCCTCTTAAGCGAGCCTCTCTGGCCATGATGTGTTCAAAGTCGGCGATATAGCTGACTGCGTTCTTTACTTGGTGCTTCAGATATTGAGACAGGGACCAATATTGCAGCCCCATCCTGGCGCGGACCATATTGAAGTAGCGATTGACATAGAGGATGAACGAATATAGGTTGTCACCAACGTAGGCAAGCCACTTGGCGTATTGCATCACACCATCAAACTGATCGCCATGCGTTACCCATAGCTTTCTGCCATCTGCCGTTGTATGAATGACTTCTTCAACTACTTTTACATCACCAAAAGAGAGTCCAAAGAACTGTCTAGCGCTTTCGTCATGATTGCCAGGAACATAGATCACTTCACTGCCTTTACGGGCCTTACGTAACAGTTTTTGAACAACGTCATTGTGTGTTTGCGGCCAGTAGAAAGACTTTTTCAGTCTCCAGCCATCAATAATGTCGCCAACTAGGTAGAATTTATCCGCTTCGTTATGCTTTAGGAAATCAAGAAGGTAGTCTGCCTGACACCCTGATGTTCCCAGGTGTACGTCTGAAATCCAGATGGCTTTGTAATGCATCATGAAACAGTATTAAGCCTGCTGAGTGTGAAACTAGAGTGACAGTTCTAAGGCAGTTTTATGACGGCGGAATTAATTTCATAACTTGATTTATATTTCAGCTATATGAATCAGAGTCAACCATTAAAACGACAACCTGCTGGATCTATAGCTTGCTCTTGGGTAAGGGTGTGGGCCCACGTCATTGCTGGCTTGGTAACCTTATCTTTTCGTTTTCCGTTTGCTGATCAGAGGCTTAAAAATCAATTGATCCAAGCTTGGTCTATGAGATTGCTCAATATTTTTGGAATCGATCTCAGAGTAATTCACCAAGGGATGCTTCCTGCAACACCATTCCTTTTGGCATCAAACCATATCTCCTGGATGGATATCCATGCGATTAATGCATACAAGCCTATTCGCTTTGTAGCCAAGTCAGATGTGGAGAGTTGGCCTGTATTTGGATGGATGGCCAAACAATTAGGTACGGTATTTATTAAGCGCGATAGCGCTCGTCATGGAAGACAGGTTGCCAGTGAGGTTAGCGACGTGCTCAAAACTCAGTCAGTCTGTATCTTTCCGGAGGGAACCTCCACAATAGGCGAGAGCGTTTTGCCGTTTAAGCCCAATTTATTTGAATCTGCTGTTATTGCGCGGGTTCCGGTCTATTCCCTGGCAATAACCTACCGCTCTTCCGTCTCTGGAGCCAGAAGCGTGGTCCCAGCTTTTGTAGGAGATATGGGACTACTTGAGTCAATGGCAAAGATTTTGAATCACCGCCAAATTGTTGTTGAGTTGAGCTTTATCCCGCCTTCAGGGGCTAGTCCCGAAACTTCTAAAGACCGCAAGTGGCTTGCTTTGCACAGCCAAGAGGCCATTTCCAATCAATTAAAAGGCAATCAACCCTTGATGTAACAAAAGTGTCATCTTTCCTCGCTATAAAGTATTCTAGGAATGGAACGCTAATGACATCAAAACATAAAGAAATGGCCGAGTGGTATCGCCGTGCTCAAGAGGAAATTCTTGACAGCATGGATGAAGAGCTTGAAATGGAGCTCGATGATGATCGCCTTTCTCCTGATGGTGACAGCCATTCGCAAATTCCACGTAATGTTTACTTCCGTGAGCTCTTTAGGCTTCAGGGTGAGTTAGTAAAACTCCAAGACTGGGTAGTAGAGAACAAACTAAAGGTAGCGGTCCTATTTGAAGGAAGAGATTCCGCGGGTAAGGGTGGTGCCATTAAGCGTATTACTCAGCGACTCAATCCTCGCGTATGTAAGGTAGTTGCTTTACCCGCACCCAATGAGCGCGAGAAAACACAGTGGTATTTCCAAAGATATATTTCCCAGCTGCCAGCTGGTGGCGAGATCGTTTTATTTGATAGAAGCTGGTACAACCGAGCCGGTGTAGAGAAGGTGATGGGTTTTTGTACCGATGATGAGTACGAAGAGTTTCTCAGAACTGTTCCGGATCTTGAGCGCATGATGATCAGCTCTGGAATTATTCTCATTAAGTATTGGTTCTCAATCTCTGATGATGAGCAATACAACCGCTTCATGATGCGTATTCATGACCCATTAAAGCAGTGGAAGCTAAGCCCAATGGATCTGGAGGCCAGAAGACTCTGGGAGGCTTACACCAAAGCAAAGGAAACTATGTTGGAGCGCACGCATATACCTGAGGCGCCTTGGTGGGTGGTTGCTGCTAATGATAAGAAAAAAGCACGCCTAAACTGCATAACGCATTTGCTGAGTCAAATACCGTATAAAGAAATTGATCACCCAGTCATTACTTTGCCTAAGCGTGTACATAACCCTGATTATCTGCGCGGGCCAGTACCTCCGGACCTGTATGTTCCTGAGGTTTTCTAAAGAAGCTACTTTTCTAGCTTAGATAATTTCCCATCCCATTTGAAGATGATGTCTTTATTCGCCTTCAGCAGGTTTTTATCTTTACCTGGATAGGTAACTCTCGATAACAGGTCTTGAATCATATTGAAATGGGCAATTTTTTTATCGCTAGCCTTTACAACGATCCAAGGCGCATCTGCAGTACTAGTTTTTTCTAGCATCTCATTTCTACACTTGCTATAAGCATTCCAGTTTTTCTGCGCTTGCTGATCAATTGGACTGATTTTCCATTGCTTGAGCGGATCCTTCGCTCTATCTGCAAGACGAAGGGCTTGTTCTTTTTTAGAGATATCTAAATAGTATTTGAGGATAGTGATGCCTGAGCTAGCTAGGATGGACTCAAACTCATTGACTGTATTTATGAAGTTAGCATGCTGGGGCTTGGTGCAAAAGTTCATCACCACTTCAACACCGGCGCGGTTGTACCAACTGCGATTAAAGAGTACGAATTCCCCTTTTTTTGGTAACTCAGCTACGTATCTTTGAAAATACCACTCTGCAGATTCGCTATCGGATGGTTTTCCGAGTGCAACAACACGCGTTTCTCTTGGACTTAAGTGTTGGGTGATGACTTTTATAGTGCCGTCTTTACCGGCTGTGTCACGACCCTCAAGGATGACCAGTATCTGATCTCCTTTGCTAATTAAACTATTTTGCAGTTTGACTAGCTCTATTTGCAATAGGCGAAGTTGTTCATCATAGCTAGATTGTTCTAGCTTATCTTTATTTTTATGACCCATCAGCTAGCTTCGCTTGGACTGAGTGTCTTTTTGGCGGGGGCTTTCTTGGCCGCTGCTTTTTTAGCTGGCGCCTTCTTTGCTGCAACTTTTTTAGCTGAAGCTTTCTTGGCTGATACCTTCTTCACTGCGGCTTTCTTGGCGGGTGTCTTTTTGGCCGCCTCTTTTTTATCGAGCTTCTCTAATGCTTTTGCAAGCTTATCGATCAACTTCTCTCTGTCGGACTCTAATTTATCGAGCTTTTTAAATAACTGTTTGACCAATTTCTTTTGACTCATGTTTATTCCTATATGGATGTGTGGCTCAAATATTGTTGAATATGAGATGGCTCTCAACAAATCCTACGTTCTATTCAAGCTATTTTCAAGCGTATATGACACTTATATGACAGTTATATGTCAGTTATCGGAGGTTGTATGTCACATTCTTGAAATATATATTTCTATATAATTGGAAATATGAAAAACACTGATGCCATCAAAGCATTTCTAGCGCTGGGCCAAGAGACCCGTTTAAATATATTTCGCTTAGTAGTGCAGCGTGGTGATACTGGATTAACGCCCGGTGAAATTATTGAAAAACTTGGCGTAGCCAACGCCACACTCAGCTTTCATCTAAAAGAATTGATGGGGGCGGATTTATTGTCAGTAGAGCGCCAGAGTCGCAATCTCATCTATCGACCCAATGCTAGCTTGGTTCAAGAGCTTAGCGCGTTCTTGCTTGAAAACTGCTGTGGCGGCAAAGCCTGTGCTCCAGTATCGATCACCAAAAAGGCGAAGGCAAAATGAAGCAATACAACATTCTCTTTTTATGCACACATAATTCTGCTCGCTCTGTCTTGGGGGAAGCGCTTGCTTCAACGCATGCCAGCGGCAAGTTCGTGGGTTATTCCGCTGGATCTACTCCGGGGACATCTGTAAATCCATTTGCCCGTGAGCTAGCCTTACAGATGGGTTACGACGAATCAAGGTTGCGTTCTAAGTCTTGGGATGAATTTGGATTGCCAGAGGCTCCAAAGATGGATTTCATTGTTACAGTTTGTGACAATGCAGCGGGCGAGGCCTGTCCATTCTGGCCAGGTAAGCCAGCTACCGCCCATTGGGGATTCCCGGATCCATCGCAAGCAGCTGGATCGGATGACGATAAACGTCGTGCATTTAAAGAAGTCATGATTGGCCTAAAAAAACGTATTGATCTATTGTCTGAACTGCCAATCGAGCAACTTAACTCTATCAGCCTTCAAGAAATTCACAGCAAATCATGAATACAGTTACCAGCAAACTCTCGTTTTTAGATAGATATCTTACGGTGTGGATTTTTGCTGCCATGGCAGCAGGAATAGGTTTGGGATATTTTGTCCCTGGGGTAGAGGGGTTCATTAACTCTTTTCAAACGGGCACTACGAATATCCCGATTGCCATTGGATTGATCTTGATGATGTATCCACCGTTTGCCAAGGTCAAATACGAAGACCTACCTGATGTTTTTAGGGATAAGCGGATCTTTGGCTTGGCATTCCTGCTCAATTGGATTGTTGCGCCCACCTTGATGTTCTTCTTGGCCATTATTTTTGTTCCCAATCAGCCGGAATACATGGCGGGACTGATCTTGATTGGTATAGCGCCATGTATTGCTATGGTGATTGTTTGGAACGATATTGCTAAAGGCTCTACAGAGTATGCGGCTGGCTTGGTTGCCTTTAATGCCGTCTTCCAGGTGCTGTTCTTTAGCTTGTATGCTTATTTCTTCTTAACTGTCTTGCCGCCGTACTTTGGCTTTGCAGGCTCCGTTGTCAATATCACCATTGGCGAAATTGCTAAAACTGTTGCAATCTATCTAGGCGTTCCTTGTGTTGCAGGATTCTTAACCAGATATATTGCCCTCAAATTTGTATCAAAAGAGTGGTATCAAAATAATTTCGTACCCAGAATTGGCAAACTCACTTTAATTGCCTTGCTCTTTACGATTGTGGTGATGTTTAGTTTGAAGGGTAAATTAATCCTTCAGCTACCAATGGATGTCGTTACTATCGCTATTCCGCTCTTGGCGTTCTTTGTGGTGATGTTTCTGCTGACATTCTTTATCACTATCAAGATGGGCATTGAGTACAAGCGCTGCTGCACCTTATCGTTCACAGCATCTAGTAACAACTTTGAGCTAGCTATTGCAGTTGCGATTGCTGTATTTGGAATCAACTCAGGAGCTGCATTTGCTGCTGTAATTGGGCCCTTGGTAGAGGTGCCTATCATGGTGGGTCTAGTCTCGGTTGCGCTAAAGCTTAAAGAGAAGTTCTTTCAGGCCGCCTAATTGGCTGTAAATTCTTGCTTTCCATCATTGGGGGTAAGATAGAATTCATTCATCCCTTATCTGTTAGGCAGCATTCAAAATGTTAAGTCGCTATTTATTTCTTCTGATGTATTTGCTGTTAGCTGCTTGCTCTACACCGCAAAGTGAATTTGGCGTCTATCAACAATCTGATGGCACGATTGGTGTACATGCGCCTAAAACTGCAAAAGAGAGCGAGGCCCAGGAAGCTGCTCTTGCAGAATGCAAGAAGCAGGGTAAAAGAACTGTGACGATTCTAGAAAGCAGAAAAACGGTCAATGACCGTTTTCCCTTAACTTACATCTATCTTTGCAGATAGTGGCAGGTAGTTAATCTGCCATTTACTAGTCTTGGTTAGCTAAGCAACCATTTCTTAATCGACTTATTGACGCACATCGCATCTAAAGCAAGACCAAAGAACTCAGAGCCATTGGTAACCATGCTCTCGATAGCTTCTACCTTGCCTGACTTGATGCTGCGCAAATAGGTTGCAGCACGATAACGCAAGAAATGCTCAGTAACACCTTCTTCATTCTCGGTTGGGCAGATTTCTAGGCTGCCGTAGCGAGTTTCTGGGTTGATATTGAGAACAGCAAGACTCAAGGCTCCAACTAATTTCTCTGGCACCGGGATAGGTACATAAGAGTAGAGGGAGATCATCATCTCTTCTTCATCAACTTCAATGATGTGATCGATATCCAAGACATCTTTTTCTGTTAACTCGGTCTCGCCAGAGTCGCCGCCACCAAAAGTAGACTCAAACTGCAACATTGCAGTATTGCTGCCTTTGGAGATCTCAATCATGTCGGGATAGCCAAGCAAACCTTTCCACCAATACATGAGAGAGAAGGTACAAGGCTTTACTTCAACCAACCCCTTGTTTGTAGATTTTGCAAAATACAGACCGTAAAACTCATCATCTTGCTCTAGACCATATTGGTCTACCTTAGGAGATTTAGATGAAGTTGGTTTAACGGTTTTCTTGGCAACCTTCTTCGCTACTGGCTTTTTAGCAGCAACTTTCTTTGCCGTTGTTTTCTTAACTGCCGCCTTTTTAGCGATAGGCTTCTTTGCAGCCACTTTCTTAGCTGCCGGTTTTTTCACTACCTTTTTCACTGTCTTTTTGCTTGCGACTTTCTTAGCAGCAACTTTCTTGACAGCTTTTTTTGCAGGGGCTTTTGTTACCACCTTGGTAGCTACTTTCTTTTTTGCTGGAGACTTCTTTGTAGCCATGGTTTATTACCCTTCTTTCGGTAGTTATTGTGCGTAATGCACCACTAATATTACTGCAAATTTCAGCAGGAATTCACCTTTCCTATGTGGGGTTTGTCCCTCGGATTACAAGGGGAGAGGTGAAATAAATAGATGGTGGAAGCTATTGTTCTTGCAATACAGGGTTGCTACACTAAAAGTACCGACTTTTTTATACAACCTAAATATGAAGAGGGTCTATGTTTCCTGAATATCGCGAACTTATCACTAAGCTGAAAACGTCTGATCGTCATTTCTCGCATTTGTTTGATAAACACAATAACTTGGATCAAAAGATTCAGAGAATGGAGGCGCATTCTGAGCCAAGTACCCCAGAGGAGATTGAGACCTTGAAAAAGGAAAAGCTACTTCTGAAAGATCAAATTTATGCCGTCCTTAAAAAGGCAAGCACTTAAACTATCTTAGGACGGGAAGCCTAGATTCGAAAAGAACTAGGCTTTTTTCAGAAAGCAGGCTTTGAGCAGCATATTGCCGGCCTCTGTTTTGCAATCAACTTCATGATCGCCAGATACTAGGCGAATCCCCTTGATCTTGGTGCCAACCTTGAGGGTGGTTGATGAGCCCTTCACCTTGAGGTCCTTAATGAGGGTGACGGTATCGCCATCAGCCAGCAAATTGCCGTTGGCATCTTTTACGATTAATCCGACCTCAGCCTCTACAGCGGCACCAGCAATAGGCCATTCATGGCCACACTGGGCGCAAACGTAATTCTCTCCATCTGGGTAGGTCATATCTTCCTGACAGGCAGGACACTTCGGTAGATTATCTGTGCTCATCTGCCTATTTTAGTCTCGGAGGAATTATGGCTGGCAATATCCATAGGTGGATTTAGAATGGCTAAGTGAACAAAACTCTCAAGATTTCCCTATTTGCTTTTATAGGCTTTCTAGTCGTGGCAGGTCTAGGTGCCTGGTATGCGGCATCCTTTATCAACCCTGCTCAATTAACTCAGCTACTGAGTTCTTCAGTCAAAGACGCTACTGGACGTGAGTTAAAAATCGCCGGGCCAGTCAGTCTGAGTTTTTTTCCCTCCATTAGCGTCAAGGCGGAGCAGTTATCTTTGAGCAATGCATCATGGGCAAGTAATCCCGATTTGCTGACCTTCAAGAAAGTGGAATTGGATATTAAGTTATTACCCTTGATCAAGGGTAGTGTTGAGATCAGCAGAATTGGCGTAGTGGGGCTTGAGGCCAATTTACAAACTAATAAAGCCGGCGAAGGCAATTGGAATCTGACTGCTCCATCCTTGACTGCTGATAATTCAGCAGCTCAAACAACGGCAAGTAGTTCTTCTGATAATACGTTTGTCTCATTTCAGACATTGGATGTTGTTGATGCGCGCATCAATTACCAGGATGGAAATCAAGCTACAAAGTCATTAAAGGTTCCTAAATTAAATCTTGATGGTGGGCATGGGAAATCGACGATTATGATGGATCTGCAATATGCCAACTACACCTTAAATCTCAAAGGTAAAACAGGTTCCTTACGAAATGCTTATTTCGCCTGGAATCAATCTCCGGTAAAAATGGATCTTGATCTAACGCTTACCTTGAATGGAAAGTCGCTTGCAATTACTGGCGAGATTGATAAGAAGCCTCAAGTCTTGCCGCAATTTAGCATTAACCTTAACTCCAAATCCTTTGATTTGGCTCCTTTGGCTGGATCTGCTGCGATAGCTGGCTCAAGCGGAAAAGCTAGTCATACAAGCACCCATCAATCTCAAGGAAAGTTCTTTTTCTCAGACAATGCATTGCCTTTCGACCTTTTACCTTTGGCTGATGGCAGCATCAAGATCAATATTGCTGAATTAGGGGTGCCCAATCAAGCGCCATTTACCAACTTTAAGACGAGCTTGCAATTCAAGAAAAATGCGATTGATGCAAATGATGTGAGTTTTAACGTTGGCAAAGGAAGCGCTCAAGCACAACTTTCTATTTCTGAATTTGATGGCGCCTCCCCAAAAATGACGATGAAGGGTATGGCAAAAGACTTTACCTTAGAGCAAATTATTGCCACTGCTGATTCCAGTGCCAGAGTATCTGGTGGCAATGCACAAGTAGCATGGAACTTGCGGGCCAGCGGAGTAAGTCTGCATCAAATGGCTAGCCGAGCTACTGGTGCTATTCAGATCTCAGTTGGTCAAGCCAAATTAGATTCAAAGTTTATTAACAAGGGCGGAGACTTTGTCATTACGGTATTCGATGCAGTGAATCCAATGCGAAAAAAATCTACCCAAACTATCTTGGAGTGTGCTGTTGCCTATCTACCGATCAACAATGGGATGGTCAATATTCAGAATTCGGTTGGAGTAGAGACCGATCGTCTTGATATTACCCTGGCGGGCTCTATCAATCTTGCAAGCGAAGCCCTTAATATCAACATTAATCCAAGAGAAAAATCAGGCCTTACAACGGGATTGGATCTTGGCGGTCTGGTGAAAATTGAGGGAACCCTGCAAAACCCACAAGCTGGGGTAAATAAAGCGGGTGTAGTGAACAGCGCCGTCTCTATTGGGCTGGGCTTTTTGACTGGTGGCATCAGTATTGCTGCTGAGAACGCTAAATCATTGGCGACCAAGTCGCAGCCATGCAAAACAGCGCTGCACTCTTGGTCGGATATCTATCCCGCAAGCAAATAAGAGTGGATAAGACTTACTAAGCTTGTAAATCTACCTCTTAGAAAACTAAGCCACTGATAAAAAGGCTGAATAAAGAAATAAAGATGCTGGCAAAGAATGCGGTCCAGAAGCTAGAGATCGTAAAGCCACTGACTACAGCAGAAACTAGCATGAGCACTAATGCATTAATCACTAGCAGGAAGAGACCCATGGTCACTACAGTGAGAGGCAGCGTGAATAAAACCAGCAATGGTTTAACGATCGCATTGGCAAAGCCCAAGAGTAGGGCGGCAATGATGAGTGAACCGCCGTCAGCAAAGCGCAAGCCGCTAAAGATGTAGCTAGCAACCCAAAGGGATAAAGAAGTTAAGCCCCACTGGACTAGAAATAATGTTAAGTTGCTCATGGATGAATCCTTTGCATGTGTTGTAAGGGGTTTATGCCTAAAGCCTATATTAGCAGTTGATTAATAGTGTGGCGGGATTTCATCTTTGAGGCTGCCACCTCCGCCACCGCTGCTGCTGGCCTGTTCTTTAATTACCTTAAGCTCCCGATATAGAAATTCAATCTGTTGCTGCTGTTTGTATACCGTCTCATTGAGTTTCTCGATGAGATCTTCAGTGAAGCTCAGTTTAATTTCGAGATTGGTGATTCGTTCTTCTGACATAGTTAATTGCCTTCTTATTCTGGGATGAGTTCAAAGCGACCATCTTCCATTTCGGCTTGGGGTCTAATCCAAAAATCATGGGATTGCATGGATTCATAAACATAGGCTGGCTCAAGGCTAGCTTCTACGTTAGCCAGAAAGACTACTTTATAAAATCCACCGGTCTTGATATGCCTTAGTTTGCTACCCGGCTTAAAGAGGCCGTCATCGGGGTCAGCCATTTTGGGTTTACTCATGTCAACAATGCACTTTCTCGGTATGATCTAGCGATGGCAAATTCCATCCCATACTCCATTCTAGATATATCTCCGATTCCACAGGGGTTTACTGCTGCCGATGCACTTCGCAACTCCTTGGATGTGGCTCAGCATGCTGAAAAATGGGGTTATACACGCTACTGGGTAGCAGAGCATCACAATATGACCGGTAATGCGAGTTCTGCAACAGCAGTGTTGATTGGTTATATCGCTGCTGGCACCTCTCATATTCGATTGGGCTCTGGTGGTGTGATGTTGCCTAACCATGCCCCTTTAGTGATTGCCGAGCAATTTGGTACGCTCGAGTCCTTGTACCCTGGCCGAATCGAGTTGGGCCTAGGGAGGGCGCCTGGAACTGATCAAATGACGGCGAGGGCATTGCGTCGTGATTTGCTGGGTAGTGATGATCGCTTTCCGCAGGATGTGCGAGAACTACAGCATTACTTTGGCCCTCTTCAAGAGGGTCAGTCGGTTAAGGCGATACCCGGAATAAACACCAATGTACCGATTTGGATTTTGGGTTCGAGCCTCTATGGTGCCCAATTAGCTGCGCACTTTGGTCTGCCGTATGCATTTGCCTCACACTTTGCGCCTGAGCAATTGCTTGAGGCAATGAAAATTTACCGCGACCTCTTCAAGCCATCGGCTCAACAAGCCAAGCCATATGCAGCGTTCGTAATGAATGTGGTGGCTGCAGATACTGATGAACAAGCTCAACATCTCTTTACTACTTTGCAGCAGAACGTTGTCAGAATGCGTAGGAATACTAGAGGGCAGTTACCACCCCCGATAGCCAATCTGGATGAATTTTGTGAGCCTCATGAAAGGGCTACCGCTGACCATGCATTGCAGGTCTCTGTTGTTGGATCATTCGAGACTATCAAAAAAGAGATGCGGCATTGGCTGGATCTGACTGGCGCCAATGAGATTATCTTTACTGGGCAAATTCATGATCATCAAGCCCGCCTGAGATCATTTGAAATTGCAGCACAGGCTGCACAAAGTCTATAGATCCAATACTGTGTAATCAGCGGTAATCAAAACCTGTTCTGTTAATGCCTTGTGCGCGAAGCGAAGTACTTCATTATCTTTGCTTACTAATATGCAAGGCCTTAAGGTATAGGCAATGTCTAAGAAGACCTGATCGTCAGGATCTAGGCATACCCAAGGGGCCTTACTCAAGGATTGATCATCCACAACTCTTGCTAGACTCTGCCATTGCAGAGCAATTTGTTTCTGCTGTGATTCATCTAGCGAAAACAATGGGCGAGAAATCACATCAATGAATTCTTCTAAAGTATTTGGGGTTGCTAGCGCATCTATCTTGCCTTCAATGAGCGCTTGCTTCATATGAAGCGCTCTAAAGTCATTAAAGACAAAGAGATCTAACAAGACATTGGTGTCGAAAACGATCGCCTTCATATGTAAGATATCTACGATTTACTGATTGTTGCGCCAAATCTCTGGAGTAATCGTAACTTGGCCTTGGTCGGAGGAGACGTATGCTTCACCATCCTGAACATTCACATGAATGACCATGCTGCGCTCAACCAGTTTATTAAGATCTTCCGCCTGTTCAGCCGGAATTGAAATTACTTGTAAGTTGCGTGCACGGGTAAGCTTGTTGGCAATGCCATCCCACCATATCTTGCTAGTGTGACCACCATAGCAGTAGACAACGACTTGATCGGCACGACCACACGCTTTTAGAATGCGGCGTTCGTCTGGCTGACCAATTTCAATCCAGAGTTTGATTGCGTCAGTGAGATCTTTAATCCACAGATCTGGTTCATCGGTATCACTTAAACCCTTTGTAAAGACCAAGTCCTCATGTGCCTGCAATGCAAAGGCGATGATGCGGACCATCATTCTTTGCTCAGTCTCAGAAGGGTGCTTAGCGATAGTTAGGGAGTGACTGCCATAGTAATGACGGTCAGAATCTGCGACATGAAGGTCGGCTTTGTGGATAGTTGCGCGTAGAGCCATGACGCATTATCGCCTTTATGGAACAACTCCTGGCCTGAGTGGACTCATAACCAGTATTATTTGGCTTATGGCTCCAAAGGGCCCCGTAAATGCCTCAAATGACTGTGTACCGTAAAACCCATGATCCGTATTACTGAATTACGTCTACCGATTGACCATCCTCCAGAAGATCTGGAGAAGGTAATTTTGAAGCGCCTCAAAATAGGTGCTCAGGATTTAGTCCAGTTTAAGGTCTTTAAGCGCAGCTACGACGCACGCAAAAATGTTGCACTCTCCTTTATCTACACCGTTGATTTATCGGCTAAGAACGAGGAAGCACTCCTCAAGAATTTTTCGGGCGATATTCATGTAAGAGTGTCTCCAGATACAAGCTATCACTTTGTTGCAAAAGCCCCTGAATCAATCTCTACAGGCAACGCCCTTCGTCCAGTGGTAGTTGGGTTTGGACCATGCGGTATTTTTGCTGCTCTCGTGTTAGCGCAAATGGGTTTTAAACCGATTGTTCTTGAGCGCGGCAAAAAAGTTCGCGAACGGACTCAAGATACTTGGGGCTTATGGCGTAAAAACGTACTTAATCCTGAATCCAATGTGCAATTCGGTGAAGGCGGAGCTGGTACGTTTTCAGACGGCAAGTTGTATAGCCAGATTAAAGATCCTAAGTTTTATGGGCGCAAAGTCATTCATGAGTTTGTAAAAGCGGGCGCCCCAGAAGAAATTATTTATGTAGCTAAACCGCATATCGGCACCTTCCGCTTGGTTGGGGTGGTGGAAAAAATGCGCCAGGAAATCATTGAGCTTGGCGGTGAGATTCGGTTCATGCAAAAAGTGATTGGCTTTGATATTGAAAACGAGCAAATTACTGGGGTCAAAATAGAGGGACAGCCTGACTTACCCGCCAGCCATGTGGTCTTGGCGCTTGGTCATAGTGCGCGGGATACTTTTGAAGCCTTGCATCATGCTGGTGTTTATATGGAGGCAAAGCCATTTTCTGTTGGGTTCCGGATTGAGCATCCCCAATCTTTAATTGATAAAGCGCGCCTTGGCCCGCATGCTGGCAATGAGCTGATTGGCGCAGCGGATTACAAATTGGTTCATCACGCTAAAAATGGTCGCTCGGTCTACAGTTTTTGTATGTGCCCCGGTGGAACCGTAGTCGCGGCTACCTCAGAACCTAATCGAGTTGTGACGAATGGGATGAGTCAGTACTCTCGTAATGAGCGCAATGCCAATGCAGGGATTGTTGTTGGTATTACCCCGGAGGATTACCCTGGCGGTCCACTTGCAGGCATTGAGTTTCAGCGTGCTATTGAATCAAAAGCTTTTGAATTGGGTGGCAACACCTACGAAGCCCCAGGTCAACTGATTGGTGACTTTTTAGAGGGCAAACCCTCCACTGAATTTGGAAGTGTTCTACCTTCCTATAAACCAGGCGTTCATTTAACAGACCTAGCAGAAAGTTTACCTGCATACGCCATCGAGGCAATTCGGGAGGCGATTCCAGCCTTTGAAAAGCAAATTAAAGGCTTCTCCATGAAAGATGCCGTTCTAACAGGTGTAGAAACACGCACGTCATCCCCTTTACGCATTACAAGGGGCGCCAATTATCAGAGTCTAAATATCAAAGGTCTGTATCCAGCGGGTGAGGGTGCTGGCTACGCCGGCGGAATCTTGTCTGCGGGTGTGGATGGGATTAAAGTAGCAGAAGCAGTAGCGCTAGACTATTTGCCAAAGTAAACCCCACACAAGACTCTATGAACTCAGCGGCAAGCAATTCATCAGCAGAAGAAGCCCAAGAAAAAGAAGTTCTTTTTCATCCGGAGCTGTTGAAGAAGTTTGATATTAATGGACCGCGCTATACATCCTATCCAAGTGCAGACCGCTTTCATGGTGATTTCTCTGAAGCGGATTACTTGGGTGCACTGAATCGAGTTGCCAAAGCAAATGAGCCTCTCTCCTTATATTTTCATTTGCCCTTTTGTCCCAATATTTGTTACTACTGTGGTTGCAACAAGATCATCACAAAAGATCATGGACGAAGTGCAAAATACATAAAGTATCTTGCCAAAGAAATGGCGATGGTAACTCAGGCCATGGGTGCCCAGAAAAAGATTCCGGTAACCCAGTTGCATTGGGGTGGTGGCACACCTACGTTTCTATCTCACGAAGAGATGACGGAGTTGATGCATCACACGCGTGAGCATTTTGAGCTATTGCCTGGCGGTGAATACTCGATTGAGATTGATCCACGACGTGTGACTGAGCAAGATATTGCGCTCTTAGCGGATTTGGGTTTTAACCGTATTAGCTTAGGTGTACAGGATTTCAACTTGGCAGTACAAGAGGCCGTACATCGGGTGCAAACGATTGAAGAAACCCAAGCGGTGATGGATTGGTCCAGAAAGTATGGATTTACATCACGTAGTGTTGATTTAATCTATGGTCTACCAAAGCAAACGCCAGAGACTTTTAAAGAAACGGTAGATACCGTATTGGCGATGAACCCAGATCGCCTCTCTGTTTACAACTATGCGCATTTGCCGCATATCTTTAAGCCGCAACGTCGGATCGCTGAAGCTGATTTGCCGGCCGCCGCTGATAAGCTGGACATTCTCTCCAACACAATTGCGCGTTTGGGTGAAGCTGGTTATGTCTTTATTGGTATGGATCATTTTGCCAAGCCTGATGATGAATTGGCTATCGCTCAGAAGCAAGGAAAGCTTCATCGTAATTTCCAAGGCTATTCCACTCAAGCAGAGTGTGACCTCTTGGCCTTCGGAATTTCATCGATCGGCAAGGTGGATGATTGCTACTCACAAAATGTACGTACGCTTGATGAGTATTACGAGGCACTCGATCATGGACATCTTCCAGTGCTGCGAGGATTGCAGCTTGATCAGGATGATCTTTTACGTCGCGAGCTGATCGGTGAATTAATGTGCCAATTTGCCTTGGATACCAAAGCATTTGCAACTTCCCATCAGATTAATTTTTCGAGCTACTTTAAAACCGAAATAGAAGAGTTGAAGGGTTTAGAAGAAGCTGGACTGCTGGATTGGGAAGGAGAGAGTATCCTGGTCCCCGCCAAGGGGCGCCTCCTGGCAAGAAGGGTGGCCATGACTTTCGATCGGCATCTTAGGGAATCCCAGGCAAAAGGCTCTTACTCCAAGGTTTTGTAAGGTAGAGCATAGGGTCATTTGATCTAGATCAAATAAGCTCTCAAACACTGTTGCTTTTTAGCAAAAAAAAATTTCAAAGTCCATCCCATTTGATTTACATCAAATTCGTGCATAGGCATCAATTCGAAAATGATTTCATCGAAATTGATAACCAAAAGGGAAACCATCATGCGTATTAAGTCACTCGTAGCAGCAATGGCTGCAGTAGCATCTTTAGCCCCAATCGCTGCTCAAGCTCATGCAGAAGAAAATCCATGGATGGTACGTGTCCGTGCGGTGGATGTTCTGTATCAAAATGGTCAGTCAGGCACTGTTCAGGATTTAAATGTTAAAGCCAAAAATCAGTGGATTCCTGAATTTGACGTTTCTTACTTCTTTACAAAAAATATTGCAGCTGAATTGGTATTAACTTGGCCACAACAAGTAAACATTACAGCAGGGCAAGGTAATACTAATATTGGCAAAATTACTGCATTACCACCATCATTGCTAGCCCAATATCACTTCACTGATTTAGGCGCATTTAAGCCGTACGTCGGCGCTGGTATTAACTACACCATTTTCGGCAACCGTCAAAACTTCTCCTTGCCTGTTCAAGTTGAGCCATCTAGCCTTGGTTTTGTTGGTCAGGTTGGCATGGACTACATGTTGGATAAAAACTGGGGTTTAAACGTTGACGTGAAATATGCAACTATGGCAACTAATGTGCAATTGGTTTCTACGGGTGCAAACCTTGGCAAGTTGACATTAAATCCATGGATGCCAGCTGTAGGCGTGACTTACAAGTTCTAAGAATTCAGTTCTTAGGTCTCGAGATAGGGCTCCTAAGGGGCCCTATTCTTTTTGGCTAGAGCCTACTCACTCAGGCCCTTATGCCCCCCAGCGATGGGGTTGCCTTCTATAAGTTAGTGGAAATATCTCCTCTTTCAAGGAAGTGACGATAATGTCGCCATGGCTTTAATCGTACTCACAGATGCAAAACTGGCTTTTGGCCACGTTGACCTCCTCGCAAACACAGCTTTTTCACTGGAATCCGGTGAGCGTGTTGGCTTAATTGGCCGTAATGGCACCGGCAAGTCTTCTTTACTGAAGATTCTGGCTGGCATAGAAAAAATGGATGATGGCCTGCTGCAATATCAGCAAGGTCTGCGCATTGCATATGTGCCCCAAGAGCCTATCTTCGAGGCTGAAGAAACCGTTTTTGATGCCGTCTCAAAAGGCGTAGCGCAAGCGAAAGCGCTGCGAGAAGAATATGAGGCCCTGAGCGTAGGCGAGTGGGATGACGCTTCCCATCACCGCTTGGACGAAGTGCAGTCCCAATTGGAGGCTCTGAGTGGCTGGAATTGGGAGCAGCGCGTTCATGAAACTTTGGATCGACTGCATCTTGAAGCAGATCTCAAGATCAATACACTTTCTGGTGGTACAAAAAAACGGGTCGCCTTAGCGCGCGCTTTAGTTGAGATGCCCGATGTGCTTCTATTGGATGAACCAACCAACCACTTGGACTTAGATTCGATTGCTTGGTTAGAAGAATTGCTCAAGGAGTACCAAGGGTCAGTTATTTTGATTACCCATGATCGCGCCTTCCTGGATAACGTTTGCACGCAGATTGTGGAGTTGGATCGCGGCATTCTCCGTAGCTACCCTGGGAACTTTACCCAGTATGAAGTTCTTAAGGAGCAAGAGCTGAACTCTGAATCTCTGGCTAATGCTCGCGCAGATAAATTATTGGCGCAAGAAGAAGTTTGGATACGTAAAGGTGTAGAGGCACGTCGTACAAGAAGCGTTGCCAGAATTGCTCGTCTAGAAAAGTTACGCAGTAGTCGTGCCGAACGCAGAGATGCGATGGGGCAGGTGAAGTTGGCAGTTTCTGCCGGGGATCGTAGCGGCAAGATTGTGGCGGACTTACAAAACGTGAGCAAATCCTATGATCGTCCTATTGTGAAGGATTTCACAGCGACGATTTTGCGCGGCGATAAGGTTGGTTTGTTGGGGCCGAATGGTGCTGGTAAGACAACCTTACTCAAATTAATCTTAGGAACAATCACACCTGATTCAGGTACCGCAACGATGGGTACGCGGATTGAAGTGGCTTACTTTGATCAAATGCGCGAAGGCTTGGATCTCAATGCATCACTAGAGGATTACATTAGTCCTGGTAGTGAGTGGATTGAAATCAACGGCAATAAAAAGCACGTGAAGAGTTATTTGAGTGATTTCTTATTTGCGCCAGAGAGAACGAATTCCCCGGTAAGTACTTTGTCAGGTGGTGAGCGCAATCGCTTGTTACTAGCGCGTTTATTT
Organism: Polynucleobacter sp. VK25; assembly: GCF_018687355.1. NCBI lineage: Bacteria > Pseudomonadati > Pseudomonadota > Betaproteobacteria > Burkholderiales > Burkholderiaceae > Polynucleobacter > Polynucleobacter sp. VK25. The sequence continues at coordinate 1,237,308 of NZ_CP061288.1, read as the reverse complement.
GCCAGACCAGCCAATGTCTTGGTATTGGATGAGCCAACCAATGACTTAGATATTGATACCTTAGATTTGCTAGAGCAACTCTTGCAAGACTATAAAGGCACTGTTTTCTTGGTAAGTCATGATCGTTACTTCTTGGACAACGTCGTTACTAGCATCATTGCCAATGAGGGTGATGGTTTTTGGCGAGAGTATGAGGGTGGCTACGAGGATTGGAAAATCCAGAAGGCTCGATCAGACAAGATTCGTGCTGCCAATGGCAACTCAAAATCAGTGGAAAAGGTTGAGGCCAAGGTTGAGGCCAAGGTAGAGGCTAAGGCAGATACCCAGGCAAAAGAAAAACCAGTCACTAAGGGTGGTGTTCAAAAACTCAATGGCAAAGAGCGCCAAGAATTAGAAGCATTGCCACTGCAGATTGAAGTTTTGGAAACAGAGCAGGCTGATATTGGTATTGCTATGAGCAACCCAGATATCTACAAAAATGAACCTGAGTTAGCGGCAAGCATGCAAGCTCGCCTCAGCGAAATCACAACCGATCTAGATCAAAAGCTACAACGTTGGGAACAGCTTTTGAGTCGTTCAGAATCTTAGTACTTTAGCCTAGTCGCGTGGCAAACGAGCGCGCAGCTGGGCAATTTCATCGAGTAGATCGAGTGCTAGGGCAACGCCTGGCACATTTAAGTCTAAATCATGCGTAAGATGCGCGGCAGTTTTTGCTCTCCTCAAAGAGTCACCAGTAAAACGCCAATCTTGCGGCGATGACCCTGTTGGGCTCAGCACTCCTTCAGAAACCCAGGTCATGATGAGTTCTTCTGGAGAGCGTGATGCATGGGAGAGCTCAACAATCGTCATGTGAACTTCATTTTCTACTACTGTACCTTCAAGCCAGGTGATATTCGTTTGCGTCATATCCATCATCCCTTCAAGTGCGTTCTAGGGTTGAAATCAAAAGCTTTCTCAAATGTTTGATAGGCCTCTTTGTGTGCATCTGTATCCGCTGGTGGCAGTGCAATAGACGGCACAACATAGAGATCGCCTGACTCTGCGCTTGGAATGCCTTTGCCCTTGAGTCGCATCTTGCGACCAGCCACAGTACCGGCAGGGATCTTTAGTTCCAAAGTACTTCCTGCTGGAGTGGGTACATTTACTGTTGTTCCTAAAGCTGCTTCCCATGGGGTCAAAGGAATATCAATGAATACATCCTTGCCTTCAACGCGGTATATCGGGTTTGGATGGAAATCAATTTCCAGATAAAGGTCGCCTGCAGGGCCTTCGCCAACACCAGGCCCACCTTGGCCAGAGAGTCTGAGATTCTGTCCCGCCTTGATACCCTTGGGGATGCTGACATCTAATTTACGTTCTTGAGTGCTGACATGACCGTTTGCATCTTGCACAGGCATGTGCAGTGCAATCGTACGCTTGGCGCCGTTGTAAGCATCAGCTAGATCGATCAAAATTTTGGCGTGATGATCTTGGCCTTTGAAGTTCATGCCTTGACGAGTTTGACCGCCACGTCCACCTTGGCGGTGTTTGCCTCTGCCAAAGAGTGATTCAAAGAATTCACTTTGATCACCTTCAAAACCACCGCCGTAACCTGGGTGTCCACCACCAAATCCACCATCAGAATATTCAAAGCCTTCATTCCAATTAGGGGGAGGGGTAAAGTCCTGACCGTTTTTCCAGTTCTCACCAAAACGATCGTAAGCTGCCCGTTTCTCGGTATCTTTTAAAACTGCATAGGCCTCACCGATTTGCTTGAACTGCTCCTCCGCCCCAGCTTCCTTGTTTACGTCCGGATGGTATTTACGAGCCATCTTGCGATAGGCTGATTTAATCTCCGCTTCAGTAGCACCGCGAGCAACACCAAGTGTTTCGTAGTAATCCCTAAATTTCATAAGCCTGTTTCAGTTCAGTTTCTATCTGGGTTGAGCTAATAGGATTAATTCTACAGTCCTCTTAGCTCATTACCCCAATTTGCCAGGGCACAAATTCATAGTCACCCAAACCAAGAAGCTCGCTCTTAGAGGCTTCTCCAGATGCAGTTCTAAGGAAGAGCTCAAATATTCTTTGTCCCATCTCTTGAACAGAAACAGTCCCATCTAGGATTTCGCCGCAGTTAATGTCCATATCCTCGGTAAGGCGTTGATACATTGGGGTATTAGTTGCAAGTTTGATGCAAGGGGCTGGTTTAGAGCCAAACATAGAGCCGCGGCCAGTGGTGAAGGCAATCAGATTGGCGCCACCAGCAATCTGGCCAGTAGCTGATACGGGGTCAAATCCAGGGGTATCCATAAATACAAACCCTTTAGTGTTTACCGGTTCAGCGTATTTATAGACTTCCATTAGGGGGCCAGTGCCACCTTTCATAGAAGAGCCCAACGATTTTTCGAAAATATTGGCTAAGCCGCCAATCTGATTTCCTGGGCTAACTTGACCATTAATTTGCACATCTCTGCCAACGGAGTATTCATCTTTCCACCAGCGAATTCGCTTAATGAGTTTTTCACCAACCGCTTGACTTACAGCTCGGCGAGTCAGGGTATGTTCAACACCATAAATCTCTGGTGTTTCCGAAAGAATGCCGGTGCCGCCGTGACGAGACAAAATATCAATCGCCGCTCCCAATGCAGGATTGGCTGTGATGGAAGAGAAGCCATCCGATCCCCCGCATTGCAAGCCAACGCATAAATGGCTTGCAGAGACTGTTTCACGCTTTGCCTTATTGGCTTCTGGAAGAAGTGCCTTGACCGCTTCAATTCCTGCCTCAATAGTTTTGCGTGTACCGCCTGACTCTTGCATGATGAAGGTATGCAGATTAGTCCCTGCAGTCAGATCTTCTTGCTCCATCAGACCTTTAAGTTGATTGCGTTCACACCCTAAACCTACTATGAGTGCAGCGGCGAGGTTAGGGTGGCGCGCGTAACCTGCCATCGTGCGGCGAAGTAATTGCATTGGCTCGCCACTCATTTCCATGCCGCAGCCGATATCGTGACTGAACGCTACTACACCATCAACATTCGGATAATCCTTCAGCCTCTCTGGAGTGAACCAGTCAGCAATTTTATTTACTACCGTTGCAGAGCAATTAACAGTGGATAAGATTCCGATAAAGTTGCGTGTGCCTACTTTGCCGTTCGGTCTGACATAGCCCTGAAAAGTTGCACGTTCAGACTCTGGCAACATTTGAGTGGGTTTGAATTCGCTTGCATAGGCGTAGTCACGATCGAATTCTCGGAATTCCGTATTGTGGCTATGAACCATGGTACCCGGCTCAATGTCAACGTTAGCAAAACCTACAGTGACGTTGTACTTCAGGATGGGTTCACCCTTCAGAATCTTTTTGGTAGCAATCTTATACCCGGCAGGTACTTGACTGCGGCTCGTAAAGTTTTCGCTAGGCACTTCAGCGCCAATGGCAACATCAATTCTCGCTACGACAATGTTGTCGTTTGGGTGCAGGCGAATGATAGGTCCAGCCAGTTTTTTTTCAGACATTTCAATCATAAGTTTCTTTCGATGAGATAGTTTATTTATTCAGCAGTTGCACCAGATTTTTTCACGATGGGGCCCCATTTAGTAACTTCTGACTTGATGTAATCACCTAAGTAGTTTGGGGTGCTAGTGACGACTTCAAAGCCCTTGCTATTAATTTGTGATTTGATTTCGGGATTATTGAGTGTACTAACAAGTTGTGCATTGAGTTTGTCAATGATTGCTTTTGGAGTCCGGGCTGGTGCCACGATTGCATATACAAGCTCAACGTCAAATTTTGGTAGGTACTCAGAGATAGCTGGAATCTCAGGGGCGTTTGGAGAGCGCTTAAGACTGGTGATCCCTAGCGGTATCAATTTTCCAGAGCGCACATAAGGTAATGCAGCAGGAGTGCCAACCAATGCAGTTTCAATTTGACCGCCAAGGACATCTGTCAAAGCAGGTGCAGCACCTTTATAGGGTACGTGAAGAATATCGGTTCCTGCTTGGGTGTTAAACAGTTCGCCGCCAAGATGGAGTGGGGTACCTGCGCCGGATGAGGCAAAGCTCACTTTATTAGGATTGGCTTTTGCATAAGCAATGAGCTCGGGGATGGTTTTGAAAGGTGCTGAAGGATTGGCTACAAACAATAGTGAAGAAGAGGCAACCAGACTCACTGGAGCAAAGTCTTTAATGAGGTTGTAGTTTAGTTTTTTGTAAAGTGTTTCATTAATGGCTTGTGTACCGACCATCATCAGGAAAAGGGTGTAGCCATCTGGTTTGGAGTTCGCTACATATTCCGCTGCAAGATTGGCGCCTGCACCTGGCTTGTTTTCAATAATGATAGGTTGACCAAGATTCTCACCAAGCTTAGGAACAAAACCTCTTGCCAAAACATCGGAGGGTCCACCCGCTGCAAATGGAATAATTAACTTAATGGGTTGATTTGGAAAGCCTTGCGCTTGCAAGCTAGTAGCAAAGCCAATGCTGACAAGTGATAATGCTAATAATATTTTTCTCATGTAATGTTCTCCGTATATTTGATGCTTCTTGTTTATTCTTATTAATATTTATTGAAATGCTGTGTAAAAAATGAAAATCACTCAGGCAACCATCTTTCCGCTTTCGATCCCGCTAATTGAGCCAATCAAAATGGCTAAAGAAGTCATTGTGGATGCCAAAACAGTTTTACTTTGTCTGAATGATGAAGAAGGTCGCCAAGGCTGGGGCGAGGCATCTGTTGCGCCACTCATGACTGGTGAAACGCTCGAAAGTTTGATGGCAAGCGTAAAGTATTTAGTAGAAAAGGCACGCGCATTAGAGTGGAGTGATCCCAAGAATTTTTCAAAAGCGTGTGATGCCATTCTGTATGGCAATCCCTCGGCTAAATCTTGTTTAGAGATGGCGCTGCTTGATTTATATACGCAGAAAAACTCTATCGCTTTATGGAAGTACCTACGCTCATCTACTGCGGGAAATGCTTTACCGGAAGCCACAGAGATTCCTTTGTTGCGTATGCTGGGCGGTTCGCTAGAAAAAGAATTGGCTGATGCTAAATCATTTCGTGAAGCAGGATTCAAACACTGGAAAATTAAGGTTGGCTCTTTAACTTTAGAAGAGGATTTACACCGCGTCCAGGCGATCTCTGAAATACTAGAGGGTAATGTTATTTCAGTAGACGCTAACGGTGCTATGTCCCTAGAGGAAGCGGTCCGGTTTTGCACTTCAGCGTCAGCAAGCAAGCTCTCTTTCGCAGAGCAGTTAATCCATGCAAACTCTAGTTTGGCTGATTTTATTTTTCTGAAGCAGAACTCTCCAATTCCAATTGGTTTGGATGAGTCTATCCATGGCGAAGATGAGATAGAGGAATTGATGAAAGCCAAGGTCCTAGATGGCGCCAGCCTTAAGCTCATTAAGACCGGCGGAGTATTGGCTGCTTGGAAAAGTGCACAAACCCTCAGAGCGAACAATCTCAAACTCAACTTAGCGTGCAAAGTGGCGGAAACAACCCTAGCGGGAGCCGCAACAGCATCTATTGGCTTTGCAATTGGGGATGTGCCTTGGGGATTTAGCATGTCAAATCAGTATCTGCGCTTTGATATCTGCGATCGTCCATTAACCGCAAACGGCGGTCATCTTGATATTGCGCAATTGGGTTCGGTTGGCGTGGGAGTGACTCCAAACCTCGATCGCGTGAAGGATGCCGTAGCTCAACATTACTCAATCATTCAATATTAAGAACATCAAAAGCAGCCTTCAATCTACGAGAGTAGGAGTCGGAAACTGTTTTAATTTCTTCTGGCGTCCATTTTCTGAATCCTTCTCCAGCTTTCATGCCTGTTTTTCCATCAGCCATGAGCTGAACTACTTTTGGAGGCAGGGCAGTGATATTGGAAAGTGACGGATAAATTTCTTTAGCGGCATTTGCCATCCCGTCCCATCCTGAAATTTCCTTCTGTGTCATTGGGCCCACTGCGGCGTAACGAAAGCCAAAGCTGTATCGCACGGCATCATCAATATCGGCGGGCGTAGCAATTCCCTCTTGTACGAGTGAGAGTGCCTCCCGCATTAATGCATGCTGAATACGATTGGCTAAAAATCCTGGGATATCCTTCTTGACCAAGACAGGCTTCTTTTCAACAGCTCTATAAAGTTCGCAAGCTTGCTCCGCATACTTGAGCTCGGTTTTTTGTCCCATCACAATTTCAACTAAAGGAACTACTTCCGCAGGCATGAAGTAGTGCGCACCCATCATGCGGTTTGCAGTTTTAAGACCATCTGCAATTTTGCTGATCGGAAAGCCTGAGCTATTACTGCCAATAGGAATATCCGCCGGCACAACTTGATCGAGGTATTGGAAAACGGCTTTTTTTAAGTCTAAGTTCTCGGCAACGGTCTCAATGACCCAGGAGAATTGATTCCAGTCCTGCCAATCTTCTAGGACCCCAATGAATTGCTGTTTCTTAATGTCACCATCCTCTTTATTGGCGTTGTCTCCAATCATGCCAATTTTCTTTGCCAGGGTAATGGCTTTATCTAAGCAGGCGTCAGCCTTGTCTTTTGATCTACCCAATATGACTACGGGGATGTTTTGGGCAATAAAGCCGGCTGCAATGCCAGCACCCATAATTCCGGTTCCAATAACAGCTACAGATTTCATCATTTTTAAACCTATACGGTTAAGTAATAAAAAGGGTTTGATGTATACAACTCAATAATTACGATAGGTTATCATTATTTATGGTTTAATTGTTCAATATTAAAACTTACTTATCCGTATAACTTACCTCAGGAGACGCCCCATGACGATGCATAACCCCTTCCAGCCCGTTGAGAAAATTAAAACGGAAGTTTTTTCAACCATGCCCGAGAAATTCCGCAAGAAATCCCGTACTGGCTGGTCTGACCCTAATCGTCAAGGCGCAGAAGTAGAGTGCTTTTTAGAGGGGCCATCATTCGATCGCGAAGGTAATTTGTGGTTTGTTGATATTCCCTTTGGCCGTATTTTCCGTATCGACACCAAGGGCGAGTGGGAACTAATTACGCAATACGATGGTTGGCCAAACGGCTTGAAGTTTCATAAAGATGGCCGCGCGTTTATTTGTGACTACAAAGCAGGCTTGATAGCGCTAGATCCGAAAACTGGAAAAATTGAAACCATCTTAGGTTCAATGTATAGCGAAAACTTTAAAGGCTTGAACGATCTGCACTTTGCCTCTAACGGCGATCTGTATTTCACTGATCAAGGACAGACTGGTATTGCTGACCCAACAGGTCGCGTATTTAGATTGCGTGCCAATGGTCAATTGGATCGTCTGGCGCTAAATGTGCCAAGCCCTAACGGCATTACCTTGAATACTCAAGAAAAGCATGTTTTTGTAGCCGCTACAAGATCACAGCAAATCTGGAGATTGCCTTTGATGGCTGATGGTTCTGTTTCTAAGACTGGTGTAGCGATTCAGCTAACAGGCGGTGTTGCAGGTCCAGATGGTATTGAGATGGATTCAGAGAATGGTCTGTTGGTATGTCACCTCGGTATTGGTATCTGGAGATTTGATAACAATATGTTGCCAACTCACCTGATCTACTCTGAGAACCCACATCACCATCACTTAGCTAATATGTGTTTTGGTGGTGCAGATGGCAAAGATCTCTACATTACCGAATCTTTATCTGGCGACATTCTGAAAGCGCGCTTGCCAGTCGCAGGTAAAAAAATGTTTGGACTTTCTTAAATTGACTCAGCGATCACCGTTATATAAATCTCTAGCAAAAACGCTAGAGCAGCGAATTTATAACGGTGATTGGCCCGTGGGCTCCGTCTTGCCTGCCGAGGCGGATCTTTGTCGGGATTTTCAATCTAGCCGGCATACGCTGCGACATGCCTTGCAAATTCTTGAGGCCAATGGCCTTATTTATCGCCATCAAGGCGCACCTACGAAGGTGGTATCTAGAAGACGCTTGCGTCGTTTCACCCAAAGCTACAACTCCCCAATAGATATCCTGAGTTACTCCCGCGACACCTATCGTCAGAATATGGTCGAAGAGTTTATAGAATTAGATAAGCCCCTAAGTCAGATTGTTGGGGCTCCAGTTGGCTCATCTTGGTATCACATTGGCGGAATTCGAAAGCGTCAACAAGCTGAAGAAGTGATTGCCTGGACGGATATTTACATCTTGCCCCAGTTTGCTTCGCTGACAAAAGATCCAGAGCATACTCAGGTAATGGTGTATGAACAGATTGAGGAGAAGTATGGTGCTCGCATCGAGAGGGCGGAGGTAGATGTATTTGCCTCGCAGGTATCCATTGAAATTGCAGAAAAGCTGCGCATCAAGCCCGAAGCTCCATGTCTGGTCATTATTCGGCGCTATTTTGATGATCAGGATAAATTATTTGAAGTAACAGTAACGCATCATCCAGAGAACAAGTATGTCTACAGTATGGAATTTAAAGCGAGCTCAGAGGTTTAAGTCATGATCAATTATCTATCCATAGCTGACGCCGAGCGATTTATCTCGAGTGCACTTCAATCAGCAAAAGTACCTGCAAGTGATGCAGACATCACTGCAAGTCTGATGGTGCAGTCTGATCTGGTTGGCGCTGATGGCCATGGAATTTTTCGCTTGCCCGCATACCTAAAAAGAATTCGGGCTGGCGGCATCAATTTGCATCCCAATATTCATATAGAGCGCGAGCAAGGCGCTACTGCTTTGATTAACGGTGATAACGCATTAGGTCATTTGGTGATGAACAAGGCCGTTGATCTAGCGATTGAAAAAGTAAAACAACATAGCGTATGTTGGATTGGCAGTCACTATGGAAATCACTCTGGCGCTGCGTCAGTCTACGTTCGTAAGTTAGCGGAGCAGGGCTATATTGGCATCTATATGGCTGTTGGCAATGCAAATCATATGGCGCCTTGGGGTGGAATTGATCTATTGCTTTCCACCAACCCTATTGCAATTGCAGTTCCGTCGGGAGATCACCCGATTGTGTTGCTGGACATAGCCACTACCGTGGCCGCGTATGGGAAAGTCAAAGTGGCAGCACAAAAAGGGGATTCTATTCCCGAGGGTTGGATGATTGATCGTCAGGGTAACCCCATCACCGATCCTAAAAAATCTTCAGAAGGCTCTTTATTGCCAATCGGTGGCTATAAAGGGTATGGTCTGGCTGTCATGATTGGATTGTTGGCGGGCGCCTTAAACAATGCTGCCGTTGGTAAGGGTACGATTGACTTCAACGCCCATCATGATTTAATTACCAATACTGGTCAAACGATTATTGCTGTTGATCCAAGCGCGTTTGGCGATAAAGACGCCTTTATTCAACGTGTGATTGATTTGGTTGGGGATCTTAAGGGCTCATCAACTTTGCCGGGGGTAAATGAAATTCGTGTTCCGGGTGAGGGCGCAGCAAAGACAATGGCAGACAGAATGAAACGTGGCATCCCACTCTCACCTGAGTTGCTGGAGACATTGAATAGTTGCGCGCAGGAATGTGGCATCCCTGTTTTACGGTTTTAAAAAAGTACCAAATTACTGGAGGAGACAATATGTTTAAAAAATTAATAAAAAACATAGCAATAAGTGCAGTAGTAGTTCCAGTGTTAGCGGGTCCAGCTCTGGCGGCTTACCCAGATAAACCAATCAAGATGTTGATTGGTTATGCGCCTGGCAGTTCAACGGATATTGTTGGCAGGATCGTTGCTAATGATTTAAGTATTGCGTTAAAGCAACCCATCATTGTGGAGAACCGCGGTGGTGCGGCCGGGAGTCTGGCGGCTGATGCTGTTGCAAAAAGCAACCCAGATGGCTATACCGTTTTGTTTGCACAAAATGGCCTAGCCATCAATGTGGCAGCTAATCCAAAACTGCCATTTAATGGCCAAAAGGACTTGTTACCCGTGGTTGGTGTTGCAGCTACTCCCCATATTTTGATTGTGAACAACAATTCCAACGCTAAAAATGTAGCTGATTTAATTGCGATGTTGAAGGCTGATCCAGGTAAGTTAAGTTTTGGCTCTTCTGGAATCGGCAATTCAGATCATATGGCAGGGGAATTATTTTTAGCCACCACCGGTACTCAGGCTATTCACATTCCATATAAAGGCGGCTCACCAGCAGCTACCGATTTAGTCGGCGGTCAAATTGATTTTTATTTTGCTGGCATGCCGGTAGGACTTCCTTTGTACAAGGGCGAAAAGGTAAGGGCGTTAGCGGTAACCAGTAAAGCACGCTTTAGCGGTGCGCCTGAATTGGTAACAATGCAAGAAGCGGGCGTAAAGGGCTACGAGATGGCTTTGTGGCAAGGAATGTTTGTTCCAACCGGAACGCCAGCTAACATCGTGCAAGCACTCAATAATTCAGTACTGAAAGTCTTGGATACTCCAGAAATGAAGGAGCGTTTTCAGAAGGCGGGCGTTCAGATTGCACCGATGAATACTCAGCAATTTACTGATCTATACAACACTGAAATTGCTAGATGGAAAGTGGTGATTGAAAAATCTAAAATTAAATTAGATTAATTCAATAACACGCAATCCCTAGGCGCTGAGGTCAAACACTAAGACTTCGGCGCCTTTGCCATTTTGTATTTCCAACTTGCTTTCATTCTCAATCAGCAAAGCATCGCCCGCTTGAAGTGGCCGATCATTAACATCGAGCGTACCGCTAATGAGATGAACATAAGCCTTCCGGTTTGGATTTAGTTCTAAGGACGCTGTATCAACACCATTAAAAAGTCCGGCGTATATCATGGCATCAGCATGAATTTTCACGGCACCATCATTTCCAGTGGGGGATGCAATAATTCGCAGTTGCCCAGCCTTGTCGATTGCTGGGATTGTTCTTTGTTCGTAGCTGGGCTCAATTTCTAATACATTAGGCTCTATCCAGATTTGCAAGAAATGGGTGGTTTGATCTTTGGCATGATTGAACTCGCTATGCGTTACGCCGCTACCCGCACTCATGCGCTGGACATCTCCAGGTGGTATGCCTTTGACATTCCCTATGCTGTCCTCGTGCGCCAATTCTCCAGACAGTACATAACTAATAATTTCCATATTGCGGTGGCTGTGCTTCCCAAAGCCCATTCCTGCGGCTATGCGATCCTCATTAATGACTCGGAGGTTCCCCCAGCCCATAAAGCGGGGGTCGTGGTAGCCAGCGAATGAAAAAGAGTGGAAACTTTTCAGCCAGCCATGGTCGGCATAGCCACGTTCTTGGGATTTTCTAAGAAGTATCATGTTTAGGGGTATTCAAAGTTCGGTTGAAAGTATCAGAATAAGCGCATTATCATTACCTTTAACGAAATTTGCCGATCGGTAGCATATGGGAAGCTTTAAGCAAGACGTCAAGGACACATTTTTAGGGCTTTCTGAGAGTGCCCAGCAGAGTTGGTATGACTTCACCCAATTTTTGCAAGAAGTTTGGCCGCTACTGATTCTCTTGTTGACTATTTTGATGGGTGTTTGGTGGTATGCAGACCCGCCGCCTCCAAGGCATGTTCTCATGGCTACTGGATCTGCCGGTAGCTCATATGAAGACCTTGGGAAAAAGTATGTAGAGTTTTTCAAGGAAAAGGGAATTACTCTAGAGTTAGTGGCCACAACAGGGGCGCAAGAAAATATTGATCGCTTGGCGGATCGGAATGACCCCGTTCAGGTAGCATTTGTTCAAGCAGGGGTGGACCACGCCAAAGAAGTCACCGGCATTCAGTCATTGGGTGCAATTGCCTACGATCCTATTTGGTTCTTTTATCGAGGTCCGGAGCTAAAGTCTACCGAGTCCGAGTCAATTGGCGTCGTACTTCAACATTTTTCCAATAAAAAGATTTCCGTTGGAGTTGAGGGTAGCGGTACTTATGCGCAATCAACCAAAATACTGAAGGCCGCTGGCTACGAAAAAGGAGTGCAAGTTCTTAAACTTGCTGGGCATGACGCAGTGAAGGCGCTCCAGGAAGGTGAGATTGACGGAGCCTTTATCGTAGATTCTTACGAGGCGCCCAATGTGCAAAGTTTGCTAAATGACAAGTCATTGCGTTTAGTTACTTTTAAACGTGCGGCAGCCTATGCCAAATTAATGCCTTACCTAAGTATTTTGCATATCCCCCAGGGGGCTTTTAATTTGGCGCGTAACTTTCCAACAACTGATATGAAGATGTTGGCAACGACAACCAATATATTGATTGATGATCGCATGCATCCTGCCATTCAATTTCTTTTTCTAGAGGCTGCTAGAGAGATTAATGGGAAGGAATCCTTCTTCTCTGATCGCGGAGAGTTTCCATCCTTTAAGGATTCAATGCTGCCTGAAAGTCCGGTGGCAATTCATTACGAGAAAAATAACTACCCTCTATTGTCGGCCTATTTCCCATTTTGGCTGGCAGAGTTAATTAACCGTCTCGTATTTATATTGCTGCCATTTTGTATTTTGGGTTATCCAATTTTGCAGGCTCTCCCGGGATATCGTGCCAAGCGCATGCAAAATAAGATTCATCGCTTATATAGCTCGCTAAAAGCGTTGGAACAAGAGTTGCTAAATGGCTTTAACAATGAGCAGCGTGATGAGTATTTGAAAAGGCTTAATTTGCTTGAGTATCAGGCTCTGAATATGAAGGTCTCAAAACACCTCTCCAGTGATTATTACTCCTTGCGAACTAGCATTGATTACGTGCGCAATTGTTTAAATAGAGGTATTCACCCCTATCAATTTGATGACGGTGAGGGAGGGGCTATAGAGCCCCTCTTATAAAACTTTATTCACTCTCGCCAGCTCTACTCGGGAATTTAAACGACGCGTAACGAACTACGGCATTGGCTAGGGCTAGTATCAGGATAGTTAAGCCCATATAGAGTATGGGTAGGTCTGCTTCATGCTTGGTATTGACTAGATCAATAATGAGGCGAGTAACTGCCGTGATAGCGACATAGATCAAAAAGCGGACGGGCATATGGTTGGTTTTGAAGTAGATGCCTACCATCGCGCCAATTTCTAAATAGATAAAAAGCAGGAGAAGATCTTCAATCGATGCCGAGCCCTTGCTTGCCATCCCAAGAAATGCAACAGCGGCTGACCAAACGGTTGCTGCACCAATGCCAAATAACGCAATTCGATGAAACAAAGAGACAAATAAATTACCGATGGGCACGGTCCATTTCTCAATGGCGTCCTCTAATTTAGATGCATCCTTGGGTGAGGTAGGGGTCATGTTCATTAAGCCTCCATTTTTAATATATTTTGCTCAGTATAGGTATCTATCGAGCGGTGTAAACAAAAAAAGAGGCGCTAAGGCCTCTTTTTTTAGAAGTATTGACCTTGATCAACCTAAACTGTCAGCCCAAATATTGTGGGCCCAACCCCAGGCATAAACACCTTCCAAAGTAGAGGGGGCCGGCGAGAGTCCCCCGGACCCTGGGACGGCTTTAAAGGTCTTTTCAGCAGCGTTGTACTGATGCACGCTGGCAACGTGAACAACTTCCCTGTCATTTACAAAGCTATAGCAAGTGTTAGTAAGAACTGGCGCAGGATTTACTTCCCAGCCACTCAGCTCTGCCACGATAGCTGCTGCAGCAACTTTGGCGTGCTGGTTAGCCATATGCCCTGATTTGGGCATGGCGGGAGCTACTTGAATAGAGTCACCCAGCACGTGAATATCTTTTTGTGCAGTTGATTCAAAGTTTAGGAAGTTCACATTGACCCAGCGGCCATTAGAGTTCGCTAAGCCAGTTTTTACAGCAATCTCACCAGCACTCATTGCAGGCAGTAGATTTAAAACATCCGCCTTAATATCATCTTGAACCTCAAGTTTGACAGTTTTGGTTTTAGCATCTACTGCTGTGACATTGTGCTTTGGTAAATACTCGATCATTCCTGTGTACTGTTCTGCCCATACCTTTTTAAACAGTGCACCTTTTGATGTGACATCTTGGTTGGCATCCAAAATCAGAACCTTAGATTTTGGCTTGTTCTGTTTTAGATAGTTTGCAACTTGGCACGCGCGCTCGTAAGGTCCAGGGGGGCAGCGGTATGGTGCTTCCGGAATGCTGATGGCGAAAGTGCCACCATCACGCATGGAGGCAAGTTGCTTATGTAATGCAGTGGTTTCAGGGCCTGCTTTCCAGGCTTGCAAAGTAACGCCTGCTTTATTTGCTTGGGACAAGCCTTCGATGCTGTTCATCATCAAAGTAACGCCAGGTGAAACAATCGCCTTGTCGTAGCGCAAGGTTTTCCCGGAAGCCAGTTTGACAGTTTTCTTGTCCGGGTCCATGCTGGTCACGCTATCTTGAATAATCTTGATCCCATGACGTTTGCTGAGGTTGTCGTAAGAGCTGGTTAATTCAGATAGAGTGCGTGAGCCACCCACCACTAAGTTTGAGAGTGGGCAGGAAATAAAAGTGGGGTTTGGTTCAATCAAAGTCACCTTAGCGGTGTTGTTTGAAAAAAGACGTAAATACTTGGCAGCAGTAGCGCCACCATAACCTCCGCCAATGACAAGGATTTCTGCTTTTTGTAAATTAGCCTTAGCTTGGCCTGAGAAGCCAGCGAGTAAACCGAGGGCAGCCGCGCTGTTCCCAATAAAGTGTCGACGATCCATGATGTGCTTCCTTATTATTTCTTGCCAAGTTGATTAGCGATGGTTTCGAGTTGCTCGTCTGTATAGCCTTTAGCTAGTTGGGGCATGATGGTGCCTTCGCGCGCACCAGATTTAAATGCCTTCAGTTGAGCTAGCATTTGTTCGCTAGTGAGGTTATTGATCAACGGCATTCCACCATCAACCACACCTTTTCCATCAGTTCCATGGCAATTGGCACAGGTAGCAGCAAGACCGCGTTTGTATAAATTGCTTGCATCGGTATTTTGTGCAAGAGCGCTGCCGCTCCAATGACTTATGCCAATATAGATCGACAATAAGACTGCGGGTTTTAAAAACTTTGCTCGCATAAAATCTGTCTCCATTCAGAATATTTCTAGGTAATCAATTACATATTGCTTTGCTAGCATCTTAATCAAGGAACGGCTGAAATAGGGCATTGATTTCAGACGCATTTTTCATAAGCTCATTCAAAAATCCGCTGATTGCCGTTTTTATTCGAGATTCTGGTAAGCCCTATAAACTATAGGTATGCGAGGTACATTTTCCTATCGTTCTGCTGTATTGATACTCCTTTTAGGTGTATTTACCTATCTTTATGGCTTGGATAGCCGATTTGCCCCTAAAAATGGTGACGAGTACCCCTATATGCACATCGTGCGGATGACGGCAGATGCAGGGCACTGGCTACCACTTCAATCTGAGATGGATGGCATCAAAAATACAAAGCCCCCGCTCATTTTTTGGCAGGGTATTGCCAGCACCCATTGGGCAAGTGAATGGTCTCTAGCTCATTTACGTTGGCCTAGTGTTTTGTATACCGGTCTTACGGCATTTTTCTTATTTTTGGCTGTACGACGTTTCAGCGGAAAAACGCAAACGGGCATATTGGCTGCTTTAGTTTGGCTTTCCTTTTTTGCGACCTATCGCTATGGGCGACCGTTTCTGGCAGACCCTCCTGAAGTGTTTTGGATATCACTGCCATTTTTCGCGATTTTGTATTGGGGTAAGAGTGCATTTGAATCCAAACTCTTTTTTCCACTCATGGCGGGGGTGTGTTTAGGGGCTGCCTTATTTGCTAAATCTTTTGCCTATATTGTTCCCGCCACATTTGCTATGGGACTCTATTACTGGCGCTGGCGACAGTGGAGTATTCCTCAGGTCATCATTAAGGATCTCTATAAGCTCATCCTCATCGCTGCGCTTGCTCTTGGTGTATTTGCCTTGTGGTTTGCCTTGGACCCCAACCCTGAAGCCGTTTGGAAAGAATTTGTAGTGGGCGAGAATGCCGGTAAGTTTGCAGCCCGTCAGTCGAGCTATCTGATGGATCTGCTGCGGGGTGGTGACAGCATTTGGCTCTTAATACTCACTACGATAGCCAATGCCGGTTTATTTAGTTTTGTATTGATTTCGAGTTTGCTGCAGTGCTGGCGTGCTCGCCGATTTCTGAGTTTGGAGGAAGTCCTCCTGCTGCTATTGATTGCAGCATTCTTTATTGTGTTTAGTTTACCTAGCCAACGATCTGGCCGTTATCTTTTACCGGTGATGCCAGCATTTGCAGCACTGATTGCTCTCTATTGGGATCGATTGCCTTTATGGGGTTTCCGTATTGCATTGCTTTTGCAATTGCTGGTGGTATCGCTCTTACTTTGGATTGGCACCAATCTTCAGCTCTCCCAATTTATGGGGGATGCAGGAACATGGACTTACTCCAATTGCCATTGGGTCTTGATGTCAGGCAGCTTGCTTTTGATATTGATTGGTTTATTTAAATCGAGCCAAACAAAAACACTGTCACTGGCAGCTTGCTTTTTGGTCTATTGCGCTTTGACCAGCAGTCTTGCTCCATTGGAGGGGCGTTTAGGTCGCTACTCTGCAGAAACGATGATGCAGTTGCAAGGCAAGGACGTGTGGATTCCTTGTGACTATCGTGCCAAAGATGAAGAATATCGATTGCTGCTGCCAGGCACAAAGCTACATGGTTATTTAGCTAAAGATGCTGGCGATATTGCGGTCTTGACATCTGCTTATCCCTTGGTAGCAGTGCATGCACCTTTAGGTTCCCTGCCAGAACTCTGTGATTCTTGTCAGATTGTTGGGCAAAGAATGGAAATGAGGGCCCGTCACTCCAATGCTGAAATCCAGGAGATGCTCATGGGGCAGCTCGGCAAACATTTATTTGTTATTGAGTATTTAGTTTCTACACCAGCCTCTAATCCGGATGTATCAAACCTTAAGGATGTTTGTAGATGAGTCGCGTCATTGCCCTTTGTTTTTTATTGCTTGCCGCAGTGATTGGTTTTCTGCATATTGATAGTCGTCCAGTTTGGGCGCCGTTTATGGTTTCCTCCCCGCAGGTGGAAGAGCTTGCAGAAGAGCCTGTAGTGGCTAAGTCCAAAGGTGTAATCAAGGCCAACATTCCAGCGCCTCAGTCGAATTGGCTGCCTGACACAGGGGCTGCTTCTGTTCATGCGGCATCTATGATTGCCCTAAAAGATGGCGCAGTCAGAGCATTTTGGTTTGCCGGTAGTCGTGAAGGCGCTGCAGATGTATCCATCTATAGTGCTGTCTATGACGCAAAATCAAGCAACTGGAGTGCGCCTACTCTTGTGGTCGATCGCATTAGTGCGGAGAAGGGTCTTTCACGCTACATAGCCAAGTTAGGTAACCCTGTCCCTGCGAGATTAGCTGATGGACGCTTGCAATTATTCTTTGTAACAGTTTCTATTGGTGGGTGGGCTGGTAGCTCTATTTCTGCCATGACTTCTGACGATGAAGGTTTGACGTGGAGTAATCCACAGCGTTTGATCAGTTCCCCCTTGTTGAATTTAAGTACTCTCGTTAAATCTCCTAGCATTGCCTATGCTGACGGGCTACTAGGTTTGCCTGCCTATCACGAGTGGATAGGGCGCTTTGGAGAGTTCCTCAGGATAGATGCAGGGCAAGTGATCGATAAGCGTCGCATGAGCTCTGGCCGTAGTTCAATCCAGCCAATTGTGTTTGTAAATGATGCGCAAGATGCCAGTGCTTATTTTCGGCAGACGCGTAGCGCAGGTTTGCCAAAACAAATTCCAGTTAGCCACACCCAAAATTCAGGTCAAAGTTGGCAACAGTCAGAAGATTTACTAATCGCCAATCCGAATGCTGCAGTTGCTGGCATTGCGCTTAATAGCGGCATTCGTCTTTTGGCTTTAAATAATATTGAGCATGGCCGTTATCGTTTGGTTCTGTTGATGAGCGATGTTAAATCTGGCCAATGGCAAACCGTTGAAGTCTTGGAGGATGATGAAGCCTTGCCTGATGCTCAGCGCAAAGAATTTTCATACCCATATTTAATAACGGTTGATGGTGATGATGCGCATTTGGTATACACCTGGGATCGCAAGAAGATTCGGCATCGTTATTTTTCTGGCGCTTGGTTAAAGCAGGCCTTCAATAAAGCGCAAGCACTTGGGGTGGATGCATCTCGTCAGGAGGCGCAACAATGAATTCATTCATGCAAACCTTGGCTCTACTAGAGTTATCGGTAACCTGTGCGGTGGTGTGTATTTGGGTTTTACAAAAGTTTTCTCCGAATTCTTTTCCGTTTGCCGCAAAAGTATTTTTCGTTCTCTTGATTGGGAACATCCTATTTTGGCCAATGGGCATGGATTTACCTTTAGCTGCCTATGTCCGCGGTGTTACTGGTGATCTCAGTATTGTCTTGACGCTATTGCTATGGAGTTCATTGCTGCCTTCCGGTAAACCTACGCCAATTGCCTTTCAGTTTGTAGTAGCAATCATCGCTTTATGTTTCTATCCCCTCGCCTTAGGTTTAGGCATGACCGACCCTTATGCATGGGGGTATGGATCTATTGCATTTCTAGTGGGGGTATTATTTTTTGCTCTGGTCTGTGGCTTGGAGAACTGGAGCAAGGGCGTCTGGATTATTGCTATCGCTATTATTGCTTGGGCAGCCCATTGGCACGAATCAGCCAATCTTTGGGATTACCTGCTCGATCCGTTCTTGGCTATTTGGGCCTTGCTTGCCTTGGTTGGTGCGCTTTACAGGAGACGTCGCGACAAGGCTCGCTCTGGCTATTTGTTTAGACCGGGTTAGAGCCCATCCAAAGCAAAGTAGTAAAGTGAGACGAATCTAGTGCGTTATTTATATAGATCAATGCTGAGGCAGATATGAAACAGACAAGTCAACAAAGTATTTCTGCGTTGAATAAACAAGCGGGATGGCGAACGCTAGCAACGATCGGTTTTGGCTCTCTCCTTGCCGGATGCGTGATGAATCCTGGCCCGTATCAATACAGCGGAAATTATTACTCTCAGGGTTATCTGCAGGCTGAAGGTTATGGTAACCCGGGCTACAACGAGAACGCAAACTACAATGCCGGCCCGCAAACCATCTCTTCACAGCAATTGCAGTCCTTGGTTTCGCCAATAGCGCTGTATCCCGATGCTTTGCTCTCGCTGATGTTGCTAGCATCAACCTATCCACTGGAAATTGCAGAGGCATATAACTGGCGAATTAACAATGCTGCATTGACTGGTAGCGATCTGCAAAATGCACTCAAGTCACAATCTTGGAACGACAGTGTGAAATCTTTAATGTCATTTCCCAAAGCCTTCAATATGATGGGTAGAAAATTGGAGTGGACCCAGAATTTAGGTAATGCATATAAGCTCCAAGCCTCGGATACCATGAAAGCTGTTCAAGCCCTCAGAAAGATGGCCGTTAATGCTGGTACTCTGAAATCTAATAAACAAATTAACGTAACGACTGATCCAAGCGGAAATGTTGTGATTAGCTCAGCCAGTACAAAGGTGGTTTACATCCCAAGCTATAACCCAACGGTAGTTTATGGGCCATGGCCTTATCCAGAGTACCCGCCTTACCCAATCTATGACCCTGCTTGGGGTCTGATGACTTTTGGTGTGGGCTTTATGATCGGCGATGATTTTTGGACGCAGCCCAATTGGAATAATGGGACGATCAACTCTACCAATATCAATGCATCTGGACGTATACCTTCTCGTGCAATTATCGGACCAGCAAACATTGCCAACCAGCAACGTTTATTGAATGATTGGAGAAATAAAGCCACTCCAGAGGAGAGGCAGGCCGCCAGAATGGATGGCCAGCGCGCCAATAATGCCTTTCAGAGGGATGCAACACCAGATGAAAGAAATCAGGCAGCGCGACTAAATCAGGAAGCGCGCAATGATGCTCAGATGGACAGAACGAATCCCAATATGTATCGTGAGGCTGCCCAAGAGAATGCTCTGCGTGAACAAGCCCGCTTTGATGGCAACCAAGACCGCTCACGTGGTTTTGGCGGCGGTCACATGGGCGGCTTTAGTAGTGGCTTTGGCGGCGGCGGCGGTGGCGGTGGCCACATGAGTGGCTTTGGCGGTGGCGGCGGTGGTGGAGGCGGCCATGCTGGCGGATTTGGCGGAGGCCATATGAGTGGCTTTAGACGTTAACCTTTATTTAGAGAAGAGAATCATGAAATCATTCACAACAACATTCATACTCATTGCATCTATGCTTTCTTTTGCTCCAAATAGCTATGCGCAGAAGGACCTCCCGGTAGATGATGCCAGTACTGCTGCATTTGTAGAGCTCTGCAAGAATCCCGACGACCTGCAAGGTCGCAGTTTTTGTTTTGGCTTTGGTGAAGGTGTGTATCAAGGCTATTTGGCGAATCGTCGTACCGATGCTAAACCAGCCATCTGCTTTGTAAACAAGAGTGAGACTCGTGATGAGGTCTTGCAAAAGTTCTTGGCTTGGACCAAGACCAATCCTCAGTTTAATAAAGAGAAGGCGGCTAAAACCTTACTGCGCTTCTTTACTGATAATTACCCATGTAAATAAGAGTTCACCATAATAAAAAAGCCAGCTATATGCTGGCTTTTTGTTTGACGCAATCAATGCTTAGTCAGGAATATTTGACTTGCGAATGATTGGACCCCATTTGTTAATTTCGGCTTCCAGGTGTGATTTGAGTCCAGCAGGAGTCATTTTTTCTGGAGAGACGATATCAATATTGGCATCTTCTAAACGTTTTTTCACATCAGGATTATTGAGTGCTTTCTTCAGAGCGGCATTCAACTTATCCAAGATTGGTTTTGGAACACCTTTTGGTGTGTACATACCGTGCCAAACTTTTACTTCAAAACCTTTTAAGCCTTGCTCATCCAAAGTAGGTACATTTGGAATTGCTGGCAAGCGCTTCAGAGTGGTTGTGCCATAAGCCTTTACACGACCATCCTTAATGTAAGGAATGGTTTGGGTGGTTTGATCGCAAAGCAAGTCAACCTGACCGCCTAATAAGTCGGTTAGTGCAGGGCCAGTCCCCTTGTAAGGGATATTTGTAAGCTTCACGCCAATACGACTCTGAAAGAGTAGTCCGCAAAGTTGTGAAACTGCTCCAGGTCCTGCGTTAGCCATTGTGACCTTAGAGCCATTCGCCTTGATGTAGGCTTCAAGCTCTTTGAAGTTATTTGCTGGCAGATCTTTTTTGCCTAAGAGCACCATTGGCACATCGGCAACTTGACCAATGTAATCAAAGTTACTCATTGGATCGTATGGCAGCTTGTCATAAAGCGCGTTGGCTGTTGCCATGCCCATGTGATGAAGATAGATAGTGTAGCCATCAGGTGCCGCACGTGCGACCTTAGTGCTTGCAATTGTTCCACCAGCGCCATTCACGTTTTCCACCACCACTGTTTGTCCCAAGGTTTGACCCATAGGAACTGCAATCAAGCGGGCAACAGAATCGGTTGGACCGCCGGCAGCAAATGGAACAACTAAGGTGATTGACTTAGTAGGCCAATCTTTTTGAGCTAGGGCGCTAGTACTCAGAAATGCGCCAGCAGTTAAAGCAGCTGCAATTCCTGTGAATACGAATTTCTTGATTTTCATATTGGTCTCCATCTTTTTATGTTGACCAATTTTGCCAGTTTTATAACTTTTTTTACAACAATAACCCTAGTATTTACCAGTAATTGCCAGGGTTCTTTGGGCCAATAAAACCACTGGGCGATCAATCATGCGGCCATCCAACTTCACGGCACCCCCTTTAGAAGCTTTATCCGCCTCAATAACACGCTGAGCCCAAGCCAATTCTTCCTCGGTTGGTGTAAATGCTTTGATAACGATGTCAACTTGCTTTGGATGAATGCAGAGTTTTCCACCGAAGCCCATCCGTTTTGCGCGTTCAGCATCATCGGTAATGCGCTCTATGTCATCCGTCGATGGTGTAACCCCATCAATAGGAGGGGCAATCTGTGCGAGGCGAGATGCTAAAACGATTTGATAGCGGGCAGTTTGTAATTCTGTTTCTTGGCGGTCACACACCATACCAAGATCGGCTTGTAAATCTAAATTACCCAAAGCAATACGAATCACCTGGTTGGCATTGGCAATTGCCTTGAGTTGATCCAGGCCAACCGCAGTTTCAATCATTGGAATGATTGCAGTATTCGGCAGGATGAGGGCGGCACCATTAATTTGATCGCCAGATTCGCTTTTGGGGATTAATAGACAGGCAACTTGAAGTTCTTGGGCCAGGATTAAGTCAGCAGAATAGAACTTGCTTCCGGGTGAATTGGTACGAATCACTAGACGCTTCTTTTGCTCAGCACTAAAGCCGACCCAAGCGACCCGAATGGCATCACGAGCAGTCGCTTTATCTTCCTCGGGGACGGCATCCTCTAAATCTAAGACAACTCCACTGGCGCCACTATCAAGAGCCTTGATAAAACGCTCTGGACGAGTGCCTGGTACAAATAGAAAGTTGGTGCTGTAGCCTAATGGCGTATCAAGTGGATTCATGAATTAGTCTGAACTTAGTCTGTACTTAGTTTGATGGAAGAAGAAAGCCTATCTTGGCTTGTTTGCGGATATTCCACAAGAGATCAATAGCTTTACTCATTTCTGTTGGGCTGGCGCCTGCGCTAAAGGCAGCTAGGCGCATTGCTTTGTCGGTAATTTCTGCTCGGGATAAAGTATTTCCTGGATCACCTTTAGGCTCATCCACTCGACCATCCAATACTTGGCCATTAGTGAGATGAACCTTAACTTTGCCAATCCAGCGTTGTGGATAAGCGCTATCAACCTCAGGATCTAGTGTCATCGAAACGCGCTCACGGAATGCGCAGATCTCATCATCATGAAAGTGTTGATCGAATTCTTGCAAACCAGCAAACCGATAATGCGCAACCAAAGCCAGAACAGTGCCCATCGAGAACTTCGATTGATGCACAGTCGCTGGATCAGTTACGGGACCTAATACGTCAATAGCGCCTTGGTGAACTAAGGTTTCTACTTTAGAAATATCGCTAGGCGATAGATTATTGGTCAGCATGACTTGGAGCAATGCATCAGCAGCAGGGTGGGTATGACGGCATGAGGCGTAATACTTAAAGCTGGTCTCCGCTAAGGCCCAGCGACTCCCTAAGCGATCAACCAATTTACTTGGATCGCTATCGCTGGACATGCCTGCAGCTAAGCCTTGTTTGCCTTCCAATATATGCTGCGCGCCTGTAAAACCAGCTTGTGCAATATAAGCAGACATCAACCCTGTAGAGGCTGCATGGGCAGTATGGAGTTGCTTGGAATCTGCTGCGTCGCGCAGAAACTCCCATAATCCTGCTGACTGAGTTCCCGCAGAACCAAAGGCATTGAGCATTTGATCTGGTGAGAGCTTCAAAAGTCGTCCAACTGCTGCAGCCGCTGCTAATGTGCCGGCAGTACCGGTGGTATGAAATACTTTGTAATGGGAGCGACCTAAAAATTCTCCAACCCGAATACCTACTTCGTAGCCCGCTACAGCGGCAACCAATAAATCTTCACCTGATGCGCCAATCGCTTGAGCACACGCTAATACTGGAGGAAAGACAACAGTTGCTGGGTGAAAGACTGAGCCATTGTGGACATCATCCTGTTCGGCAACGTGTGAGGCTGCGGCATTGGCCATCGCTGCTAAAAAAGGACTAGAGGTTTTACGAGAAACCAAAATCTCTGCAGGGCCAGCATGTGTCGCATCAAAGCCACCCATATTTTGCGCAAACTGTGTAATGAGCTCAACCGGGCGAGATCCTTTGCCTGCAATCGCTGAGCCAAACCAATCGACTAATAAGTCTTCTGCACGGCTCATTACCTCTGCTGGAATATCAGTAGCCTGTAAATTGGCGGCAAAAGTAGCTAGCTCAAGAGAGAGATGTTGGTTAGTCATAATAAAAATAATTTGATGAAATTGACTTTAAATAAGTTTGCACTAAGTTTGAACTAAGCTAAAACAGCGGTGGCTTGCATAGTGAGCCAGCCCTCGTGATCTTGAGCCCAAATGGAAATGGTTTTTCCGCTTGGATCTTTTTCTAGATCAGGCTTGGCACTGACTTTAAAGATGTTGATATCAAACGTAGGTCGAATTGCGCGGAACTCAAAGCTCTTGAGTTTGCATCCCGGAATGCTTTGACGCACCAAGTCAACCAATAGGGTTGCAATCAAAGGGCCATGCACGATCAGACCCGGATAGCCTTCAACCTCAGTTACATATTTGCGGTCGTAGTGAATGCGATGACCATTAAAGGTCAGCGCTGAATAACGAAACAGCAGCACATCATCCGGTGTAATCGTTTTGCTCCACTGAGCATCAGTAGGCGCGGGAGTAGGGGCAACCGGCTTGTCATCTGGTCCTGGTGCATCGCGATACACAATGTCATGCTCTTCAATGATTGCAGGACCATCTTGATTGGAGATCTTGTGATTCACTAATACGAAGATCAAATCACCAGTACGGCCCGCTTTATGAGTTACTGACTCAATCGTAGAAACGCGCTCAATCTCATCTCCAACCGCAAGCGGTTTCAGCCACTCAATCCGACTGCCTGCCCACATGCGACGTGGCAATGGCACTGGAGGTAGAAAGCCACCGCGTTTGGGGTGGCCGTCAGGACCGATTTCGGATTCACGAGCATGAGGTAGGAAATACAACCAGTGCCAAAGCTCAGGAAGAAAAGTGCCCTTAATCGGCGCAGCATCTTCGCGGTCCAACGTAGCCGAGAGCGCACGTACGGGAGCGGCTGTAACAGTGTCTTGAAGGGACTCGGTTTTGCCAAGCCACTCTTGCAGGTGGGTGATAGTTTGAGGTTCGATTCGCATAAGTTCCATTATGCCAATCCCGGGAAAAAATTCACCCCAAAACTCATCCGAGCAAAATAGAGATGTAATGGAATAGCAATCCAGCTAAGGCTGACCCACCCAATACTGAAAGAACACCCTTTTGAAACTTAAATAAGGCTAATCCAGCCAATGCACAGATCAGGATGGAGACCCAGGAAATGGAACCACTAAAGCCTCTCGGTAAAAAGACGTGATACGCAAAAAATAGACCAAGGTTGGCAATGACACCAACGACTGCAGCAGTAATTGCGGTTAGGGGTGCAGTGAATCCAAGTTTGCCATGGGTGGACTCAATCAGCGGGCCACCAACTAAGATAAAAAAGAAGGAGGGTAAAAAAGTAAACCAAGTAGCAACACATGCACCAATTACGCCAAACCAAAATGGATCACTAGCGCCAATCAAATGTTGAATATGTCCGGCAAGGTAGCCTACAAAAGCAACCACCATAATGAGTGGGCCTGGCGTGGTTTCACCAAGCGCTAAGCCATCAATCATTTGGTTGGCGCTGAGCCAATGAAAGTGCTCAACTGCACCTTGGTATACGTATGGTAATACTGCATATGCGCCGCCAAAAGTCAGAAAGGCGGCTTTGGTAAAGAACCAAGCGATGTTGGCGTACAAAGTCTTCCAACCAAAAATGGCGACTAAAGCACCGAAAGGAGCTAGCCAGCAAGTAAGCGCTATCAGGCTATGACGGATCGCTTTTGAATAGGTGAATCTGGCATGCTCAGGCGTAGGAGTGTGATCGTCAATGATGGCGCTGCCATACTGTTTAGATTCTTTTTCTCCATGTCCACCGCCTTGTTGGAAATATTCTGGATAACGTTTACCTCCCCAGTAGCCGATAGCAGCAGCAATCAATACGATGATGGGAAAGGCTAGATTGAGAATGAAAATCGCCAGAAAGGATCCAAGTGCAATCCATTGAAGTGCTTGGTTGCGAATCGTGCGTTTACCAATCCGTACTGCAGCGTGCAACACAATTGCAGTGACTGCCGGCTTGATACCAAAAAAGATCGCAGCAATCCAAGGAACTTGCCCGAAGGTGAGATACACCCATGACAAGCCAATTAAGATCAATAAGGAGGGAAGTACGAAGAGGGTGCCTGCAAGAATGCCGCCCCAACTACGATGCATGAGCCACCCAATGTAAGTGACTAGCTGTTGAGCCTCTGGTCCCGGCAAGAGCATGCAATAGTTGAGCGCATGTAAAAAGCGCCGCTCTGAAATCCAGCGACGCTTTTCAACTAACTCTTGGTGCAGGACGGCAATCTGTCCTGCAGGCCCACCAAAACTAATGAAACCTAGCTTAGCCCAAAACTTCAGGGCTTCACGTAGTGGAATGCTCAAACTTCATCCATTCCGCCAACAACTTGACTAAAGCCGTTATCAACATAAATGATTTCAGCGGTAATGCCGTTAGCTAGATCAGACAATAAAAATGCAGCAGTATTGCCGACGTCATCAATGGTCACATTGCGACGTAGTGGAGCAGTTTTTTCAACAGCTTCCAAAATCTTGCCAAACCCTTTGATGCCAGAGGCTGCCAAAGTTTTAATTGGGCCAGCAGAAATGCCGTTAGCACGAATGCCTTTGGGACCCACTGAGCCAGCAAGATAACGCACGGAAGCTTCAAGAGATGCTTTTGCTAAACCCATGGTGTTGTAGTTAGGAACATTTTTCATGGATCCCAAATAAGTCAAAGTGAGCAATGAAGATTTATCGCGCAACATTGGGAGAGCTTCTTTTGCCATTGCTGGAAAGCTATATGCAGAAATGTCGTGCGCAATCTTGAAGCCTTCGCGAGAAAGTCCTTCCAAGAAGTCGCCAGCAATCGCTTCGCGTGGCGCAAAGCCAATCGCATGTACAAAACCATCAAACTGAGGCCAGGATTTGGCTAAATCCTTAAAAAGGGCGCTGATTTGCTCATCGCTACCAACATCGCAGTCAAAAATGAGCTCGGTATTGAATTCTTTTGCAAAATCCACAATACGGTCTTTAAAGCGTTCCCCTACGTAGGTAAAGGCTAGTTCAGCGCCCTCGCGGTGGCAGGCCTTGGCGATGCCATAGGCGATAGAGCGGTTTGAGAGGAGGCCGGTAATGAGGATTTTTTTGCCGGTGAGAAAGCCCATGTTGTGTCCTTTGCTTCAAATATGATTAGCTATCTACAATTGTTGCATATATGCCTAAGCTAAAACCCATTCGCCAAATTGCCTATTTAATGCTGCTAGCCCTGCTAGTAGGGCTTGGGACCAATGTAGTTCAGGCGGGACAGGGTATTGCCCAATACGGAAAGCCTAAGTATTCAGAGGGTTTTGCCCATTTTGACTACGTCAACCCGAATGCACCCCGCGGCGGAACCTTGGTCTTGCCCAATCCAGGCCAAAGAACCAGCTTTGATAAGTTCAATCCGTATACCTTGCGCGGCGTAACAGCTCCAGGGATAGATTTGATGTTTGAATCTCTGGCTGAGGGAAGTGCGGATGAGGTTTCCAGTATTTATGGTTTATTGGCGGACGATATTGAAGTAGCCAAGGATCGCAAGTCAGTGACCTTTCATATTCGCGCAGAAGCTAAATTTTCTGATGGCACTCCAGTATTAGCGGCAGATGTAAAACATAGCTTCGATACATTGATGAGCGGCCTTGCGCATCCTCGTTACAAAACGACTTTTGCTGATGTGAAGCAAGCCGTTGTAATTTCTGATCGCGTAGTGCGCTTCGACTTTAGAAATAACAATACTGAATTACCGATTATGGTCGGCACCTTGCCTATCTTTTCACGTAACTGGGGTAAGCGTCCAGACGGCACAATGATTGCGTTTGACAAGCTTGCCTTTGAGGCGCCAATTGGTAGTGGCCCATACTTGATTGAGTCCTTTAAGGCTGGCAAGTCCATTACCTATAAGCGAAATCCGCAGTACTGGGTTGATCAACTCAGCAAGCCATTAAATGTAAGAGTAGGTTTTTATAACTTTGATCGCGTCCTATACAAACTATATAGCGATGACGCTGTGAGGTTGGAGGCCTTCAAGGCCGGTGAGTTTGATGCTCTCGTTGAGTATCGAGCCAAGATTTGGGCTAAGGGTTATGTGGGCTCGAAATTTGATAATGGCATGCTCTTGAAGAAGGCTTTTGTTAATCATAATGGCGCTGGCATGCAGGGCTTTGCTATGAATGTGCGCAAGCCGACTTTGCAAGATCCGCGCGTACGTCAAGCATTGGGATTGGCTCTCGATTTTGAATGGCTCAATCGTCAAATATTTTTTGATCAATATGGCCGCATCAATAGCTTTTTTACGAATAGTGATCTCAGTGCCAACTTTGATGGTCCACGTAAGCCTACTGAGGCAGAGTTGAAGTTACTTAGACCATTGAAGACAAAATATCCGCAGTGGGTTCCAGATGCTGTATTTGGACCGATGCCCGCTCCACCTTCAACAAAGTCACCAAGTAGTCTGCGTCAAAATCTCCGTCAAGCGCGCGAATTACTCATGCATGCGGGTTGGCAGTATCGTGATGGCGCCTTAAGGAATGAGAAGGGCGAGCCATTTCGGATTGAGATGGTGGAGAACGGCGGATTTTTCTTGAGGGTGCTTTCTGCTTATGGTCGAAATTTAGAAAAGCTGGGCATTCAATTAGATATTCGTACAAGCGATTTTGCTTTGTATCAAAAGCGTATGGACGAGTATGACTTTGATATGACAACTACCCGTTTCCCTGATTCGCAAAACCCTGGCAATGAATTATGGGATCGATTTGGTAGCCAAGCTGCTAAAACAAAGGGTTCAGACAACATCATCGGCATACAGTCGCCAGTCGTGGACGCTTTAATCGAAGAGATTACGAAAGCACAGAATCGTGAAGAGTTACGTGCTGCATGTAGAGCGCTAGATCGAGTTCTATGGAATAGTTATTACGTTGTACCTCAGTGGTACAACCCCACACATCGCATAGCCTTCCGTAATGAAATGCGTTACCCAGAGCCTCCGTTGTATTACCAAGCTGAACCTTGGATCATGCAAAACTGGTGGAAAGAGGAGTCTAAATAATGCAAGGAAATATGCGCTCCTACATCTTTAAGCGCTTGCTGTTAATGATCCCAACCTTATTGGGCGTGCTGACCTTGACCTTTGCAGTGGTGCAATTTGTCCCTGGCGGTCCAGTTGAGCAAATGATCCTAGAGTTAAAAGGGAAGGGCGATGCGGCAGTTGGAGGCACTGAATCATCCGGTGCGGGAGCGACTTACCGTGGACGTCAGGGTATTGATGCACAGCGCTTAGAAGAGGTCAAAGCTCTCTATGGATTTGATAAGCCGCCACTAGAACGTTATTTCATGATGTTGGGACGCTTTGCAAGATTTGATTTGGGACAAAGTTATTACCAACACGAAAGCGTTTGGAGTTTGGTGGTCTCTAAGTTGCCGGTCTCCATCAGCATCGGTCTATGGACTTTCTTTATTACGTATTTAGTGTCGATTCCATTGGGTATTGCCAAAGCAGTGCGCGACGGCTCACGCTTTGATGCAATCACGAGCAGCATGATTCTGGTGGGATATGCAATTCCAGGATTTGTGCTGGGAGTCCTACTGCTCGTACTCTTTGGTGGCGGTAGCTTCTTGCAGCTATTCCCATTGCGAGGGTTAACCTCAGATAACTGGAGTGACCTGAGCTTGATTGGCAAGGTCATGGATTACTTGTGGCATTTGGTATTGCCGATTACTGCATCAGTTCTGGGTAGTTTTGCTGTGGTTACTATGCTGACCAAAAATTCCTTCTTAGAAGAGATCCGCAAACAGTATGTTCTGACTGCGCGTGCTAAGGGGCTTACTGAAAAGCAAGTGCTATGGAAGCATGTATTCCGCAATGCACTCTTGCCGCTAGTGACAGGTTTCCCAGCGGCATTTATTGGGGCATTCTTTACTGGTTCACTATTGATCGAGACGCTGTTCTCATTAGATGGGCTTGGCTTGCTTTCTTATGAGTCCGTCATGCGTCGTGACTACCCGGTGGTCTTTGGTACCTTATATTTATTTACTTTAATTGGCTTATTTACTAAGTTAATTTCTGATCTTTGCTATGTATATGTAGACCCACGGATTCAGTTTGGTGCGGGAGGGGGCTCATGAGTCGTTGGCTACGCTTTAAAAATAGTCGCATGGGTTATGCAAGCCTATGGATCTTCATGATCCTATTTGGCTTATCGATGTGTGCCGAGTTGATTGCGAATGACAAGCCTTTAGTAGTTCGCTATGAAGGCCATTTCTATTTCCCCATCGCGAAAAGCCAACCTGAAACTGTTTTTGGTGGCGACTTTGCCACTCCTACAGACTTCTTAGACCCAGATATTCGCCGCAATATCACTAGCAATGGGAATTGGGCGATCTATCCGCCAATTCACTATAGCTATGAAACGCTGAACTATTTTTCAAAGGCGCCTAATCCTGCGCCGCCGTCTTGGGAGAACTGGCTGGGGACTGATGATCGTGGGCGCGATGTATTGGCGCGTTTGATCTATGGCTTCCGTTTATCCATTCTCTTTGGCTTAGCGCTCACGATTGTTGGGGTGAGTGTAGGCATCATTACTGGATCCTTAATGGGATTCTTTGGGGGCAAGTTTGACTTGATCTCCCAGCGTCTCATCGAGATCTGGTCAGCAATGCCTGAGCTGTACTTGCTCATCATTTTTGCTTCGATCTTTAATCCCAGCGTTTCTTTATTGATTATTTTGTTAGCTGCTTTTGGTTGGATGGGCTTGTCGGATTACGTGCGTGCAGAATTTTTCCGCAACCGTGCCTTGGAATATGTGCGTGCTGCAAGAGCATTGGGCTTAACCAATGTCCAAATCATGTGGCGTCATATTCTGCCCAATAGCTTGACACCAGTGATTACCTTTTTGCCGTTTCGGATGAGCGCAGCCATTCTGTCTCTCACCAGCTTAGACTTTTTGGGTCTAGGCGTTCCTCCAGGAACTCCTAGTCTTGGTGAGTTGCTTTCCCAAGGAAAAAGCAATCTGGATGCTTGGTGGATCTCCTTGTCTACTTTCGTTGTCTTAGTCGCTACTCTGTTACTACTAACTTTTATGGGTGAAGCATTGCGCAATGCTTTTGATTCTCGTAAGGCTGGCTTGATGAGTGGAGGTCGCTCATGAGCGAAGCTTCAACCCAAAAACCAGCCTTGTTGCGCTATGAAGATTTGTGCATTTCCTTTGGGGCGGGTCGTCGCGAGAAGTTTGCCGTCAGTCACCTGGATTTAGAAATCGGCATCGGCGAGCGGGTTGCTTTGGTAGGTGAGTCTGGCTCTGGTAAGACGCTGACTGCTTTAGCGCCATTACGTCTAGAGCCTGAGGGTGCCAAGGTCTCTGGAAAGATTCTGTGGAACAAAAAAGACGGTAAGGGCGCAGTCGATTTGCTCTCCATGTCTATGCAAGATATTCGGGAAATCCGCGGTCGTGAAATTGCGATGGTGTTTCAGGAGCCAATGACGGCATTGAATCCCCTGTTCACTGTCGGCAATCAAATTATTGAAGCGGTCCAAATCTATCAACCCTTGATTTCTAAGGCAGACTCGATTGATGCTGCAATTGACTTGCTTAGAAAGACTGGCATTCCTGAGCCTGAGCGTCGACTTCATTCTTACCCACATCAGCTCTCGGGTGGCCAAAGACAGCGCGCCATGATTGCTATGGCATTGGCTTGCAAGCCTCGCCTATTAATTGCGGATGAGCCCACTACAGCCTTGGATGTGAGTTTGCGTTTGCAAATCTTGGATTTGCTCAAAGAGTTGCAAGAAGAATCTAAAGATCATGGTGGGATGGGAATACTCCTCATTACGCATGACCTGAATCTGGTAAAACATTTTGCACAGCGTGTAGCAGTATTGAACCAAGGTAATCTGATGGAATCTGGCTCTACCAAGCAGGTATTTGAGCATCCAGAAGATCCATATACCCGCGCCTTAGTGAATAGCGAACCAGTGCGCGACTTGGCGCCACTCATGCCTCTGGCCCCAGTACTTTTAAAAACAGAGGAGCTATCAGTAGCCTATCCAAGTTCGGAATCAGTTTCTTGGTTTAAAAAAGCGCCGTCGCATAAGGTGTTGAAAAAAGTCAGTTTTGAACTCAAGCAAGGGCAGACCATTGGTGTGATTGGTGAGTCCGGCTCAGGTAAGACGACATTGGGTATGGCGGTGCTCGGTTTATTGGGCGATTCTGCTGCGGAAGTATCTGGCAATGTGGATGTGCTCGGTAGCGACTGGCAGAAACTCAAACCGGTTGAGAGGCGTGCAATGCGCTCAAGTCTGCAGGTAATTTTTCAAGATCCCTTTGGTTCTCTATCGCCGCGTATGAATATCTTGCAGATTGTTTCGGAAGGTTTGGATGTGCACTTTCCGAAACTGTCTGCTGCAGAACGCGAGACTCGCGTGGTGGATATGTTGAAAGAGGTTGGGTTGGATCGTTCTGCATTGTTGCGTTACCCCCATGAGTTTTCTGGTGGACAGCGCCAGCGGATTGCCATTGCGCGAGCACTCATCTTGCGCCCGCAAATTTTGGTATTAGATGAGCCGACCTCGGCATTGGATGTCTCCATTCAAAAGCAGGTTCTAGCTTTACTGACGGAGCTACAGAAAAAGTACAACCTGGCTTATCTCATGATTAGCCATGATTTAGCGGTGATTAGGGCGATGTCCCATGAGGTCATGGTGCTTAAGGGTGGCAAAGTAGTCGAGTTTGGCGATACCGAAACCCTGATTAAGCATCCCCGTCAGACCTATACCAAAGAGCTTTTTGCCGCAGCTGAGCTGACCTAAGTGACCGTAAGAGGAGGGTGAAAACCTTGCTCAAATGGTCTAAATTGGTGCATTTGCCCCGATTTAATGCGAAATTAGCTTTAGAAACAATGACTTAAGCATATAGTGAAGACTTGGTTAATTAGGGGTTCTTTGTTAAACTGATCCGATGTTATTGAAAAAAGCACTGCTTTCTAAAGTACTGAGCCTCAGTTTTGGCGCCATCATGACTGTTTCAGCCTATGCGGCCGATCCAGTGGTTGAGGCGCCTGTGGAAGCTGCAGTTCCCAAAGAGAGCATGTTTCAGGCTGGACGTTCTTATATTGCCCGCGTTTCAGATCGCTTGGCTGATACTGTTACCGGTAAATCTGATGAGCTTATTAATCGCGCTATGGAAGTCATTGGCGTGCGTTATCGCTGGGATGCTGAATTGCCGCAATCTGGATTAGATGGCAGTAGTTTTGTTGGCTATGTGTTTAAAGATAAGCTTGGGTTTTTATTGCCACGCAAATCGACTCAAATGAGTCGTGTGGGCAAGCCCATTACTCGTGAAGAATTGCAACCCGGCGATCTCGTATTTTTCAACACAATGCGTTTAACTTTTTCTCACGTTGGCATTTATGTGGGTGATAACAAATTTATTCACTCACCTTCTAAAGGTACCAATGTTCGAGTGGATGATCTCGGAAGTCTTTATTGGGATAAACGATTTGATGGTGCGCGACGTTTAGACGGTAGCGACAACCTCAATGATTCTGAGCGTCAAGAACTTTTGAACGAAGTAAAAAATCTCAAGCGTAAGTCGCGCAGCCTTTAAGCAAAAGCCCTGCAGGTCAATGGGCGCTAGCCCTTTAGCTTTTCTTTAATCAATCCCATTTGTTCTTGTGCAGCGATTTCACCTGCAAGAATAGCGGCATTTCTGGATTTGAAATCACCACTACTCATCTGCTTTAATTGTGGCTGGATCACAATATCAGCACTTTTGAGTTCATATTGATTAATACTTCTCTGCATGATGGAGATGGTTTGTTGCAAGACACCCAAGGTCCCGCTGGCATCTTGATGAACAGGTTCGGAGGAAATATTGACCGCAATCACTAAGGTCGCCCCCATTTGTCTTGCGTAACTTACTGGGACAGGTGCTACTAGGCCGCCATCCACATATTCTTTGCCGCTAATTACTGCCGGCTGAAATACTCCCGGCACACTACAAGAGGCGCGCACTGCTAACCCTGTATTACCAGTTCTAAATAGAGTTCCTTTGCCTGACTGCAATTCAGTAGCAACAATTCCAAGAGGAATACGCATTTGCTCAATAGATTTGTTTTGTACTTCTCGGTTAACCATGTTTTGTAGGGCATCACCTTTAATGAGTCCGCCAAACCGTCCGGCAAAGGGCAGACCCCAGTCCGCAATCGTGGCTTCATCCAAGTTCAGCGCCAGGCGATTGAGATCGTTTCCAGTAGCGCCTGATGCCAGTAGGGTGGCAATCACGCTACCTGCACTGCTCCCAACAACAATGTCTGGCCTGATGCCTTGTGCTTCTAGGGCTTTAATAACGCCCACATGGGCAAAGCCCCGAGCTGCACCAGCACCCAGAACC
The DNA here is from genome assembly GCF_018687355.1 of Polynucleobacter sp. VK25. Lineage (NCBI taxonomy): Bacteria > Pseudomonadati > Pseudomonadota > Betaproteobacteria > Burkholderiales > Burkholderiaceae > Polynucleobacter > Polynucleobacter sp. VK25. The sequence goes on along the minus strand of NZ_CP061288.1, from coordinate 1,203,175 downwards.
AAGCCAACTACTGGTTTCTTATTACCCATCAGGCTACAAGAGCTCAGGCTTACGCCTCCAAGGAGGGCGCCCATGCCAATTCCGAGGCTCCCGAAGCTCAAAAGTCTGCGGCGCCCCATGGAATCAGGGGTGTTTGCTATGGATAAAGGGGGTTTGGTGGAATTCTTCAGCATGTGGCTATTGTATTGAGCCTACCTTATAATGGGCGGAAGGTGAACGAAAAGGACTTCGTTTCAGCGCGGGCATATTCCAATAAGAACTGATGAGATGGATTGTCCGTAGTCGCTAGAGAACACCAAAACCCATTACTGAATACATTTTTAAAGCCTAATCAGGATTACTCCTGGTAGCCCGAATTTTATGGACGATCACAATAAGCGCGTAATTGAAACAGCCCTCCTATGTGCGCAGGAGCCACTCACCGTTGCTGATTTGTCTCGCTTATTTGTTGAAGACATCACCACCGCAGATATTGACGAAGCATTGGTCGAGATCCAGCGTGCTTGGGATGACAAAGGCATGGAGTTGGTGCATATCGCAACAGGTTGGCGTTTTCAGAGTCGCCTTTCAATGCGTGAGTACCTTGATCGCCTGACACCAGAAAAGCCGCCAAAGTATTCACGTGCTGTGATGGAGACTCTAGCCATCATCGCTTATCGCCAGCCCGTAACCCGTGGTGAGATTGAAGAGATTCGTGGCGTTGCTGTCAGCAGCAATGTGATGAAGCAATTAGAAGACCGTGGTTGGGTGGAAGTGATTGGGCATAAGGAAACGGTTGGCCGTCCAGGCTTGTATGCCACCACTAAACAGTTCTTAGATGATCTCAGTCTGACTAATTTACAAAGTCTGCCAATTTTGGAAGATGCTGCGCCGATGGCTGCTGCTGCGCAATTGGGTCAAGCGGTAATGGAGTTTGATCCATCTGCCACTGTCGAGACAGTCATCATCGATGCTGATGCACAAGAGGTAGTTGAGTCTGACGAAGCAATTACTGAAGTAATGACTGAAGAAACAAGCGAAGAAACAAGCGAAGAAACAAACGAAGAAACAAACGAAGAAATAAGCGAAGAAGATACCCCTGAGTCTGAAGATAATCCAGACGAAACAAAATAATAATTAATGACAAGCTCTAACGAAAACGATTCATCCCCGGTAGTAAATCCATCGGCAACCCCCGCCAATTCAGACGCAGCGCCATCTAATGCTGATGGCCAGAAGACTGAGGGTGGGGAGCGCGCGGAACGTGGTGATCGTCGCCCACGTCGTCAAGGCGCAGGTGGCAGTAAGCATCCCTTTAATAAGAAGCGTCCATTCACTAAGGATCGGCCACGCCGCGAAGGCGGTGAAGGCGGCGGCCCTAGAGAAGGCGGCAATAATCAAGGCGCCAAGCTAGCTCCCAATGCAGCAGAAAGCGAAGCTTTATTTGCTTCTGTTGTCTCTGGTGAATTTGATGCTGCTTTGGACGCGCCTGAAGTTGAAAAAGTTAAAAATCCTGATGGTGTGAATGAGAGCGAAATCTCTCATCAAACTGGTGCTGAGCGTCGCGCACAACGTGCTCAACGTTCGCGTGAAGATGAAGATTCAGATGCGCCAACAGATGAAGAGATGAGCAGTTTGCAATTTGCAAACGTTGATGATCTCCCGCTGAGTTTGCGTGATGAAGTGTGGTCTGACCTTGATGGTTTAGATGACGACGCTGATGACGAAGATACCGTTAAGTTGCATAAGGTATTGGCGGATGTTGGTATGGGATCCCGTCGCGATATGGAAGACTTGATTATTCAAGGGCGCGTATCGGTCAATGGATTGCCAGCTCACATTGGTCAGCGTATTGGGCCAACGGATCAAGTGCGTATTAATGGCAAGCCAGTGCATCGTAAGATTCAGACTAAACCGCCACGCGTGATCATGTATCACAAGCCAGCCGGTGAAATCGTCAGCCAATCAGATCCAGAAGGTCGCCCAACCGTATTTGACCGTTTACCAAAGCCACGTCAAGGACGTTGGATCGCGGTAGGTCGCTTGGACTTTAATACTGAAGGTCTATTGTTGTTCACTACTTCAGGTGAATTAGCAAATCGTTTAATGCATCCCCGTTACGGTGTTGAGCGTGAATACGCCGTCCGTATTTTGGGCGACTTGAGTCAAGAAAATACTGCGCTATTAAAGAGCGGTATTACGCTCGATGATGGTCAAGCTAAATTCTTGCGTCTAGCAATGGGTGGCGGTGAAGGTGCTAATCGCTGGTACCACGTTGCATTAAGCGAAGGTCGTAATCGCGAAGTACGTCGTATGTTTGAGGCGGTTGGACATGTAGTATCTCGCCTCATCCGAACCCGTTATGGCATTTTCTTATTGCCCCCACGATTAAGACGTGGCAAATGGGAAGAGATTGAAGCTGGCGGCATCTACAACCTGATGAAGTCTGCAGGCTTAAAAATGCCACAGCCGCAAGACAAGGGTCGTAATCCAAACTCCAGTCCCAATAATCGTGATCGTCGCCCTATGGGTGAAGATTTCCAGCCAGATCCAATGCAAACCTCAGTTTCTTATTGGGGTTCCCGTGATGCTTTAACGCTTGCCAGTGGTCATAACGGCCTCACCCATCAGGGTAGAGGCGGTAAACCAGGCGGCGGGGGTGGTTCCGGTGAAGGGCGCGGTCCTTTCCGAGGTCGCACCCAAGGCGGTAGACCTGGCCAGGGCCAAGGCGGTCGAGGTGGTCAAGGTGGTCAAGGTGGACAGGGCGGCCAGGGCGGAAATGGTCAAAACCGCAGTAAAGGCGGCAAAGTTCACCATGGCCAGTCAGCATTTGTGACTGGAAATCCTCAAAGCCCTGGAAATGGGCCCAAGCGTGGTGCACCAAAAGGACGAAAACCCTTCAATAAAGGGCCAAGAAAACCGCGTAATCCGGGCGAAAGCTTCTGATTTGTATCGGTTTTCTGCTAAATAGGCTATAATTTTGGTCTTACAGCAGGGTTTTGCTGTTTTGAGTAGTTACCGACTGATGTTGCGATCAACGTAAGTCGGCCTGTTCTGAATTTCGAGAATATGGGCTTTGAAGCCCATTTTTTTTTGCCATTTTGGTATGAAGGGGTGTCGTGAAGGATCAGCAGGTTATTTCTGCAGAGCTGGAAAACTTGGGTTACACGCTAGTGGAGATTGAGCGTGAAGCCGGAGGATTGCTGCGTGTCACGATTGAAAACCCGGATTACGAACGTTTGATTTCTGTGTTGGATTGCGAGAAGGTGAGTCATCAACTGAGCTACACATTGCCAGTTGAAAACATCCCTTACGAGCGTTTAGAGATTTCATCTCCAGGATTGGATCGCCCAGTAAAAAGCGCTGCTGATTATGAGCGCTTTGCTGGTATGCAAGTAGATTTGAAGTTGCGTGTTGCTGTTGGTAGCCGTAAGAATTTTCGTGGTGAGTTGCAAGGTTTGCTGAGTGGTGAATTGAATTCACCGGATGCAAAGTTTGGTTTGGTATTTGAGGGTGCTGATGGTCAGCCCTCTCAATTGGAGTTCTCTTTAGCCGAGGTCGATAAGACTCGGTTGGTCCCTGTTATTGATTTCAAAGGAAGAAAGTCATGAGCCGAGAAGTTCTCATGTTGGCAGACGCGTTAGCGCGTGAAAAGAACGTTGATCAAGCGATCGTATTCGAAGCGTTGGAGATGGCGTTAGCCTCTGCGACTAAGAAGCGCTACGCTACCGAAGATGTGGATATCCGCGTTTCGATTGATCGTGAAACTGGTGAATACGAAACCTTCCGTCGTTGGTTGGTTGTTCCCAATGAAGCCGGTCTACAAGAGCCAGATAAAGAGATTTTGCAATTTGAAGCCCAAGAGCAGCTCGCTGACATGGAAGTCGGTGACTATATCGAAGAGCAAATTGAATCTTTAGCTTTCGGTCGTATCGGCGCACAAGCTGCCAAGCAAGTCATCTTGCAGCGTATCCGTGATGCTGAGCGTGAGCAGATCTTGAACGACTACCTGGAGCGTGGCGAAAAAGTCATGACCGGTACTGTCAAACGTGCTGACAAGAATGGCTTGATTATTGAATCCGGCCGTGTTGAAGCATTGCTGCGTCGCGATCAAATGATTCCAAAAGAGAACTTACGTTCTGGCGACCGTGTACGTGCATACATCCTGAAAGTGGACCGTGAAGCGCGTGGCCCTCAAATCGAACTCTCACGCACTTGCCCAGACTTCTTGATCAAGTTGTTTGAGAACGAAGTTCCAGAGATGGAGCAGGGCTTATTAGAAATTAAAGGGGCTGCACGTGATCCTGGCGTTCGCGCAAAGATTGCTGTGATCACTTACGACAAGCGTATTGATCCAATCGGTACCTGCGTTGGTGTTCGTGGTACTCGTGTAACTGCAGTTCGTAACGAAGTCGCTGGCGAAGCAGTAGATATCGTATTGTGGTCTGAAGATCCAGCCCAGTTTGTGATTGGCGCTTTAGCTCCAGCTCAAGTGTCATCTATCGTCGTTGACGAAGAGCGTCATGCAATGGACGTAGTTGTTGACGAAGAGAACTTAGCAATCGCCATTGGCCGTAGCGGACAGAATGTTCGTTTGGCAAGCGATTTGACTGGTTGGCAGATCAACATCATGACTCCTGAAGAGTCTGCTGAGAAAACTGAAAAAGAAGCATCTTCCGTACGCCAGTTGTTTATGGATAAGTTGGATGTAGACCAGGAAGTGGCTGATATTTTGATTGAAGAAGGTTTCAATACATTGGAAGAGGTGGCTTATGTGCCATTGTCGGAAATGTTAGAAATCGATTCATTCGACGAAGATACTGTGAATGAGTTACGTACTCGTGCGCGTGATTCCTTGTTGACTATGGAGTTAGCAAAAGAAGAGCGCATTGGTGAGGTTTCACAAGACCTGCGCTCCCTAGAGGGAATGACAACAGAACTGATTGCTAAGCTTGCTGACAATCAAGTTCATACCCGTGACGACCTTGCTGAATTGGCTGTTGATGAGCTGGTTGAGGCGACACAAATTGACGAAGAAACTGCGAAAACGCTCATCATGAAAGCGCGCGAACATTGGTTTACTTCATGAGAGGAAGTAGTGCATGGCAACAACAGTAAAAGTACTCGCTAAAGAATTAAAACGTACCGCGCCAGACCTCTTGGAGCAGTTGAAGGCGGCCGGTATCGAAAAAGGTTCTGAGGACGATAGCATTACCGAAAAGGACAAAACTGTCCTACTCGAGCATTTGCAAAAAGCACATGGCAGTGCAGATAGTGGCGCGCGCAAAAAGATTACCTTAATCAAGCGCGAGAGCTCTGAAATTCGTCAAGCAGATTCTGCTGGGCGCACTCGCACTGTGCAGGTTGAGGTTCGTAAAAAACGCGTGCTTGTTAAGGCGGGTGACAAGGCTCCTGAAGTAGAGCCAGAAGTGGCTCCAGTAAAAGTGGAGGCAAAAGCTGCACCAGCTAAACCCGTTATTTCTGAAGAAGAGTTAGAAAAACGTGCAGCTGAGGCAACGCGCCAAGCTGAGTTACTTGCTCGTCAGGAAGCGGAAATGAAGGCAGCTGAAGAAGCTCGCCAAAAAGAAGTTGCTGCTCCAGTAGTCAAAGAAGTTGCTCCGGCCGATGAAGCTCCAGATGCTGCTGCAGCTGCCGCAGAGAAAAAAGCATCCGCAGATAAGGCTGCAAAAGATTTAGCTGTATCTAAAGAAAAAGAATTAGCAGACATTCGTTTACGTCGTGCTGCCGCAGAAGCTGAAGCTTTGGCGATTCGCGACATGATGAGTGCTCCCGCTCGCGTTCTAAAGGCGCCAAGTGAAATTGCTGCTGAAGAAGCGAAAAAAGGCACTTTGCATAAGCCTGCCAAAGTTGAAGGTGCCGATGATAAGAAGAAGGCTGTCGCCAAAGTTGGCGGCAAGACCATTAAATCTGCAGAGACATCATCTACTTGGCAAGAAGAAGGCGCCAAGAAACCTGGCGGCCTCAAGACACGTGGTGATTCATCTGGAGGTGTTGGTGGTTGGCGTTCAGGCGGTGGCCGTAAGAAGCAACGTCAAATTGCAGAAGCGAACGTAGATACCAACTTCCAAGTGCCAACAGAAGCAATAGTGCGTGATGTTCACGTACCAGAAACCATTACTGTTGCTGAGTTAGCTCATGCAATGGCCGTGAAGAGTGCGGAAGTAATCAAGTTATTGATGGGTATGGGCCAGATGGTCACCATCAATCAAGTTCTAGACCAAGATACTGCAATGATTCTCGTGGAAGAAATGGGACATAAAGCCCATGCTGCGAAATTAGATGACCCCGATTTAGATCTCGGCACTGATGGTCACGATGCAGAGTTATTGCCACGTCCTCCAGTAGTAACAGTGATGGGTCACGTTGACCACGGTAAAACTTCTTTGCTCGATAAGATTCGCGCTGCAAAAGTGGCTACTGGCGAAGCCGGTGGTATTACTCAGCATATTGGTGCGTACCACGTAGAAACTCCACGCGGCATGATTACCTTCTTGGATACACCGGGTCACGAAGCCTTTACGGCAATGCGTGCTCGTGGTGCTAAGGCGACCGATATTGTGATCTTAGTAGTGGCTGCTGATGACGGCGTTATGCCGCAAACAAAAGAAGCAATTCACCATGCGCTTGCAGGTGGCGTGCCTATTGTTGTGGCTATTAACAAAATTGATAAGCCGGAAGCCAATTCAGAGCGCGTTAAAACTGAATTAGTGGCAGAACAAGTGGTTCCTGAAGAGTACGGTGGCGATGTGCCATTTATTCCGGTGTCCGCAAAAACAGGTGAAGGCATTGATGCCCTCCTTGAAAACGTCCTGTTGCAAGCGGAAATCTTAGAATTGAAGGCACCAAAAGATGCCCCAGCACAAGGTTTGGTCATTGAAGCTCGCTTGGATAAAGGTAAGGGCCCAGTGGCAACTATCTTGGTTCAGTCAGGTACATTAAAACGTGGCGATATGCTGTTGGCGGGTTCAACCTATGGTCGCGTCCGCGCCATGTTGGATGAAAACGGTAAACCATGTAATGAAGCAGGCCCATCTATTCCGGTAGAGATTCAAGGCTTAGGTGATGTTCCTGCAGCTGGTGAGTCAGTGCAAGTAGTTCCTGATGAGCGTAAGGCTCGTGAGATTGCACTTTTCCGTCAAGGTAAGTTCCGTGATGTGAAGTTGGCTAAACAGCAAGCATTCAAGCTTGAGACCATGATGGAAAACATGGAAGAAGGCGCTATTGAGGCTAAGTTATTGCCATTGATCATTAAGGCTGACGTACAGGGCTCTCAAGAAGCTTTGGCTCAATCGTTAATGAAGCTTTCTACTCCAGAAGTAAAAGTTCAAATTGTTCACGCGGGTGTTGGTGGCATTACTGAAACTGACGTGAACTTGGCAGTTGCTTCTAAGGCGGTTATTTTTGGCTTCAACTCCCGTGCAGATGCGGCAGCTCGCAAATTAGCTGAGAACAATGGCGTAGACATTCGTTATCACAACATCATCTATGACGCAGTAGATGAAGTGAAATTAGCATTGAGCGGCATGTTGACACCAGATAAGAAAGAAGAAATCACTGGTCTCGTAGAGATTCGTCAAGTCTTCTTGGTATCCAAGGTTGGCGCAATTGCTGGTTGCTTGGTAGTTGATGGAATCATCAAACGCACATCTAGTGTTCGTCTCTTGCGTGACAACGTGGTTGTTTGGACTGGTGAATTGGATTCTCTCAAGCGCTTCAAAGATGACGCTAAAGAAGTTCGTGCCGGTGTTGAGTGCGGCCTGTCATTAAAAGGCTACAACGACATTAAAGAAGGTGACCAGCTCGAGGTGTTTGAAGTAACTGAAGTTGCACGTTCACTCTAAGCACCATAGGCAATATGCACAAAACTAGCCCGCATCGTAACCAGCGTCTCGCCGATCAAATTCAGCGAGACCTGGCCGAGCTTATTCCACGCGAATTGCGCAGTCCGAGTTTGGGCTTGATTACTTTACAAAGTATCGAGCTCACTCCAGACTTAGCACACGCTAAAGTGTTCTTTACTGTTTTGGGTGCTGAGCCTGAACATGCATTAAAAGCGCTGCAAGAAAAAGCAGGGTATTTGCATTCACTCTTGTTTAAGCGTTTACATATTCACACAGTCCCTACATTGCATTTTCACTATGACAGCTCAGTTGAGCATGGCATAGAAATGTCTCGATTGATCGATCAAGCAGTAGAGAGCGATCACAAAGACGAGACCAAGTAATTCATGTCTATACGAATCGACGGCGTCGTGCTTCTAGATAAACCAGCTGGAATGAGTTCTCAAGGTGCGGTTACTGCTGTCAAGCGCGCATTTAATGCGGATAAAGCAGGTCACACAGGTACTTTGGATCCGATGGCGACGGGTTTGCTTCCTATTTGCTTAGGTGAGGCTACCAAGTATTCACAAGACCTACTTGAAGCCGATAAAACATATATTGCACAAGTGAAGTTTGGCTCACGTACTGATACCGGTGATGCTGAAGGTCAAGTGATTGAAGAGTTGCCTTTGCCTGTATTTGCAAGTGATGCCGATATCAGGTCCGCATTAGACGCTTTGCTCCCAAAATTTACTGGTCCAATATCTCAAGTGCCGCCAATGTATTCAGCTCTTAAGCGTGATGGCAAGCCTTTATATGAATATGCTCGCGCTGGTGTTGAGTTAGAGCGCGCTCCACGAGATATTACGATTCACTCTATTCGTTGGACTGCTTTCAACTGGCCAGAAGCCACATTAGAAGTGAGTTGCAGCAAAGGGACTTACATTCGTGTGTTAGCCGAAGATATTGGAAATGCATTAGGCTGCGGCGCCCATTTGGTAGGTTTGCGCCGTACCGAAGTTGGACACTTAAATCTAGAGCAATCTTTTACGATTGAATCGATTCAGAGCGGCTTGAAAAATACTGCTGACTACATTTTGCCGGTTGATGCGCTTTTGCAAACCTTGCCCCATTTAACCGTGGATGAGCAGCAAGCCAAGCGTCTCGAGATGGGGCAACGTGTTCCACTCAATTTACCTTCCATCGAAGCATTAGTGCGCATTTATCGCGCCACTGCTGCTCCTCATAACTTTATTGGCACTGCTGATTGGCGCTCCGGGGTTTTGCATCCGAAGCGCTTAATCTCTTCTGCTCATTAAATAACTTTAACTTATTCACCCACTAATCTTAATTAACCCGAATTTATATTCTTAACTTTAGAAGCTTCACATGACTAAACGCGCACTTCGTAACATCGCCATCATCGCCCACGTTGACCACGGAAAAACTACCTTGGTTGACCAACTCTTGCGCCAATCTGGCACATTCCGCTCTAATGAAAAAATGACCGAACGCGTCATGGACTCAAACGACTTGGAAAAAGAGCGTGGCATTACTATTTTGTCTAAAAACTGTGCTGTAGAGTATGACGGCACACATATCAATATCGTTGATACTCCAGGACACGCGGACTTCGGTGGTGAAGTAGAGCGCGTTCTCTCTATGGTTGACGGTGTGTTGCTCTTAGTTGATGCGGTTGAAGGCCCAATGCCACAAACCCGCTTTGTAACCAAGAAAGCCTTGGCTTTAGGTTTAAAGCCAATCGTAGTGATTAATAAAGTTGACCGCCCGGGTGCGCGTTGTGATTACGTGATTAACGCCACTTTTGAGCTGTTTGATAAGCTTGGTGCAACCGAAGAGCAGTTAGATTTCCCTGTTATCTATGCATCAGGCTTGAATGGTTATGCAGGAGAAACAGAAGATGTGCGCGAAGGTAATATGCGCCCCTTGTTTGATGCTGTCCTGAAGCACGTCCCTGTGCGTGATGATGATGCAGATGGCCCCTTGCAATTCCAGATTTCTTCAATTGACTACAACAGTTATGTTGGCAAGATCGGAGTTGGCCGTATTAGCCGCGGGCGTGTGAAGTCAGGCATGGAAGTAGTCTGCATGAATGGTCCTGATGGCACTCCATTCAAAGGTCGCATTAACCAAGTATTGAAATTTAAAGGTCTCGAGCGCGAAATCGTTGAAGAGGCAGTTGCTGGCGACATCGCGCTTATCAATGGTATTGAAGAGTTGGCTATTGGTACAACCGTATGTGCAGTTGATAAGCCAGATCCATTGCCAATGCTCAAGATTGACGAACCTACTTTGACCATGAACTTCATGGTGAACACGAGCCCATTAGCTGGACGTGAAGGTAAGTTTGTAACTAGCCGCCAAATTCGTGAGCGTCTTGATCGTGAATTAAAGGCCAACATGGCTTTGCGCGTAAAAGAAACTGATGACGATACTGTATTTGAAGTGTCTGGTCGTGGCGAGCTGCATCTCACCATCTTGGTAGAGACCATGCGTCGTGAAGGCTATGAGATGGCAGTTTCCCGTCCACGTGTTGTCTTCCATGAGGAAAATGGCGTCAAGATGGAGCCGTATGAGAACTTAACGGTAGACGTAGAAGATGCTACTCAAGGTTCCGTGATGGAAGACTTGGGTAAGCGTAAAGGTGAGCTGCAAGATATGGTGAGTGACGGAAAAGGCCGTACCCGTCTTGAGTACCGTATTCCTGCACGTGGTTTGATCGGCTTCCAAGGCGACTTCATGACCATGACTCGCGGTAATGGCTTGATGAGCCACACATTCGATTCTTATGCTCCGGCTAAAGATGGAATCTTGGGTGAACGTCATAATGGCGTATTGATTAGTCAAGATGATGGTGAAGCAGTTGCCTACGCTATTTGGAAGTTACAAGATCGTGGCCGTATGTTTGTTAGCCATGGTGATCCTGTGTACGAGGGCATGGTGATTGGTATTCATAGTCGCGACAATGACTTGGTTGTGAACCCAATTAAAGGTAAGCAATTAACCAACGTTCGCTCTTCAGGCACTGACGAAGCAGTTCGCTTGGTAACACCAATCGATTTGACTTTGGAGTATGCGGTTGAGTTCATTAGTGATGATGAGTTGGTTGAAGTAACACCAAAAAGCGTACGTATCCGTAAGCGTCACCTGAAGGAGCATGATCGTAAGAAAGCATCTCGCGAATAATTTTCCAAGTTGCTTTAATTAGTCACGCTGTTAGTTAAATAAGAGTCACCTTTGGGTGGCTCTTATTTTTCCATCACACCAATATTCCTAAAATCTGAGTAAATTAATCATTTCATGCTGCCATCGATAGAACAACGCCTTGCCCAAGAACTTTCCGCTAAACCTGCTCAAGTAGTTGCTGCTATAGCCCTGATGGATGAGGGTGCTACCGTCCCATTTATCGCTCGTTACCGTAAAGAAGCGACTGGCGGCTTAGATGACACGCAATTGCGATTATTAGAAGAGCGTCTTAGCTACCTTCGCGAACTAGAAGATCGTCGTAAAACAATTATTGCTTCCATTGATGAGCAGGGCAAGATGACGCCAGAGTTGCTCAAAGCCATCATGCTGGCAGAAGATAAGACGCGGCTCGAGGATCTCTACCTGCCATATAAGCCTAAGAGAAGAACCAAAGCACAAATCGCGCTAGAAGCCGGCTTAGAGCCATTAGCAAATGATTTACTCAATAACCCAAATCTCGATCCAGAAATAGAGGCTGCTAAATATCTTAAGGAGGCGTTTCAGGTAGATGGCACTGATAATCCTGGGGTACCGGATACTAAAGCTGCCCTTGAAGGTGCCCGTCAAATTCTGATGGAGCGCTTTGCTGAGGATGCTGCATTAGTGCAATCCCTTCGCATCTACTTGCAAGATCATGGTGTAGTGGATTCCAAGGTGATTGCTGGCAAAGAGCAAGAGGGTGAAAAGTTTGCGGATTACTTTGATTACTCTGAGCCAATCAAAGCAATTCCATCGCATCGTGCTCTAGCTTTGTTTAGAGGTCGACGTGAGCAGATGTTGATGGTTAATCTGCGCCTAGATACCGAAGAAGAAAAACTAAAGTGGGATGCCCCTCATAATCCTTGTGAAAACCGGATTGCTAATCATTTCAAGATTAAAAATAATGGTCGCCCAGCGGATGCTTGGCTGGCGGATACCGTGCGCTGGACTTGGCGCATCAAATGTTCTTTGCATTTAGAGTCAGAGCTGATGACAGCACTGCGTGAACGCTCAGAAACTGAGGCAATTAACGTATTTGCCCGCAATCTAAAAGATCTTCTTCTGGCGGCACCTGCCGGTCCAAGAGTGACCATTGGCCTTGACCCTGGTATGCGTACCGGTGTGAAGGTAGCAGTAGTAGATGCCACTGGCAAAGTGGTGGATACCGATGTCATTTACCCACATCAACCCAAAAATGATTGGGCTGGTTCATTACACACTCTGGCAAAGCTAGCTGAGAAACATAATGCCACCTTGATCTCGATTGGTAATGGCACAGCATCTCGTGAAACAGATAAATTGGCGCAAGAACTCATTAAAGCTAAGCCAGAGCTCAAACTCACCAAGATCGTGGTCTCTGAAGCGGGTGCTTCGGTTTACTCGGCTTCTGAATATGCTTCAAAAGAATTACCGGGTATGGACGTCTCATTACGTGGCGCTGTATCCATTGCACGCAGATTGCAAGATCCGCTTGCAGAGTTAGTCAAGATTGATCCGAAATCGATTGGCGTCGGCCAGTATCAGCATGATGTGATGCAAACCCAATTAGCAAAATCATTGGTAGCGGTGGTCGAGGATTGTGTGAACGCGGTAGGTGTAGATGTCAACACAGCCTCTGCACCATTGCTAGCAAGGGTCTCAGGCTTAAGCTCTACTGTTGCTGAGGGCATCGTAGCGTACCGTGACAGCAAGGGTGCATTTAAATCGAGGGCTGATCTCAAGAGTGTTCCACGCCTCGGCGATAAAACGTATGAGCAAGCTGCTGGCTTCTTACGCATCATGAATGGCGATGATCCATTGGATGCCTCTGCGGTTCATCCAGAATCTTATCCTTTGGTAGAAAAGATTTTGAAGGATATTAAAAAGGGTGTCAAAGAAGTCATTGGCGATGCTAGCTTACTTAAATCACTCTCGCCAGAAAAATATGCCGATGGTCAGTTCGGCGTTCCTACCGTAACCGACATCATTAAAGAATTAGAAAAGCCTGGACGCGACCCACGTCCAGAATTTACCACTGCAACCTTTCAAGATGGCGTAGAAAAAATTAGCGACCTGAAGACCGATATGATTCTGGAGGGTGTAGTGACAAACGTTGCTGCCTTTGGCGCCTTTGTGGACATTGGTGTGCATCAAGATGGATTGGTTCATATTTCTGCGTTGTCCAATACTTTTGTAAAAGATCCGCATAGCGTAGTTAAAGCAGGGCAGGTTGTTAAGGTCAAAGTGCTAGAAGTGGATGAAAAGCGCAAACGAATCGCGCTCACTATGCGATTGACAGATGAAGCTCCTAAGGCCTCCAAGCCAGAACTAAGAGCACCCAATCGCCCTAAGACTCCAGATGCTAGAAAGCCACAAGAAGATAGAAGGCAAGCGCCTCCTATGAATAATGCAATGGCAGCTGCCTTTGGGAAGCTTAAGAAATAGTATTTTTTAGAGAATTTCCCACCAAAGGGCTGGCAAATTCTCTAAACTACTGGTCTATAACTGTAAACACTAAAAGCAAGGATCCCCGTGAAAATATCCCAATCAATTATTCGCATTGCAGCAATTTCGCTGTGCGCACTAGGCGTTAGCATTTCTGCTGCAAATGCAGCTGATTTTCCTGGCGATCGTCCAATTACATTAGTTGTGCCGTTCTCAGCAGGCGGTCCAACCGATAAGGTAGCTCGCGAACTTGCTTTAGCAATGGGTAAGCAACTCAAAGGACAAGTGATTGTGGATAACAGTCCTGGCGCTGGCGGTACGATTGCCGCCAAGCGAGTCATTAACTCTAAGAACGATGGTTACACATTGTTGATTCACCATATTGGCATGTCCACGGCCCCAGCTCTATATAAGAACTTAGGCTTTGACCCAATGAATGACTATGAGTATGTTGGTCAAGTTGCTGACGTACCGATGATTTTGGTTGGTAATAAAGATTTACCTCCTAAGAATTATCAAGAACTCCTCCCGTATATGAAAGCAAACGTAGGCAAGATTGCTTATGCCAATGCTGGTGTAGGTTCTGCTAGTCACTTATGCGGTTTGCTCTTTATGAGTCGCATTCAGTTGGATTTAACAACCGTTCCATATAAAGGCACTGCACCTGCGTTGACCGACTTAATCGGGGGCCAAGTGCAATTGATGTGTGATCAGACAACTAACCTATCAGGTCAGTTGGCAACCAATGCAGTGAAGCCGTACGGCACAACTACGATGCAGCGCATTAAGGCTTTTGACAAGATTCCTACGCTCAATGAGCAGGGCTTGAAGAACTTTGAAGTGAAAGTTTGGCATGGTGTTTATGCTCCCAAAGGCACTCCTAAACCAGAGATGGATAAGTTGGCCAAAGCATTGCAAGGCGCCATTCAAGATCCACTCTATAAGCAGCACATGGCTGAGTTGGGTGTTGAGATCCCATCCCAGGCAAATGCTACTCCAGAAGGCTTGAAAAAGCATCTGAAGGCGCAGATTGATTTATGGACGCCAATCATTAAGGCTGCAGGTATCTACGCAGACTAAGACGTCAGTAGCGCACTCTTCAAATAATAAAACCGCCTTCGGGCGGTTTTTTATTGGTAAGAAAAGGGCGCCTAAGAGTTAATAGGCATCACCGTTACCGCTACCTCTAGCGTATGGTCTGCTCCACCATGTATTACCCCGCGAATAGGGGAGACATCTGAGTAGTCTCTTCCTTGGGCCAAGTGAACATAATCTTCCCCAGGAGTTACGAAGCCCCAGCGATTATTGGTTGGATCTAGATCACACCAAATACCCTTACCTAGGATGCCGTTTTCATCCATGCTGGGGACATAAACTGATGCCCAAGCATGCGAAGCATCTCCGCCAATCAGCCTTGCTTGACCGGGTGCAGGATTGGTCAGAATATAGCCGCTTATATATTTTGCTGGTATGCCGATACTGCGGAGCGACGCAATCAAAATATGTGCGAAGTCCTGACATACGCCTTCTCGCTTATTCAGCGCCTCTAGCGCGGGGGTGTTGATGTCAGTACTTTTACTAACGTAATGGAATTCACTATAGATGCGCTTCATTAAATCAATCGCCGCTTCTAGTACTGGTCTCCCGGCCGTGAAATTAGCCCTCGCAAATTCTGCAAACTCTGGTCTCAAAGTAATGAATGGAGATGTAAATAGAAATTCTGAGGCAGCATCCCATTGGGTATTGGAGTGATAGCGGAAGTATTCGCGTACTAGCTCCCAGGGTGCAGTTTCCTGGGGCTTGGGGCCATATTCAGTAGCTGTAGTCTCGATCAGTGATTTGGCTGTAATGAGTAATTCACTGTGTCTATTCTGCAAAGAAAAGAAGGTGCAAACATTTCCATGGCTATCTATATTCTCTTCGCTCCAAGAAGGCCTCGGGCTCACCTGAACTTCGGACTTTAATATCCGTTGTGTCTCTAGATCAGTCGGTTTGAGGTGGGCAAAATGTTGGGCAATCTCAACATCAGGATCATACGAGTAGCGAGTATCGTGGGTAATTTCTAGCAACATAATTGGCGCATTACATGTGGATACTATATTCATTAGAGAGAATCAGATTGAAATAGCGTGCGCTAATTTCATCTGAAACATTCCAGGCAGATTGCGAGCAATTACTCAAACAGTTTCTCAGGTTGGAGAGATTGCCAAATCCATCGGCAGTCGATAAGGTATATAAGTCGTAATCTAGTAGATTAATGACACTACGGGTTAGCTCATCCGGGCTATTTCTCTCGGTGCCCGCAAGTTTAGAAAGTCTGGCGCGGAGCGCTTTACTAACCCAGGCCAGAGAACGTGGGTTTTCATCATCCATCACTAATAAGCTAATTAAAGGGGCTATCTCGCGACTTTGTTGATGCTGTGCATGAAAGGTGATCGTGCTATCAAATAAATTGAGTAGAGCGGTATAACCTGAGCTGTCTGCATTTGGATTATTAAGTAAGCCAGAAACGATGGCTGAATCTAATGCGTTTGTCAGAAAGGCGAGTCTCTCGATATGCCTGCCAATTGAAAGTAGTTGCCAGCCATCATCACGTGTCATACGGTCAGTTTGAGCGCCAGTGATTGCCGCTAAGCAACTACTCGCACCATTTAAAGCGTCGATAGCGAGCGAGGAAGAAAAATCATTAAAGGTATTAGCTTTATGGCAATCAGCCTGAAATTGCTCAATGCAATGATTGATGGTGCTCCATTGCTCCGGGGAGAGTCGTTCCCTCACATTAGAGGCCGTGCGTTTCATGGCATTCAGGTTATAGCCCACGCTGGTGACGCTGTCGCTGGCATTGAGAGAGTTAATTAAAGTGCGCTCAAAAATTCGGTGACGCATATCACTCTGGTCAAAATTACTTGGCACACCTTCAGGCACAAGTCCGTAGTAGTGACATAGGTTTTCTAGCCAAGACCACAATGAACGGGAAGGGGTGTATTCGCTATTAATATTTTCAAGATAAAGCTTGGCTAAGCGCAGAATATTTTCACTGCGCTCGGTATAGCGCCCAAACCAATAGAGATTCTCGGCAGCGCGGCTGGTAACTAAGCGCTTGCGCATCATTTTTTCAGGGGCTTGAATCGGATGCTGTAAATGTTGTCCTTGCTCTTGGGAGGGCTGCGGGCTTTGAACCCATACATCCGCACTACTACCGCCTCGTTGCATAGAAGCAATGCCTGAATCAGTACTTGCGATACGGGCAAGTCCACCAGGCAATACTTGCCAGCTATTAGAACCATCACTCAGGGCAAAGACTCGCAACATATATGAGTGGGGCTCAATCAAAGACGCATCATTGATGTTAAAGGCATTTAACCAGGTTGGCATTTGTGCCAATGGAATGTAGGTTTGCACAGTGTGCTCATCGGGCTGCCTGGTAATGCGTCCCACCCATTCATCTAACTGAGCCTGATTTAGATCGCAGCCTAAATCGGATTCGTAACTTTGATGACCTGTACCATGCGGAAACGTTGGCTTAATGGCACTATGCCCTAAATTCGGAATCGCAGCCTCTAGTGCAGCGCGTTCACCGCACCACCAGGTATCCATTGCTGGAAGCTGTACTTTTTCATTTAAAAGTCTCTCGCTAATCGACGGCAGGAATCCTAATAGTGCGGGTGATTCTAGGAAGGCCGAGCCAGGCGCGTTTGCTAATACAACATTTCCGGCGCGTATCACTTGTAATAGACCAGGGACGCCAAGGGTGGAATCAGAGCGAAGTTCTAAAGGATCTAAAAACTCATCATCCAAACGCTTCAATAAAATATGTACAGGCTCTAAACCGCGCACTGTTTTCAAAAACAAATGTTGATCGCGTACAGTTAAATCACCACCTTCAACCAAAGTTAGGCCGAGGTAACGAGCGAGATAGGCGTGCTCAAAGTAGGTCTCGTTATAAGGTCCTGGAGTAAGTAGAGCAATATGGGCATTTGCACCTGCCGGGCTTTCAAGCTTCAATGCATCGATTAAGTCTCTATAGGCATTGGCTAGTGGGGCAACCTGCATGAGCTCATATGCCTTAGGAAATTGCCTTGCAATCAGGTTACGATTTTCCAAAAGATATCCAAGACCAGAAGGTGCTTGGGTGCGTTGAGACAGAACTGACCATGATCCATCAGGTGCTCTGGCTAAATCAAAAGCCATGATGTGAAGATATTTTCTGTTTTTCAGCTCGACGCCATGCATGGAGCGTAAGTAACCGGGATGACCATAAATTAATGCTGGAGGAATCCATCCTTCTTTAAGCAAATTTTGCGGTCCATACACATCCGCCATAATCGCTTCGAGTAAGCGTGCTCGCTGCAAAACTCCAGACTGAATTTTTTGCCAAGAATCAGGGCTTATGAGGAGCGGAAATAAATCTACCGACCAAGGGCGTTGCGGACCAAACTCATCGGCATAGACGTTATACGTAATGCCGTTATCCCGAATCTGCCTATTGAGTTCTTGGGTACGTTGATCAAGATCGCTTAACCCCGAGGGACCAAGGGATTCAAAAAAGGTTTGCCATTGAGGCAGTAGAGACTCTGATTTCCCTCGTAACTCATCAAAGTGTCCCTCTTTGGGTATAGGTGATAGACGGTTGATATCCTCCACTAGCGAGGGATTGCTTGTGTCTTTCAAAGAATCGGTCTGAAGGTTGTCCACAAACTATTGTCTCATCGCCGCATATCCAGCGTAAATGGAAATTCCTTACTAGCTGGGAGATCAATATTCGCCTGAACCCCTTCATTTGTTCCTGGGGTATGGCCCATCCTGAAGAAGCGAGAAAGGCGGCGACTCTCTGCCTCATAGGCATTGATAGGGAAGTTATCGTAGTTTCGGCCTCCAGGGTGGGCAACGTGGTATTGGCAGCCCCCTACAGAGCGTTTATTCCAGGTATCGATCACATCAAAAATCAATGGAACATGGATACCAATACTCGGGTGCAGACTGGATGGAGGATTCCAAGCCTTATAACGAACGCCTGCCACATACTCTCCCGCAACTCCTGTTGGTTGGAGTGGCAAAGGCTCGCCATTGCAGGTGATGGTGTAGCGACTTTGATTTAAGCCAGTAACACGTAACTCAATTCTCTCTAATGAGGAGTCAACATAGCGTGCGGTGCCGCCTGCAGCATTTTCCTCGCCCATAACATGCCATGGTTCAAGCGCATTGCGTAGGGTGATTTCTGTGCCCATCGTTTGTACTTGTCCAATGAGCGGGAAGCGGAACTCAAGGTGAGGTGCAAACCACTCCGGCTTAAAGTCGTAACCATGCTTTTGCATCTCTTGAATGACATCATCAAAGTCCATTTTGATAAATGTTGGTAAGAGACAGCGGTCATGGAGTTCAGTTCCCCAGCGCGTCATTGGTGCTTCGTAAGGCTTATCCCAGAAGCGAGCTATCAAGGCACGAATGAGTAATTGCTGGACAATGCTCATATGTGCATGTGGAGGCATTTCAAAAGCACGTAATTCTAGTAAGCCTAAGCGACCCGTTTGACTATCTGGTGAATACATCTTATCGATACAGAACTCGCTACGATGGGTGTTGCCAGTGACATCAATCAGGATATTGCGTAGGGTTCTATCGACCAGCCATGGCGGCATGCTTTGGCCAAACTTCTTGCGATTCTTTCGAATTTCTTTCAGCGCGATTTCTAATTCGTAGATTTGGTCATTGCGTGCTTCATCCACTCGAGGCGCTTGACTTGTTGGTCCAATAAACATGCCGCTAAAGAGATAGCTCAAGCTTGGGTGGTTATGCCAATACAAAATCAGACTTGCTAAGAGTTCAGGCTTGCGTAAGAACGGGCTATCAATCGGTGTCGCACCACCCATCACAAAGTGATTGCCACCACCTGTACCGGTATGGCGGCCATCTGCCATAAATTTCTCAGCAGAAAGGCGAGATTCAAAAGCGGCTTGATATAAGAATTCCGTATGCTCAACTAACTCGCCCCAGTTATGGGCTGGATGAATATTCACTTCAATGACCCCTGGATCTGGTGTCACTTGTAATAACTTCAAGCGTGGATCGCGTGGCGGGGTATATCCCTCCAATACAATTTGAAACTGAAGCTCTTCGGCGGTGGCTTCTACTGCCTGCAATAAATTAAGATAGTCTTCAAGACGGGCGAGTGGGGGCATAAAGACATACAGCACGCCTGACTTACCACCATGCTCATTCTCAGCCTTGGGTCCATTGGAGCGCATTGGATCACGCGCTTCTACGCACATCGCTGTTCTGGTAACCCATGCAGCTGATTCTTGACGTTTTGGATGTCTTACTTCTTGTGACTGACTCCAAATCGTTTTGCCAGATGTTGTAAATTCTTTACGGACTGGTTGTTGTTGGTGAACAATTGACGCTTGACTGTTTAATGGCGGTCTAGGAGCAAATGGATCTTGCTCGATGAGATAGGGATAATCTGCTTTACTAACCCAGGGTAGTGACTCCAGGGGGAGTCGATAGCCCATTGGCGAATCCCCTGGTAGCAGATAAAGACGATCATCACGATATTCCCAAGGACCCGTCTTCCAAGCGGTATCTAGGTAATTCTTTCCTTCATTCGCTTCGATAGGGAGAACGTAGCCCACCACAGAATCTAATTTCTGCGTGAAGACCCGCTTTAAGCGAGTGCGCTCCATCTCATCGTCTAGGTTTGATTTGAAGGGGTCAACGTTGACAGGTAGTTTAGATTCCCGCCAGAGGTAATAAAAAACATCCTCATAAGCAGGTTCGATAAATTTATCCGCTAAACCTAATTTTTTGGAAAGTGTGTAGACAAATTTCTCAGCATCTTTGCTGGTGTAATTCGTAGGATGGCGTTCATCGGCGAAGAGTTTGGGATTTTTCCAGATAGGCTGCCCATCAGCCCTCCAGTAGATTGACAAAGCCCAACGAGGGAGTTGTTCTCCTGGATACCATTTGCCTTGACCAAAATGAAGGAAGCCACCATCGCCATATTCTTTGCGAAGTTTTTCTACTAAATCGGTTGCGTAACCCCGCTTCGTTGGTCCTAATGCATCTACATTCCATTCACGTTCATCACGTCCATTAACGGATACAAAAGTAGGCTCACCACCCATGGTCAAGCGAACGTCACCCGCAACCAATTGCTTATCAACTTGATGGCCCAGATCAACAATCGCTTGCCACTGTTCTTCGGTGTACGGTTTGGTTACTCGGGGTGCTTCATAAATGCGAGTAACCTCCATGGAGTGAGCAAACTGCACTTCACATTCGTCAACACCACCTTCAATCGGGGCTGCACCTGAAGGTTCAGGCGTGCAGGCAACAGGGATATGCCCCTCGCCAGCAAATAGGCCGGAAGTTGGGTCTAAGCCAATCCAGCCAGCGCCTGGCAAATACACCTCGCACCAGGCATGCAAGTCAGTGAAATCTACCTCTGTTCCACTCGGTCCATCAAGCGCCTTGACATCTGGCTTGAGCTGAATGAGGTAGCCTGAAACAAAGCGCGACGCGAGTCCGCAAAGACGCAAGAGATTCACCATTAACCAAGCAGAGTCACGACAAGAACCACTGCGAAGTTTTAACGTCTCTTCTGGGGTCTGTACTCCAGGCTCCATTCGAATGGTGTAGCCAATATCCTTGTGAACTTTTTGATTGAGTGCAACTAAAAAATCGATAGTGCGCATCTTGCTGCGATCAACCGTTTTAAAGTATTTGTTGATGCCGTCATTTCTCTTTTTACCGAGGTAAGGGCGTAACTCTTTCTTCAGATCTTGGCTGTAGGTAAAGGGGTAGTCTTCAGCATCTGGCTCTAAAAAGAAATCAAATGGGTTATATACCGCCATCTCTGTTACCAGATCTACAGTAACCTTAAAGCGTGTCGTTGGTTCAGGAAAAACCAAACGAGCTTGATAGTTTGAAAATGGGTCTTGTTGCCAGTTAATGAAATGACCTTCAGGCTCAATCTTGAGAGAGTAGGAAAGAATATGACTGCGGCAATGAGGTGCCGGTCGCAGACGAATTACCTGCGGTCCCAGTTTGACTGGGCGGTCATATATATATTCGGTGACGTGGTGTAGGGCAGCGTGTATAGACATAACTCAAACTCTATAAGTTCACCACAAGGGTGCATTATTACGGCGCACAAGATGGGTGCGTAAAAGTGAGGCATGCCCAGTTTTGGGTAAAACCTGTCAAAAACAGGGCATTTAGCTCATTACCGCTGTTTAAGGAGGAATAAGTTGAAGTTGTGAATTTGCTTACTTAGTCAGCGATTAAATCAGGGGGAAATATGGTCGTCTATATCACTCGCAATATTATTGCCAGAATGCGTCGTAATGATGGTACCGATAATGGCTGTAGACCTCTAAGCCCTGGAAAGTATGAGGCTAACAAGACCAATGATGGGGCACTGGAAATTCTTCAGGATGCTGGTGAGCCAGTCTATCTTTTACCCTTTATCTGGTGGGAAAAGATGGAGCTGGGTGATATTTTGATTGCAGCCTAACAAAGACGTAAACATAAAATTAGAGACAGTATTTTGAACTATCAATATATCAAAACAGAGCAAGCTGATTTAATTGCCACAATTCGGTTTAATCACTACGAAAAGCGTAATGCATTAAGTGAGTGCTTAATAGAGGAGATGCACCACGCGCTAGAAGAGTTTGGCAAGCAAGATGTGCGGGTCTTGGTTTTGAGATCAGATCAAAAGAATAAAGTTTGGTCTGCAGGTCATGATGTGATGGAATTACCTAGATCAGAGCGGGATCCCTTGCCCGCCGATGACCCTGTCATGGTTTTGCTTCAATCCATCAGGGCCTTTAGAGCGCCGGTGATAGCCATGGTAGATGGTTCGGTATGGGGCGCTTCGACTGATTTAATCATGAGTTGTGATATTGCTATTGGTGATCATGATTCCACCTTTGCAATTACACCAGCCAAGTTGGGTCTACCTTATACCGCAAGCGGCATTTTGCACTTCATGTCACGTATGCCCTTGAATGTTGTAAAAGAAATGTTCCTGACTGCTGACCCTATTGGCGCTGATCGGGCCTTGCAGATTGGCATCCTGAATCATCTGTATGTCTCAGGTGAACTAGAGTCCAAAACCTACCAAATGGCCCGAACCATTGCTTCACGTTCGCCTCAGGCTAACTCTGTGCTCAAAGCCCAAGCGCAAATGCTTTCTGATGCCGCAGTCATGAATCCCGCCGTATTTGAACACCTACAATCCTTGCGCAAGAATGTGTATATGGGAAGTGACTACCGAGAGGGTATTACTGCTTTCCTGGAAAAACGCGACCCAGTATTTGGTCAGGCCAAATAAAGCGACGCTAATTACGCTCAGGGAAAAGCATAAAATAGGGCTTCTATCTATGGGGCGCTATGAGCACAAAAGTTAATTCAGAAGGAGTCTCAGCATCGCGGGTGTATTTGCCTGCCGATCAAGCCCATCTGAATTTGCTGCAATTCTTTATAGAGCAATTCCCTCACATTCCAAAAGATGAGTGGGAGCAACGTTTCGATGAAGGCCTCATCCTAGATCAAGACGGCCAAGCTCTGCCCGCAAACAGTCCTTACCTACCAAATACCCACCTTCTGTACTTTAGGCGTCTTGCTCGTGAGCCTAACATTCCATTTGAAGAGCGGATTCTCTTTCAGGACGAACATATTTTGGTTGCAGATAAACCCCATTTTTTGCCGGTAACGCCAAGTGGACTTTACCTGCATCAAACCTTATTAAATAGACTTAAGAAAAGAGCGGGCATCCAAACACTCAGTCCCATTCATCGGATTGATCGCGACACTGCTGGCTTGGTCATTTTTTCTATAAAGCCTGATGAAAGAGCTCAATACCAAAATTTGTTCAGGGATAGAGCAGTCAACAAAGTTTATGAGGCAATAGCGCCATACTCTGAGGGCCTGGAAAAAAAACTTCCCATGACTTATCAAAGCCGCCTTGAAGAATCAGAACATTTTCTGCAGATGCAGGAGGTGGTAGGTGAGTCAAACGCAGACACATTTATCGAGCTCATAGAAAAAAATAAGTCATGGGCTAAATACCGATTAACACCAGGTAGCGGCAAAAAGCATCAATTGCGTTGTCATCTCAATGCTCTAAGTATTCCAATAAAGCATGATCAGATTTATCCTGTTCTCACACCGTATCAAGAATACGACTTAGATTTCTCTAAGCCATTACAGTTATTGGCCAAAGAAATTACATTTGAAGACCCAGCAACGGGAGACCTAAGATCATTCAAGAGCCTTCAACAATTAATTCTTTAAAGTAGCAAAGCTTTGGGATTGGGAGCGATTCCAATACAGCTCAAATACCCTGGGCAGATTCAGACTTGGATCTATGTGTTCTGCCTTGAGTAACAGGCCGGCAGGCATCTCTGGCAATAGGAAAGATAGAAGGCGCACTTCATGCTTGTTAATGCGTCGAATGATATGAGGGGCATCAATTTCACTAGGGTGATGTAAGCCGGCCGCCTCGACCAGTTCTTTCAAGGTCTTCAAGGTTTCATTATGAAAGTTATATACTCGTTCTGCCTTGTTGGGTACCACTAGAGCTTTCTGGCGCAATGCATTCTGTGTGGTGACGCCAGTAGGACAGTTGCCTGTATTGCATACCTGAGCCTGGATGCAGCCAATCGAGAACATAAAGCCGCGTGCACTATTGCACCAATCGGCACCTAAAGCAAAAGCCACAGCCATATCAAAGGCGCTAATGATCTTACCAGCGCAGCCAATTTTGATTTGATCTCTTAGATTTACACCCACTAGGGTGTTATGAACCAGACGAAGACCTTCTTGCAGTGGTGTGCCCACGTGATTGGTAAACTCCACTGGCGATGCGCCTGTTCCACCCTCAGAGCCGTCTACCACGATGAAGTCTGGATAAATACCAGTTTCCAGCATAGCCTTAACAATGCCAAACCATTCCCACGGATGGCCAACACAAAATTTAAAACCAACTGGCTTACCGCCAGACAGATCACGTAATTTCTTCACAAAGTAAATGAGCTCAAGCGGAGTTGAGAATGCGCTATGTGAGGCAGGCGAGATACAGGCCTCACCCTCCTTGACACCACGCGCAGCAGCGATCTCAGCCGTTACCTTAGAGCCTGGCAAGATGCCGCCATGACCAGGCTTAGCGCCTTGACTGAGCTTGATCTCAATCATTTTGACCTGAGGGTCTAAGGCATTCTCCGCATATTTACTTTCACTAAAAGTGCCGTCGGAATTGCGGCAGCCAAAGTAGCCCGAACCAATTTCCCAGATGAGATCGCCACCATGCACACGATGGTATTGCGAGATGGAGCCTTCTCCGGTGTCATGAGCAAAGCCACCCTTTTTAGCGCCAAGATTTAAAGCCAATATAGCGTTGGCACTAAGTGACCCAAAGCTCATTGCCGAGATATTAAAAATACTGGCTGAATATTTCTGTATGCAATCTTTACCGCCAATCTCGACCCGGAAATCATGACTAGGTAAGCGGGTAGGGGCCAATGATTGATTAATCCATTGATAGCCAGGGGCCATGACATCCAGAGTGGTGCCGAAAGGAATTTGATCCGGTACAGCCTTAGCGCGTGAATAGACTAATGTGCGCTGCTCTTTTGAGAAAGGGGTTTCATCATTGTCACCCTCGATAAAGTACTGGCGAATTTCAGGACGAATAAATTCGAGCATGAAGCGCAAATGACCTATAACAGGATAGTTACGAAGAATGGCTATTTTGGTTTGTGAGACGTCATACATGCCCACGAATGACAGAAAGCCAAAGAGTAGGAAAAAATTCCAAGCCTGTGGGTACAGTTGCAAAGAGGCAAAACTCACGATAGCCCCCAAGATACAAAGGCCAAATGGAATATATCGAATAGGTATGTATTTATTAGGGGACATGGCCATAATGAGCTTAAATGTGGATAGTCTGAGTATACGAATTTAATGCTAATACAAACCATTTGACTTAAATCAAGCCGAATGTCACTTCATCAGTGGGTTTACGAGGATTCTTATACATTGCAGGAGTATTCTCAAGGAGTAGTTAATACTAATCATAGGAAGAATATGTCACTAAACCACGCAGTAATTTGGATTGACCATAAAGAGGCTCATGTTATGTTTTTGAGCGAAGACGCTAGTGAAGCCGAAGTGATTCGTAGCAAGAGCACCCATACACATCTGCATCACAAAGCCAATGAGGTCGGTAGCGGCAAACTGGCTTTAGATTCCAAATACCTGCATTCAGTTATTAATGCCGTGAATGAATCTAAAGAAATTTTGATTCTTGGGCCTGGCTCAGCAAAGCTAGAGCTCATTAAGCACGCCCATAAGCATGATGCAGCGATTGCGGAAAAGATTGTTGGCGTAGAAACGGTTGATCATCCTACTGATAAAGAAATTCTTGCCTATGCACGCAAGTTTTTCTATAAAGTAGATCAGATGATTTAAAGAGTCATTTAAGGAAACAAAAAATGAAGAATGAAACTCAAGAACCCTTAGGGCCAGATGGTCTTCCTAGTCATGATTATTTTCTGGATGCGGTAAATCATATTGATGAGGCTGTTGCAAACAATACGATTGCACCTGGCGCTGCTAAAGGAATTATTTTCAGCTTAGTGGAAACTCTAGGTGCAATGGTGGGCGACCCCGATCTACCGAATCATCTCAAGTCTGGCTATATGGGGGCTTTGGATCTTGCAGTTGAGTTAGAGGCAAAGCTATCTAAATAAGCTAGCTATCATGAGTGTCTGCAGTAAGGGCAGCTTCGGTTGCCCTTATGCATTTAAAATGACGATCAATCGCCATTTAATCGAAGTACATGACCAATACCCCAAAGAAACGTTTAGCAGTCGCCCCCATGATGGAGTGGACGGATCGTCATTGCCGCTCTTTTCATCGCACGCTCACTAAAGAGGCTGTTCTCTATACAGAGATGGTCACTTCTGGTGCGCTCATGCATGGGGATGTGCCACGTCATCTAGATTATTCACAAGAACAGCACCCAGTCGTTTTGCAGTTGGGTGGGTCAGAGCCTTCCGATTTAGCAAAGTCTGCCGAACTAGCGCAACAGTGGGGCTACGATGAGATCGACCTGAACTGCGGTTGCCCCTCAGAGCGGGTGCAGCGTGGTGCTTTTGGTGCTTGCTTAATGGCTGAGCCTAATTTAGTTGCAGACTGCGTGCGCTCTATGAAGGGCGCAGTCGATATCCCAATCTCTGTCAAGCATCGCTTGGGTTTAGATACGATGGATGCAGCAAATTCTAAAGCCGATTATCAATTTGCATTGAACTTCATTCTGGCGGTGGCTGATGCAGGCGCAAGTCAAGTCACTATTCATGCGCGCAATGCCGTATTAAAAGGTTTATCGCCTAAAGAGAATCGCAGTAAGCCACCATTGCGTTATGAAGTTGCTGCCAAGCTTCGATTGGATGCACAAAAACAATTTCCGCATCTCAAAGTGTTGCTCAACGGCGGCCTGGAAACCAATGAGCAAATCGCTGGCCATTGGAATGACTTTGATGGCTTCATGGTGGGAAGGGCGGCATATCATTTTCCTGCACTGCTCCTAGGTTGGGATGACATGATTAATACCGATGGTGACGCAGCTGGCTATCTATTTAGCGAGACTGAGTGGCACCGCATTCAGATTGCCTTAGTGAAGCAAGTTCAGGCTTGGTTTGATGAATGCCAAGCCAAAGGCAAGCCGTTTTATATCGGCGCATTTACACGGCATATTTTGGGCTTAGCTCATGGCAGGGCAGGGTCACGATATTGGCGCCAGCGTCTCTCAGACCACCATGCTTTAGCCAAGGTTCAGAGTAAGGCAGCCATATTGGATTTCTTTATTGATGCGAGCCTATGCCTGGGGGATTGGGCGGCTTTCGAGTTCGAAAGCGCCTAAATACGGGTGTCAGAGTGGTGTTTTTGACAGGTTTTTGGGCAAAAAGCTATAATCTAGGTCTTCAGTGGCGGACGTAGCTCAGTTGGTAGAGTCCCAGATTGTGATTCTGGTTGTCGCGGGTTCGAGCCCCGTCGTTCGCCCCACTAAATACGGTAAATAAAAGCCCCTTTTCTTCATGAGGGGCTTTTTGTTGCGCTAATGAGAAAGCGCTGCTTTTGCCGAAAGCTCTTTCTTGAGTATTTCCATATTAGGGCTATTTTTAAATTGGTCATCAGGGTAGTAGCCAAAATTATGAATACCCTTAATTCTCATAGAGCGCATCCAAGAGCTCAGCTCTTCTGTGGGTATCGCTTTATTTGTGCGCCAATCTTTAATTTGGTGCATAAAATCTTGGTAGTTTAGCCTGAGGATTCTTTAATACCATGAGAGATGTGGCTCCAAGCCTATATAAACACGTTTCCTATCTCATTGAGATTGCGCTTGGTCTTGTCTTGCTTCTCAATGGAATTTTGCTACTTATTAATTCCTCAGCACTGCTTTCATTTCAGGAGAAGTTCTCTAACTTCCTGAGAGATGAGCAGATCTTAAGCAAATCAGCTCAAGAGTGGCGAGTCTTTATTGAATTTCTTCATGCAATTGTGGCCACCCACATCATGATAGTGGTCTTAATTTTTGCGGGAATAGTGATATTTCTAGCTGGACTCCATACCAAGCGATCACTGTAATTCTCTCGAGGGCTACAAGCTTGGGAGAAATTCCATTATGCTGCCAGGTTTCAAGATGATTCTTTGGTTATGAAAAAGTTTGATTTCTCCACAATCTTGTTTGGCATATTGCTCTCAGTGATAGCTGTGTATTTCATGTTGAGATCAAGCCCAAGTCAAAGCGCACCAAGCACATCCATTGCTAGCGTTCAGATTGGTGACCTCCTTTGGGATCAAACTGAAATGACGACTGGTGATGTTAAAACCTTTGCAAATGTAACGGGCTTTACTAGTCAAGCAGAAAAAAATGGCGGCGGTCTCTCTTATGAGGGGGGCTTTGTGCAAAAGAAAGGGTGGACTTGGAAGGCGCCATATGGAGTCCCTGCGAGTGATGCAGAGCCGGCAGTACACCTCAATCAAAAAGAAGCGGAGTCCATATGCCGTTATTACGGCAAACGTTTGCCGACTGATGTGGAATGGACTAGCGCAGCTTTTTTGGAGCAAAGAACCAATCCTCCTAGTGGATATGTCAAAGGGCAGCGCTATCCATTTCCGGGCGGAGCCAACCCAACACCATCACACTGTTTAAGTGGGTGCGGAGATTACAAAGGGCTCGCACCAGCAGGCTCATTGAATCGTGGAACAGGGCACGTCGCGACAATGACAACCAAGCCAGGCGTCAATGGCTTGTATGACATGGGCGGTAATGTCTGGGAGTGGACTGCTACAGAAAGAAACGGTGGCTTTATTACTCGCGGCGCTTCGTGGTGGTATGGTCCAGAAAGACAGCAAGAGTCTGATGTGGAATCTAAGGCTGCAGATATTGCCGTTGTCTACATCGGCTTTCGTTGTGTAACAGATCGTTAAGACAGATAAAACACCAAAATAATTAGTAGATAACTACTAATTATTTCAATAAATTCCTAATAATTGCCCTTAAGTGCATGATTAACTGAATGAAATTGACCTAAGTCAGATATAGTTTTGTCATTAGACAGTTAGACTGAATCTACTTATGCAATATAACTTTAGTTAAAGCTTTGACACTTTCTGATTTGCTCCGTCCGTATAAGTCATACACCAAAAAAGGTGTGGCCTTTGCCGTCCTGGCTGCTATCGTACACGCCGCCATTTCCACCTTCTTGCTCACAAACTTTTCGGGAGTAGTGGGGGAGAGTGTCATTTGGATTCCGGCTGGAATTGGCTTAGCAGTAATTCTTGCGCTGGGTTGGCAGTATTGGCCATTTATCTTTGTCGGCGCTACCTTAGGTGAGATGGGTGGTGGCCATCATCTTGTGATGGCTATGCTCTTAGCAAGCGGCGCGCTCATTGGATATTTCGTTGCGGCACTTTTACTGCTGAACTATTTCAAGTTTGATAAGCACATTCAATCTCTGGGTGATTACTCACGTTTATTGGCTGCTAGTTTTATCGGCGCTGCCATTAGTACCACGATCAATATTTTCTTCTTGGTGCAAGGCGGTTTGTTGGCGCTGGACATCGTAGCGGGCGTATATCAGAAATGGTTTATCGGCGACTTCTTTGGCTTTGCCTTCTTTACGCCAATTCTCCTGGTGCTTTCTAAGCGGGAGATGCAGGACTGGCCAAAAGACAAAATCATTAAATTTATTATTTATCTTGTGATTGCATTCCTATTTGGCCAAGCGGTATTTTTTGGTTGGTTAAGAGAGTTTGTCGATCTGACAGGTAGGGGATTTGCAGTTCTTTTTGCGATTGCATTTTTTGGCTACCTCTTTGGTCGCCAGGGTGCGATGGTCTATTTCTGCATTCTTCTACTGCAATCTGTATTAAGCGTCTTTCATGGAGGGGCATTTTTTGACCGCCAGTTGATGACCCACCATGCTCCGATGGTGATCTGGGCTTATTTAGGAATAGCTTGTTTCATTGGACTTACGATTGCCTTGGTAGTGGAAAGCTTTGATCGTAAGAGCAAGGATCTGCTTCAAGCCTCTAAATTAGTTTGGGAATCAGAGGTGCGGTTTAGAGAAATTGTTGGTAACACGCCTGTGTTGATGGCGACCTACAATCTTTCAACGCAAATCACCGACTATGTAAATCCATATTTCACAAAAGCACTCGGATACACGGCGGAAGACCTACTTGAACCCAATGCTTGGTGGCCCTTGGCCTATCCAGATCTAGAGCTCCGAAAGTATGTCCAAGAGGAATGGACTAGACGTGCAGAAGAAGCAACAAAGACCGGGACACCGTTTGTTCCAATGGAAACGCAAACGACTTGCAAGAATGGATCCTCCAGATTGATTTCCTGGGGCAGCTTTTTTGCCTCAGACCGCATGGTGATTTACGGCATTGATATTACAGAGCAAAAGCGATCTGAAGATATTCTGAAAGTGTCCTCTGCTGTGTATCGCGCCATGGGTGAGGCGGTAGTTATTTGTGACGCAAAGAACAATATCCTCTTGGCAAATGATGCCTTCAGAGAATTAACAGGCTATTCTGAAGATGATCTACTAGGTTATGGATTCTCAGACTTCTTAGTAAAGCGTCATGGTGCTCGCTCTTATTCAGATATCTTCACCTCCCTTGATGCTGTAGGTCGTTGGGAAGGGCAGGCCTGGCTGAAGGTAAGGGAAGGTGCAGAAGAACTACGCTTCTTGTCAATCTATTCAACCTTTGATAAAGATGGCACTCCATTGCAGCGGGTAGCCTTGGTATCAGAGGTAACGGATCAGCGCAAGGCTCGTGAGCTCATTAATCAACAGGCTAATTTTGACCCTTTAACTGGATTGCCTAACCGTCGCTTAATGCTCGATCGTCTTGAGCAGCTTATTAAGCAATGTACTCGATCACAAACCAGTCTAGCAGTGATTTATATTGACTTGGATAACTTCAAGGACGTGAATGATAGTCGTGGCCATGACTTTGGTGATGAATTATTAAAAGTAATTGCTCAACGCTTGCGTTCTGAAGTGCGTGATACGGATACGGTAGCCCGTATCGGTGGAGATGAATTTGTGGTCCTATTAGGCCAGCTTGACAGACCAGAAAAAGCCGACATTATTATTCGCGAGATCATTAAAAATCTGAATGAGCCTGTCCTGATTCAAGGTGAAATGATTTATGCCACCGCTAGCTTTGGTATCTCCATGTTCCCTAATGATGGTAACGATGGCAAGGCACTGCTCTTGGGTGCAGACCAGGCAATGTATGCGGCAAAGTCTAACGGTAGAAATGGCTTCCAGTACTTTACGAGCTCCTTGCAAGTCAAAGCCAATTACCGTGTTAGCGTTATCTCAGAGCTTCGAACAGCGATAGATAACAAGCAGTTCCAATTGGAGTATCAACCTATCTATGATTTAAATACGGGTGCGATTATCCATGCCGAGGCTTTGTTAAGATGGCATCGCTCTAGTGGTGAGGTGGTTATGCCGTCAGCATTTATTGAGATCGCTGAAGAGTCTGGTCTTATTGTAGAAATTGGCAATTGGGTCATGAAAGAAGCATTGATGTATCTCAAATCGCTCGGTCTAGAAAGGTCGCCATCGATTGCAGTAAACGTTTCAGCAGCACAATTCCACTCAAGCGATCACTCTGTAGTGCAATGGCTGGAGTGGATGCAGGAATTTGGCATTCCCTCCAATAAGATTGTTCTAGAGATTACTGAGCGGATGATGTTGATTCAGTCTCATAGAGTCTTACGAAAAATAACAATGTTGCAAGAAGCGGGTTGCAAATTTAGCGTAGATGATTTTGGAACGGGATACTCATCTCTTGCATCCTTAAAAGACTTCAACTTTGATTTCTTAAAGATCGATTCTCATTTTGTAAAAGCCTTGGCACCACATAGCCTTGATGAATCTCTAGTCTCAGCGATGGTGGCGATGGCAAAAGGCTTAAATCTGGTCTCTATTGCAGAAGGGGTGGAGACAGAAGAGCAGGCCCAACTGCTCAGAAATATGGGTTGTAACTATGCTCAGGGCTACCTATATAGCCGCCCCTTAAGCCCGGAAGCATTTAAAAACATCCTCTCATAGTGATTGCCTGTCTAATTGACCCAATTGGACAATTTCACACCTGATAAGTTGAGATATTGTTGGTTTTAGACAACTAACTGTCTAGTACTTATCTACTTTTATACACCTTAATGGTGTCTAAATACCCGATATATCTGTATAAATGATCTCCCGGCCATTACTTTTTATTGGACAGATAGATAAATGATCTCTAGCAAGGCATTGATAGACCAAACCGGAATATCACGTGCCACCCTCAATAACTACATCCAGCTTGGCATCTTGCCTAAGCCGGTTGTGCAGTCTTTGTCTGCAAGTGCAGATGAGGGTGGGGCTAGGGTATTGGGTTTTTTCCCGGACGATGCATTGGAGCGAGTGCAGGCTGTACAAATTTTGAAGAGCCAAGGCTTATCAATGGCTCAAGTTGCCGAGCGTCTAGCTCAAACAGATGCTTTACTAGAGGTGCAAGAGTTGCAGCTAGAAACGGGAGGCTCTCGTCCGGCAATGCGCCCGATTGGTAAATCAAACCAGATTAATCAGGTGCGCGCTACGAACACTGCAAGCAAGCCTTTCTCAGATTCATTGGGTAATCTCTCCTTATCCTTGGATACCCTCACGCATCCTGCTTACATGCTTAATTACAACTTTGAGCTCACTTGGTTTAATGAGCCGGCACGTAAAGCAGTCTTTGGTTTTGCAACAGCGCCATCTAAAAGCACCGATCGAAATTTACTGAACTTACTAACAAGACCTGAAGTGTGTTTGACCATAGAAGATCAGCGCTCTTTAGTAGGTTTGTTATTGCAATTAGCTAGCTCACGTATTTCTTATGAGTCGCTCTCTAAGCTAGTAGCACAGAGCGATCCAGACCTGATGCCGCTATTAGAAGGTCTTTCTTCTGAAGAGCAAGCCCAAGAGCAAGCAGTCAATGAAGTCGAGTTTTTTCAAAGAGATTCACGCGGTCAGATTGTTTGCTACCGAGTGTATGCGGTGTATTTCCGTGAAGGTATCTTGGTGGTGCATGCGCCAGCAGAGGAGCGGGGTGACGACTTAGTGAATTTCTTAGCCCGTCGCGATCAAGTGATTCATTCCTTGCTGAGCAAGCGTTTGCCGGTGATGACGCCTTTGGCTGTGCTCGTAGCAGACCTACAGAATTCAGTGCGCATTTGTTCAGAGCTGCCGCCGGATGAGTATTTCGCCTTGATTAATCAGATCTGGGCAACGATGGGGCCGATATTGCGCAAATACACCGGGACGCATGGCAAGCATGTTGGTGATGGCGTGGTGTACTACTTCTTCCCGCAAGCTGAAAGCAATTATTTATTTAATGCAGTTGCCTGTGCCGATGAATTACGTCAAGCCATGCGAAAGATAAGCGCTGAATGGCAACTCAAGAAAAACTGGTTTACTGAGTTGCAGCTCAACATTGGCTTACATGAAGGCCAAGAGTGGTTGGGTAGCTTCCAGTCAGCTAACCATATTGAGTTTGCGGTACTGGGCAATACGATTAATCAGGCATCCCGTTTGAGTGACTTTGCAAGACACGGAAGCATTTGGGCAACTAAGGACCTGATTAGCAAACTAAGCAATGATGAGCGTAGCCGCATTGAATTTGGAGTACTCAGAAAGAGCCAAGAGAATGGCGATCGCTTTGTGGCCTCTTCTTATGCTCAGGTTGAATCGATTATCGATCTGAATCAAGACAAGCACGAAAAAATGAGAGATATTTCTCAATTGGCTGTTGCAGAGATCAAGCGCGTCAGCAATGCGCGCCTGTATTAAAAAAGAATAACCGCATCTAAAGGCTATTGCCGAATGAACTGATAGTCTGGCGGTGGTGGGTTATAGCCCGGTATTTTGCTGACATCCACTGCATCAATCTGACTCTCATCTAAGAATTTCAAGGCATATTCTTCATAGACCTTTTCCCAGATGAAGATATCAAAGAGATCTGGATCAACGTGTTGACCTAATTTCATCTTGCCAAGAATTTCCAGGGACTCACTGAGTGTCTTGCCCTTCTTGTAGGGGCGATCTTTAGCAGTCAATGCTTCAAAAATATCGGCAATACCCATGCAACGTGCTGGTACAGACATTTGCTCACGCGTTAAACCTTTCGGATAACCCTTACCATCCATCTTCTCGTGGTGACCACCTGCGTATTCAGTGACATTTCGTAAGTGCTTTGGCCAAGGCAGTTTTTCAAGCATGCTGATCGTGAGATCAATGTGGTGGTTAATGATCTGACGCTCTTCGTTGTTTAGCGTGCCAGCGCGAATAGTCAAATTGCCAATTTCTTCATCGCTCAGGAAGGGGTGATTAGTGCCAGAAATATCTTGCCAGATATAGCGTTTAGCAATGTCATGCACGCGTTGTACGTCTGGATCTTTCATGAACTCACCACCGATATTGCAATGGCTTAAAAAGTTGTAATCATCAATCAATAAAGAGCGACGTTGTTCTGCCTCTTCTTCGGTAATAAATTTTTGTGCCAAAGCCAGTTGAATATCGCGCAAGACTACTTCTGCACGAACTTCAATCAAATGAATACGATCAAAAATCTTTTCAAGCTTAGTGGCCTTATCTACCACGTGTACTGGAGTCGTAATCTTTCCGCAGTCATGCAGTAAGCCGGCAATCTTCAGCTCTTGGCGATCGCCATCATTGAGTGTGAACTCCTTGAGAGGCCCAGCATTGCAGCGATTGACGGCATCAGCCAACATCATGGTGAGGTCAGGTACGCGATTGCAATGTCCGCCAGTGTAGGGGGATTTATCGTCAATCGCGTGGTTAATTAAGCCAATGAAAGATTCAAACAATTCTTCAAGATGTAAGATCAGCATTCGGTTGGTGAGTGCAACAGCGGCTTGTGAGCTTAAGGCTTCAACAATCTCTTGGCTATCTGCTGAGAAGGGAATGACTTTGCCGGTATTGGGATCGGTAGCATTAATGAGCTGCAGAACGCCAATGATTTCTGATTCGTGGTTCTTCATCGGAACCGTTAAGAACGAGACAGAACGATAACCATTGGCCTCATCAAATTTGTGAGTACCAGTAAAGTCAAATCCGTCTGCGTTGTAGGCGTCAGCAATATTGACTGTTTGTTCTTTGTGATAGGCATAACAAACTACTCTGCCTAGATCAAGACTTCCATCTTCTTTAAATAAAGGAAGGGGCGGTATCGCGATTGGCTTCTCACTTTTACCTCCTAGGTGCACCCCTTTACTTTTGGTGTGCACAATTTCAAATTTCAGGAGTTTGTCATCAACAACCCTATATAAGCTACCGGCATCAGCATTAGTAATTTGCATGGCCGCCTGAAGAATATTCTCCAAAAGCTGATCTATATCCTTTTCGCTGCTTAAGGACGACCCAATCTTGAGGAGTTGCTGCATGAGCGCTTTGCTAATGGTCTCTTGGGTCATATAGGCATCTTTAATGTGAATGAATTCATTATCTACAAAAGCAGGGATTTGTATTTAGTAGTAAAGAACCTCTCAAATTAGTAGATTGATACTAAATAAATAGACCTATAACTACCATAGGAAAAAAGTTATACGGTGGGTATTCTGACTTCTCCTTCATATAACTTAAGTTATTTCCGTGGTCGATACCTCATTAACTCGTTTTCAATATCCAAAAGTGAAGCGCTTGTCCATTTATGTGGCATGCCTTTCTTTGGCGATGTCTGGATGCACGACCCCTATAGTAAATGAGGGTGACGCTCCAAATGGTCCTGAGTATGTCCGCTGGATGCCGGGCAGTTTTAAAACGCCTACCGTTGAAGCGCAGTTGCCTCGTCCAAAAGAATTATGGTGGACCGAGTTTGAGAGCGAAGAGCTCAATGGCTTGGTGGATACCGCATTAACCAATAACTATGACTTGCGAATTGCAGTAGCACGTGTTGCGCAAACACGCGCACAGGCCGATGTAGTAAAGGCGAATGAATCGCCAACTATTGATGCAACCGGTAGTTATAAGAATCAAGCCCCAGGACTTGGGCCTGGCTATGCTGCCAATACTTCACAGTGGGGCAGTCAACCAGTATGGCAAGTAGGCTTACTTGCTAACTACGAAGTAGATCTGTGGGGTAAAAAAGGCTTCAATACCCAATCCGCTTTCTCACAAGCCTTAGCTAGTGAGTACAACCGTCAAGCGGTTGCATTAAGTTTGGTCGGTGACACTGCTACTGTGTACTTTCAGGTGCTTTCTCTGGACGAACGTATCAGCGTAGGCGAGCGTAACTTAGAGGCTATTCGCACTGTAGGTAGAGGCTTGCAACGACGCGTAGATCGTGGTGATGCCACGATTATTGATTTATCGCAGCAATTGATCTTACAAACTAATACCGATGCGCTGGTAACCAATCTACGGTTGCAACGTGAACGGGCTTTTAACCGTTTGGCTGCCTTGGTGGGAAGAACGCCATCTACTTTAAAAATTAAAGGTAAATCTTTAAAAGAGATTAAGGTTCCCGCAGTAGAGGCTGGCCTACCATCTGACTTGCTCTGCCGTAGGCCAGACATTCGTCGTGCTGAAGCCGCTCTTGAAGCTTCAAAAGCCGATTTATATTCTGCCCGTGCAAATTTGTTACCAAGCTTTTCTCTTACTGCTGGCGGTGGTTATGGCAGCTTCCTGCTCTCAACGCTGACTATGCCGCAGAGTTTGTTCTACAACGTTTCAACAAACTTAGTGCAAAACGTGTTTGATGGCGGCAGACGTCGCGCAGAAATTCAAGTGGCTAGCGCAAAGAATGTGGAATTATTAGAAGCTTATGCAAATGCTGTTTTGGCATCATTACGCGACGTAGAGGATGGCTTGGCAGGTGTTAACTTAACCGCTAAACAATATGACGCGTTAAATGAATCACGTAACCGCGCACAACTGTTGGCTACGATGAGTGCCAAAGTGGTTGAGCGGGGCGGCATGGACTATGTCCAGCTCTATGAAATTCAGCGTACTGTTTTATCTGCTGAAGATGCAGCGATTGGCGCACGGAATGATCAGCTGGCAGCTTCCGTTGGCCTATTCAAAGCCATTGGTGGCGGTACCAAGCTTGAAAACGATCCTTGTATTGGCGGCGGCAAACTTCCAGCAGCAGATGCTCGTTGGGGAGAGGTTGCAGCAAAAGCCGATTCAGCATTTGATAAGAAACCTGCGGTGGGCGTGAACAAGGCTGGGCAGCCAACCTATGAAGGTAGCGGCATTCCTCTAAATCAGAAGCCGTTGCAATCTCCTGAGCAACCGTTTTACGTTATTAACTCTGTTACACCTGCAGAAACTTCTGGTGCAGCGCCGAGCGCACCGACAACGCAACAAAAACCACAACAGTAAATCCTCCAAGGCGAAATAAGGTATGAGCGAAATCAGCAAAATCATGGAGCGAGCAGTTAATGCCCTGAAAAAGGGTGTTGAAAAATCCCTCACTTTCTTGGGTTGGGTGGCTGTTATTTTGCAAAACATAGGTACAGCGCTATATAAGCAGATACGCTACGATTTCGATCTTGTGTGGATGCGAATTCGTGGTTCTAGCAAGAATTTTCAGGGACATCCCATAAGTTCATGGGCTGATGTCAAAGAAATCGCACTTGTGTGGGTGAAAAAAGCCAAGCCAACTCATTGGTATCCATTGCTAAAGTCTCGTAAAGAGCAACTAGTGCAAACAGCCACGATTGAATGGCATGCCTTTAGAGCTGACATTGATAAATTACGTGAACGCATTCGTCAGTTCCGCAACCCCACCAATGAGCAGCGTGCCGTAGGGGATCTCTCTCCATTCTCAGGTGAAAAGACCACCATTATTGCTTCGAGCATTGTGATCAATTTGTTGGCATTGGCATTTCCATTGTTGATGCTGCAACTCTATGATCGTATCCTGCCTCATCAGTCCTTAGAAACTTTGGCATTAATAGCAGTTGCCGTTGGTATAGCAGTTGCGGTGGAATCCGTAATGCGTGTGGTGCGCTCTTATGCAACGGCTTGGATTTCTGCTCGCTTTGAACATAAGGCCATGTTGGCAGTCACAGAGCGTGCTTTAGCAGAGCCACTACATGACTTCGAGCGTAAGGGTACCGGCACAGTGATGGATGACTACAAGTCAGTTTCTTCACTGAAGTACCACTACTCAGGGCAAACCTTTCAGCAATTAATGGATTTGCCATTCACTTTGCTCTATGTATTGATCGTTTTCATTTTGAGCCCTTGGGTTGGACTGCTGCTAACTGCTGGCTATGCCGTCTTTATTTTTATTACCTGGAAAAATGGTCGCGATGACCCAATTTTGATTAAAGATCAAAAGCAGGGTGATTTGCGCCGCGCCAATTTCTTAAACGAAACATTGAGTAACGTTCATACACTCAAATCGATGACCATGGAGTCATTGATGTTGCGTCGCTATGAGCGCTTACAAGAGAGCTGTGCCCGTTTAATGTCTCGTGTAACTTACGCCTTGGATATGTCTGCGGGTATTGGCAACATCTTCTCGCCGATGATGAATATGCTCATCGTTGCCTTAGGTGCATGGTTGGTCATTGGCCATCATCTGACGAATGGTGAGTTGGCTGCTTGCATCTTGTTGGGTATGCGTGCCTTAGCGCCGTTGCAGCGCCTTGGTGGTATGTGGGCCAAATATCAACAGGATGAGATCTTGCGCGATAACTTAGCATTGACCTTGCTTCAAGGAGGCTTGCCAGCTAAACCAGAAGCCGAAGAGAATGCGGTTCTATTAGCTGATCGCCCACTACGATCTGCAAAGTTGCAGTTAGATAATGTGCATTACCAATTTCCGGGTAGTAAGACCGAATTATTTGATGGCTTATCTTTAACAGTAGAGCCAGGTGAGTTTCTTGCTATTAAAGGGGACTCAGGTTCAGGCCGCAGTACTTTGTTGCAGCTCATGGCTGGTGTCTTGCATCCAACCACAGGCGAAGTACGCATTGACGATGAAGACCTCAGAAACATTCCGCTTGAGCAACTCAGTGAGCACGTAGCCTATTTACCTCAAAAAGCCTTGATGTTCGAAGGCTCGCTATTAGATAACGTCAGCGTATTTGAACCAAGCCGAGTAGACCGTGCTTTGCAAACTGCCAAGATGTTGGGTTTGGGTGACTTTGTTGCCAAGATGCCGCGTGGTTGGGATTCTCCGGTAGGGGATACCGCTGCTGATGCAATGCCTCCAGGCTATCGTCAGCGTATTGCGATTGTGCGGGCGCTGTCAAATCAACCCAATATCATCTTGTTTGACGATGCCACATCAGTGATGGACTCGGATGGTGACGCAACCTTCTTGAAGTTCATGGAAGCGGTACGCGGTAAGGTGACCGTAGTGCTGGTCTCGCAACGCCCATCATTTTTACGTTTGGCAACTCGTACACTCTTTTTACAAGACGGCCATTTACATGAAGTTGAGCCTAATAAGGTAAGTTCTATCCGTGAAGCAAGCGCAGCTCAAGCAACACCATCGAAGGTCGATGGCATGGTGGGTTCTGCTGCCGCAAACTATCGGGCCATTCCGAAAGAAGAGTATTTTGACTCACCATTTAAAGGTGGCGTTATTGATACCAATCGCTGGCAGCATACCCATGAAACTGTAGTGAATAATTTCAAAGTTCAAACAGATTTGTCTGGCTGCTTGTCACTATTGCTCAAGTTGATGAATGCCCGTGGTACAGCACGCGAAGTAGCGGAATCTTTGCCGTACTACACCGATAGCTTGGATCTAACGAGCTTTCACAATGCCATGTCACAGATGGGTTATAAAACCAATGAAGTGATATGCACTCTAGGTATGCTTGAGCCACGGTCACTCCCTTGTTTATTTGTTCCTGATAGCGGCCCAGCTTTTATTGCGATGGGTCGTATTGGCAAGCAAATGCGCATTGGTGATTCGGCAACGGGTGAAGCGCGCTTTGAACAGGACCTCAATATTGCCGGTCGTGCTTATTTTTATGAAATAGCTGAAATCAATGTGAGCGACACTCGTTCATGGGTGGGGCGTGTACTTTTGCGCTTTAGTCCATTGATTGGTCAAGCAACCTTATCTGCCTTGGTATCAGGCTTGGTTATGATGTCAGGCCCATTATTTCTGTCAGTTGTCTACAGCACTGTGATTCCATCGGGTGCTACAGATACATTGTTTTATCTCACCATTGGCGCAACGATTGGCTTGGGTGCTGGTTACTACTTTATGCGCCATCGCGCCAGAATCTTGGCCTATATCTCAGGCCGTATTGAGTATCTGTTTGGCGCAACGATATTGCAGCAAGTGCTCAAGATGTCGCCAGTCTATACCGAGAGAGCATCAGTCGGATCGCAAACTTCGCGTTTGCAAAGTTTTGAAGCTATTCGGGATCTTTTTACCGGACCTTTGGCATCTACCATCCTGGAGTCACCGGCAACTTTAGTATTTTTGGTGGCGCTCTCCATCATGAACCCAGTGTCATTGGTGATTTTCGCCATCATGGTGGTGGCATATGCGTTGTTGTATTGGATTTTCTCAGGCGTTACTCATGACCGTGTAGCTGCAGTAAGTAGAGCTGTTACGAAGCGCAATGAATTCATTGTGGAGATGGTGGGTAAGATGCGCATCATTCGTGAGTGTGGTGCACAGCAACTTTGGTTAGAGCGTTTTAGAGAAATCTCTGCCAATGCCACGATGGCATCTTATAAGGCTGAGCAAGTTTCATCGCTATTGGTATCAATTTCCTATTTTGTGATGATGCTTTCTGCATTAATGATTGTGTCAGCTACTGTGCCAGCAGTCATCATGCAAACTGTTTCAGCTGGCGCTTTGATCGCCTCTATGCT
The DNA here is from genome assembly GCF_018687355.1 of Polynucleobacter sp. VK25. Classification (NCBI taxonomy): domain Bacteria; kingdom Pseudomonadati; phylum Pseudomonadota; class Betaproteobacteria; order Burkholderiales; family Burkholderiaceae; genus Polynucleobacter; species Polynucleobacter sp. VK25. The sequence continues at coordinate 1,162,257 of NZ_CP061288.1, read as the reverse complement.
CCTGATGTGGCGTGTACTGAGCCCAATTCAAACCATCTTTACTAATATGACGCGGATTGAGCGGGTAAGAAGCGCAACCCGTCAGATTGATAGCTTGATGAAGATACAGGGAGAGCGCCAAGAGACAGCTACTTCCTTGGTGTCACGTGGACTAGAGGGCGCAATTGAGTTTGCCCGCGTTTCTTTCCGTTACTCCATGAACGTAGACCCTGCATTAATTGGTGTCGAGTTTAAGGTTAATCCAGGCGAAATGATTGCGATTAGCGGTCCTAATGGCGGTGGTAAATCTACTTTACTCAAATTGGTCTTGGGTATGTATCAACCACAAGCCGGATCCATACTGATCGACAACGTTGATCTGCGCCAATTAGACCCAATGGAGCTACGTCGCTCTATCGGATATGCGCCGCAAGATACGCAACTGTTCCGCGCAACAATTGCGCAGAACTTGCGCCTAGCTAGGCCGGATGCCAGTGATGATGAGGTTTACCAGGCTTTAGATATGGCTGGTGCCTTAGAGCAGATCATGGCGCTACCAAAAGGTATTGAATACCGTGTTGGCGATAACACAAATGAATTGCCATCGAGTCTGAAGCAAAAACTATCACTAGCACGTGCGTACCTGACACGTGCACCCATCATGCTCTTTGATGAACCAGGTGCAGGCCTTGATGATTATGGTGATCAGAAGTTTATGGAGACCTTAAGGGCCCTTAAGGGCAAGGCTACCGTGCTCTTTATTAGCCATCGTCCAAGCCACATTCGTCTGGCTGACACCTTATTAGTCATGGACAAGGGTTATCTGCGCGCCGCAGGACCACCTGATGTTTTATTGAAACAACCTACAGCAGCGTAACCAACACTTACTTAATCGATAAGAGTACTACTTATGAGCACACTTCCTACCTTGCCATCTGATGATCAGCCAAAAGGTCAACCTCAGGGTCAACCTCAGGAACAACCTCGGCTTACCCTAGGTGATCGTACGGACAACTACGTTGCTAAAGCCATTCTGCTTGAAGAGGCTGCGCCACCTGCGTATATGAAAACCACTGTGAAGTTGGTTTGTTATGCATTGGGCGTTTTCTTCTTATGGGCCTTGTTCGCGACTTTGGATGTCGTTGCACTTGCGCCAGGTCAAATCATGCCGATTCAGGCAGTGAAGGTGATTCAGCATGTGGATGGCGGTCGTATCGCCTCGATTGATGTTGTTGATGGCCAGTCAGTTCAAGAAGGTCAAGTATTAATGCGCTTGAACTCTACCGAAGCCGGTGCTGAATACCAGACCCTAGCAGCAAAGTACTGGGGTTTATATACCCGTGTTGAGCGCTTACGTGCCTTATTGGGTGATAGACCCGCCGACTTTTCAAAAGTGCCAGAAGAGTTCAAACAATTAGTGGCGGAGCAAGAGTTCACACTTAAAACCCAAAAGGACCAGATTACTCAACTCCAAAATGAGATCAAGATTTTTTCTGAAGTGAGCGCTATTCGTGGTGACTTAGCTAAAGAAAAACTCAATACTCGTGTCCAAGCCTTGGATGCTCAGCGAAATTTGAGTGGTGCACAAGCGGAGCTACTACGTTATCGACGGACCAATATGGATGAGCTCAATGTGGCTGCCAATGAGTTAGCGCAAACGGAAGAGCAGTTAACTAAGTTACAAGACCGTTTAACTCGCGTTGATATTTTGTCTCCAGTCGATGGTGTCGTTCAGGATCTGAAGTTCCGTACTGTAGGCGGGGTGATTCCTCCAGGCGCCACGCTCATGAACGTGATTCCTTTGGATGGCAAGATGCATGCTGAAGTGCGTGTTTCTCCAACCGATATTGGTTTTGTCAAAAAAGGACAGTCTGCTCGTCTCAAAATTGGTACTTTTGACTTCATGCGCTATGGCACGATCGAGGGCAAGGTGTCGATGGTGTCCTCATTTAGTACCTTGGATGAGAAACAGCAACCTTATTTCAAAGTGATTGTCAGCTTGCCACAAAGCTATGTTGGCAATGATCAAGATAAACGTATTGACCCGGGCATGACAGTGCAGGCTGACATCATGACCGATCGCCAGTCTGTCTTACGTTACTTGTTACGCCCAATCTATGTTGCCTTCAAGCAAGGTATGCGAGAGCGTTAACCCAACAGAACATTAGACGACTCGAGCAACTTTTTTCATGACTACGATCAAGCGCGAACCCGCACAGCAACTGTCTTTGTCTGCACGACAAAGACAGTTGCTTGATCTATTAATTGAAGGCAAGAGTAATAAAGAGATTGCTGACGATTTGAAAATCGAAGCAGGTACGGTTAAGCAACATCTCTTTGTGCTCTTTAGAAAACTAGGCGTGAATAGCCGTGCAAAGGCAGTCATTGCGGCCACACAGATTATGAAGCCCGCTATGGCTGGCCAAGATGACAGCAAATCCAGCGTTCAGAAGCTCAAGTCAGCCAAAGTCAGCTCTAAGGTAACCGGCAAGCCAGCGGAGGGTTACTCCTGGCGCCTCGTTTCTACAGTAGCAGTATCCATTGCTGATTTAAATGAACTCAATCCGAGTGCAATCTCGATGAGAGATCAGTTTCTGAAAGCGCTAAGAAGCATTATTGAACGTTTGGTAGATGCATTAGATGGACAAGTAACGTATTTGCCGGGTGGTGGCTCAGTGATGTGGTTTGGTCACCCCAGAGCACACTTGGATGATGCAGACCGAGCCGTATATTTAGCGCAATATTTGCAAAGCTGGGCTAGCCATTACCAAAAGCATCTTGGAGGCGATCAAGGGAATACTGCAACTCCATTGATTGGTGTGGGTCTTGCCTCCAATACTGAAGTGGTCGCAGAAAAAGCCACCGAACTTTTTGGAGCAGAGTCGTTTCGTAAAGCATCAATATTGGCTAGGCACGCAAAAGCACTCAAAATGCCACTCTCTGATTTGCTGACAAAGCAAATTGCGCCGATGAGTAGCGCTTGGATGGAAATCAAATCCAAAGAAGGCAATAAAGAAGTAGTCGTTAAGGATGTTGGCCCAATTGCGATTGTGGGACCAAGCTCTTCGCTGCTTCCAGATGCCAGCTTGCGTTGGGGCGGCTTCCAATTCATGACTACTGCCTTCGAAGGAATTGAAAGTGGTCTAGCGCAATGGTTGGCTGTAGAGTCTTGGCCACCCGCCGCCGCAACGCTATTGACTGATGCCATCGGTAATTATGTCGCTGGCAAGAATTATCAAATCTTAAGATTGAGAACGCCGGGCTCTTATCGAAGAGATAGGGCATTGGCAAGTTTTGCAGCTCAAATTGAATTGCAGTATGGTGATTTTGTATCCCGCTCGGAGAAAATTTACCCATCACAGGGTGAGCGGATCGCTGGATTGGTTTCCGAGATTGCCAAAGCAGGCCCATTAGCGATTTTGGTATATGGCCTCAAAGCATTGGAAGCATTTAAATCTGCAATTGGTGAAGCAGGGATTGATCGCTTGGCGTCACGTCAGATCCTCATTGTGGCTGCTAACCTACAAAATCATGGATCTTCACAAATTGCCGTCAGACTTTTAGGACCCAAGCCAAACTCTGCACCGTTCTCCAGAGTATTTAACTTGCAGATGCCAACCATTGATGCTTTGCCGGAGGGCATTCAAGTAGATTTCAGGGCAATGCTGGACAGTCTGAGCCCTATCTCAAAAGAGTTGATGCTGCGAGCTGCTAATGAGCCCGAAACTCCACTGATCAATATCTTGACGCAAATGAATGAGCCGCATCATAAAGCTCAAGCTTGCATTCAGGAACTTACCAGCTCAGGCTTGATTGCAGCAAGTCAAGGTGGAGGCTTTGAGTTTAGAGATCTGGGTACTGCCCAGGCGATTAAGCATTTGAGCATTGCCATTGCAGGTAGCGAGGCTGCTTAATGAAGTCACTCCTCATAGCGACTAGCCTATTAATATCAATGACCAGTCTTAACCTGGCTCAAGCAAAAGTGCAGGGTGCATGTCAACTCACTATTACAGCGCAGACAGCGCAGGCAACATTAGCAGCCCCAGCAGAATCTGCTCCAAAGCCGCTTGCCAGTCATTCAGGTCAAGCGACACAAGAAGGCCGTGTCGTTGTGATGGCGATTAAGGGGCAGATTTCTAAAAAAGTTTTAGCTTCTATTAAGGACTCTATCGGCAATGTTGCAGGAGATCCTATTCCGGCTGGATTAATTGTGTTGCTCGATTCTCCTGGTGGTGATGGTATTGCCGCTATGAAGATAGGTGAAATTCTGCGTGCCAATAAGGCTCATGTATTTGTAACGGGGCAGTGCGCTAGCGCCTGCATCTTTGTACTGGCAAGTGGGGTAGTCCGAGGTGCACCTGCATACACAGTAGGCATTCATCGTGGCCGCATTACCAAGACAGATGAGAACGCCAAAATTCTGGAAGAGATTGATGTAAAATCTAATCCTAAAGCCAGAGAATTGCTTGAGCGCTTTGAAAAAGTCGTGCCGGTGTACTTCGCTCAAATGGGTATGCCTCCTGAGTTATTTCAGGCGATGCAATCGCATCAATACAAAGGCGTTTATCGCCTCAGTAATGAAGAAATCACTTTCTATGGTCTCACTGGCTTTGAACCTAAGTATTTAGATGCGAGAGCTGAGCTCTATGACAAGATGACTGGTCCATATCACATGGATAGGGATGAGCTGCACCGCCGTACTCTCAAAGTAGCTTCTCGTTGCGCCGAATTTGATCAAAAGCACACTGCTTTTATCAATTGCTACAAACAAGTATTAAAAGACCCGTTTCTGAATTGAGTAATGTTAAAAAAAGCCATTACATCTCTCAATACTGATAAAACTATCAAGCTTGCTTGTGCTGCTGCACATGATCTTGACTGCCGTCTGAATCAAGGATCACTCCTGATTTTGCAGGGCTTAGTGAACTCCAGTGAAGCCCTTGCCTATGGTGCCGCAACAACGGCAGCCTATTTGTATGCCCAAAGCTTACCCATAGCGCGAAAGATCAAAAAGAGACTCAAGAGAGAATGGTCGCAAAGAAGAGTCACACAAGAAACTATTCTCTTGGCCTGGAAATCATTCTCAGAAAATAAGACCTCAGCACAAATGCTTGACCTCAGCCTTCAAGCGCTATCACTGCAAGTACTTAAATTACTAATTGGTTTATGTGAGGCTACACATCGTGGTATTGCTTGGGCTCTCGAGCATGATTGGCATACTTCGGTTCGCCTCGCTTACCAACACCCTCATTTTAATAAGCTCTGTGCAGTTGCCAAGCCTTCTGTATATGGTGTTATTTTTGCCGCTGCCGTAATTAGTGCTACGAGTAATGCAGACGTTGCCGATGAAATGAAAGTACTTATTGAGCAGAAGAAAGCAGGCGAGGCCTATGTGCTGGGTAGCAAACATCCAGAGTTAATGGGAGACCCGCTCTTTGATTATTTTTATGGGGTTGCTGCAGTGGAGGTAGGTCATCCAACTGCCGGTGTATTGGCATTAGAGCGCGTGCTCTTAAATGACCCTAATAATGATTTGGTGCGTCTTGAGCTTGCTCGTGCCTACTACGCGCAAGGCGAGTATCAACGTGCCAAAGATGAATTCCTTGCTGTTAAGAAAAATCAACCTCCAGCAGGTGTAGTAGCCACGATTAATGTGTACTTGGATGACATCAAAGCTAAAGATGCTCAATACAATATAACGTACGGCATTTTTGTTGAGTTAGGGATGGGTTACAACAATAACGTGAACGCAGCTACTGCTGTGAATAACATCATTCTTCCTTATGTTGGCCCAGTCACTTTGGGTGCAAGTTCATTGCCACAAAAATCTGCTTTTGGTTACGACAGTATCGGTGCCAATGTCTCTATGCCGATTACTTCTGATGTGAGCGTGTTTGCCAATGCCAATACCAGCGCGCAGCGTTACTCACAAGTTGAGGGCTACAACCTCAATGTCACCAATGCGACAACCGGCGTCAAAGTCACTGATGGACCTAATACTTATAAGATTGCTGGCTTTGGCAGCATTGCTCAGATCGATCAGGTACCAGTGCCAAATACCTATGGTGCAGGCGCTGAGTATGTACGTCAACTAACAACTACTGACTCTGTCATGGTGGCTGCGGGTAGTACGGTATTGCAGTACCCAAGCCAATATAACGCCTACAACTCGAATCTGAATGTGGGAACAGTAGGCTATCGCAAAGCCTTTCCGGATCGCAAGTGGCAGCCCGTGATTGATGTATCTGCGAATATGGCGCACCAAATTGATACTAGTAACCGTCCTGACCTAGGCAGGCGCATTGCTGGTGGCGCATTGCAATTGAGTTTCTTGCCATCAGAAAAAGTGGGTGTCACGATTGGTGCAGGCTATGCGCAAAGTAAATACGATGCCAATGATCTACTGTATCAAACCAACCGAACTGATAACTTGTTTTCTGGAAATGCCGTATTGCAATACAAGTTAACGAAAGAGTTGTCTGCTCGGATGGAAATCACGTACTACAACAATCTATCGAACCTGAATTTATATGGTTACGAGCAGTGGACGGGTGCCATCAAACTACGCTACGATTGGAACTCGAACTAAATGAATACTTCATTTATCGGCAGGAGGGTGACGATGTTCCCCAATACTTTGCGATTGCTATCTAAATCATTACTAGGGGCAATCATTTCAGCAATGCTAATTACCTCTGTGCAGGCTCAGGCGCCAGCAGAAGCAGGTAAAGTCTTGCTGGCCATCGGTGAAGTCAAAGTATCGCGTGGTGGCCAGATGATCCCGCTGACCAAAGGCGCTAGCCTACAGGCTGGAGATGGCGTGATTACTGGGGTTGCGAGCAATGCTCAGCTGCGTATGAGTGATGGCGCCGTGATTGCGCTACGTGCTCAATCAGAATTTAAGATCAATCAATACAACTTCAACGGCAAGACCGATGGCTCAGAAAAAGCAGAGCTGAGTCTTGTAAAGGGTGGGGTAAGGGCGGTTACCGGTGCAATTGGTCGTGAGAATAAAGATAATCTCAAAATCAATGCAGTAGTAGCAACAGTGGGTATTCGGGGTACCGGTTTCAACATTAATGTCTGCGAAGGTAATTGCTTTAACCCAGACAAAACCCCAGTCAAAGATGGCCTATATGCCGGAGTATTTGAAGGCAAGATCGTTGTCAAAAACGAAGCCTCGGTTGAAGCCGTAGGCGTCAATCAGTATCTCTACGTTGCCGATAAAGACACTGCACCCAAATTCATCATGGCACCACCGAACTTCTTACCAGATCCGTTAACGGGTCAGAAGTCAGCTAAACCCAGGGGGAGAAGCGAAGCAGCTACTGAAATCCCTTCCCTAGCTGTAGCAGTCAGTGCCCCAGGAAAGGCTGCGGATGCAGCAGTATCAACACCTACATCACCATTGCCAACGGTGACAGGCGTTACGGTTACACAACCACCTGCATTGGCATCGGCTGAGACCTCGCCATTTAGTCCAACAACGACCTATAACATCTTGAATGCTGGTGATGGAACGAATGCGCCAACTGGAGCTGCAACTTATATTCTTCAAAAGGCAGAAGTATGGTCTGGTGCAACTGGTAGTGATCTTCTGCCGATTCATAGCATTACTCCAGGCCCAGTTGCTGAATTTAGTACGGTTGCTAGCGGGACGCTAGTTACTCAAATTTCCGATCCCTATGCAACGCCTAAGATTCCTGCGGGTGGAACTATTAGTCCAACGGTGTATGCAATTAGCGGTGGACAACAAATGGAAGGCGGTACTTGGGGTGGTGTAATCGCCTGGGGTCGTTGGGCTAACGGCGATGTATTGGTTGGTGGCTACAACAATGGATCGTCAATTACATACGCTGCGAATTCTGGTTTTGCGTATATTGTTGGTGCCCCAAGTGCATATTTAGCAAATCAGGGTACAAACTCATATACATTCACACTGGTAGGAGCTTCCACACCAGTTCCGGTCTCGAATCCTCAGGGGACATGGTCGGTAACTGGGGGTTCGTTAACTGCAAATTTTGCAAATCCATCCATAAGCGGAAATCTAGCCATGGTTACCAATCAGCCAGCAGGTTACGGTACCTACAATATGACATTCAATGGCGGTTTATCTACATCAAGCCCCCTTAATTCAGTTTCTACATTTGTCTCGAAGATTAGTGGTAGTTTGGGCACCTGTTCGGCGGGTTGCTCTGGAGCTGGGAATGTGGGCTTTTATGGTGGCACATCTTTAGCCCCAGCGCCAACAGCGGCTGGCTTGGCCTATAACTTTAATACCGGTACAAATGTGGTTCAAGGGGTCGCTGTATTCAAGCGTTAAGCCCATAAGTTATAGAACAATAACTATAACTAAAGTTATATAACAAATATCAGTGTTGTAGTACTTATCCCATCGGCATACATTCAAGGTGCATACAAGGCTTTTGCCTTGTCTTTACCTATTGAGAAATTGCTATGGCCGATACCCCTGAATCTCCTGCACCAACGAATCAACCCACTGCGACGCAATCGTTTGATGCCCAGCAGATGGACAATCAGGCCTTGCAGCAGCCAAGCGCAGGCGATGCAGCAGCTCCTCCTGCCAGAGCAGACGTTACTGTTACCACTACGAACGTGGGAACTCAAGATGGCCCGAGCCTACTAAACAACACAACTGATACAAAAAATAGTCAAGGCAATCAAGGCGGTCCAAATTCTGGGAACAATACAAACGTTAGTGATGCGGGCAATGATGCTGGTGGCGGTAATGGGCAAACAGTTGGACAAGGTAACAGTGCATTGGTCAATGGATCTGGTGCTGATGCGGCTAATGGCCTTGCTGGCAATTTAGGAGTTACTGTTCAAGCGGGTGGTGCCGATGGCGCTGCTGGCGGTGGAGCAGGTGGTGGAGCAATGGGTGCCGCTGGCGGAACTGGCGGTGCAAATGGAGTAGTTGGTTTTGCTGGTGGAGTAGGTCAAGGCGCTCCTGGAGCAGGCGGCGGAACGGGTGGGGCGACCGCCTTCTCGGCATCGGTTAATCCAGTATCGGCAACTGCAGCACCTACAGTAGCAGCTGCAACAACTGCTGATCCAGGAGCTGTAGCTCCAACTGCGCCAGCGCTAACTGCACCTAATGCAATTAATAATGTCACTGTTCCAGTTGTTTCTGATAACGGTACCATTACTCTATTACCTACCGGCGTTAATTCGAACAATAAATCCTCTTCTGATTTGGTAGTTATCGACCAGGAAGATAATGCCCCCCTTTCAGGTAGGTTAATTAATTCTGAATTTGATCCTGCCACTGTAACGGATGATCAGTTCGGTTCTTTTACCATTACTGCCAATGGGAAATGGACCTTTTCCTCAGCTGGTGCGCTTGACTATCTAGCAGAAGGCGAAATTCTTACTCGAACATTTGAATTAAGAGCGATCGATAAATCTACAACGGTCTTAACCGTCACTATTACTGGTCATAACGATGCACCAGTCATCAGTGTTGCTACTGGTACGAATGCTGGCGCAGTTGCTGAAGATGGCACGCTCAAAGCCTCTGGCCAATTAGGCGTTAGCGACGCGGAAGACCAAGCCATTACTTGGTCTACTCAAAACTACACCGGCGCTTATGGCGCTGTAGAAGTCGATAGCACTGGTAAGTGGACTTACACCTTAGATGACACTAAGGCACAAGCATTAGGCAATGGCGACATTACCGAAACCTTTACTGTAAAAGCAGCCGATACCCAAAGTGGTAGCGATACCGAAACCATTACCGTCACTATTACTGGTCATAACGATGCACCAGTCATCAGTGTTGCTACTGGTAATGTAGGCAATGCTAACGATACTGTTTATGAGTCTGGCCTTAGCGCTGGAAGTCATCTCGGAGTTTCAAATGTAATTATTGCTTCAGGGCAATTTACAGTTTCTGATGCTGAAGGTCTTTCTGGAGACACAATTTCGTTCTCGGATACAGGTGTAGGCGGTACAACTACATCATTTGCCATTCCAGTTAGTGCTAGTGCAATTTCTGGTAAATCATTCACCACCTCCAATGGCACAGTTTCCATCACAAATTACGATGGAGCAGGGACATTTGACTACACGTATACACTTAATTCTGCGGCCTCAGCAGCTTCTGGAAACGCATCAAATGGCTTTAAAGTTACTGTAGGTGATGGAGTAGCTTCAGCAAGCCAAGTTGTAACAATTAATATTGTTGATGATGCGCCGCGTGCCTATGACAATTCAATTACTGTAGCTGAGGGCTCCTCCAATCAGGCGGGATCAAATTTACTATTCATACTAGACTATTCAGGCAGTATGAATACAGGCGGCTTGACTGCTCTTAAATCAGCTGTACACGATGTATTGACGGCTTATGACCAGCAGGGTGGCTTTAAGGTCCAGTTGGTGACCTTTGGTGTTGGGGCAAGTGCAGCGCCTACTGTCTACTCCTCTGTATCAGATGTTGATACTTACTTAAATTCTATTAGGACTACTAATGGTACAAACTACGAAGTTGCGTTAAGTACTGCGCAAACAGCATGGAATAGCGCCAATATTGCTGGTGCGAGCCCCTCAAATTCAACCGCATATTTTATTTCAGACGGCACACCAAACGCTGGTAATGCGGTTAATCAACAATCAAATTGGGAGTCATACGTTACCTCTCACTTTTCAAAAGCTATCGCAATAGGAATTAATACAGGTTCTGTTGGTGGCGGCGGCACAGGCTCTGCTAGCGATGCTGATTTACAGCTAGTTGCTTATACACCTGGTGGTGCTGACGTAATTTATCAAGTTGCAGATTTGACTACTCTGACATCAACCTTAGTTGGCACAATATCCGTTAGCAATCAAGGTGGAAATGTTGTTACCGACGGCACAAGTGGCAATATTGATATTTTTGGAGCAGATGGCTCTCCAGCGTCCGCCAAAATTGTCTCAATTGCCTATGATGCCGATGGTGACCCATCAACTGCAAATGTAATTTACACATCGAACTCTTCCGGATATAACTCTGGCACCAATACGCTGACTATAACAACGCATATTGGCGGTACATTAGCAATTAATTTTGCTACAGGTGCATATACATACACTGCGCCAAATAACCTAATTGCAAACACAAACGAGGTATTTGCATACACAATTCAAGATGCAGATGGATCCACTTCGACAGCCAATTTGACCGTTGGAATCAATGCGGTCAATAATGCACCAGTTCTCACAACACCAGCCACAATTTCTTTGGTTGATACAGCGGCAGCGGATACATTTGCTGTTACCACAGGAACTTTATCTGCAACAGATAGTGATACTGCAAGTGCAAGCTTGGTGTACGGCATTTCAAGCCCTACGAGCTCTTCTGCCAATTACACCTCTAGTGCTAGTGGCAGTAGCGTAACCTACAATATTTCCAAAGTAGATACCTATGGCACCCTGTATGTTCAAAGCACTACTGGTAAGTACATCTTTGTTCCTAACTCCGATGCATCCTTAAATGCGCTAACTGCAAGTGGTAACTACAGCTTTACTGTGACAGTCAGTGATGGGGTAAGTACTGTCAATAAAACATTAGCACTGAGCTTTACTGGTGCAAACGATGCACCAGTGGCCGTTAATGACTCCTTGGCAGCAACAGAAGATACGCCAGTCACTTACACTGCAGCGCAGTTAGTAGGTAATGACACTGATGCGGATGGCAATGCAATTACCATCAGCAGCGTTACTAGTGGTACGGGTGGTACAGCGGTCCTCAATGCCAATGGCACAGTCACCTTTACGCCAACAGCCAACTTTAATGGCGCCGCAAGCTTTAGTTATGTCGCGACCGATGGCACAGCAACTTCAAATACAGCAACCGCTAGCATTACCGTGGCGGCAGTCAACGATGCACCAGTGGCCGTGATTACGCCAACGACCTATCCTGCTACCGAGCAAACTAATCTGAACTTGCATAACTCAGGTCTATCTGTCAGTGATGTGGATACTACTAACCTGACCGTGACCTTGGCAGTAGGTGAAGGCGCCATTACTGTTAGCGCTGGTACAAGTGGTGCTACGATTAGTAGCGGCTCTGGTACCAATACCGTGGTCTTGACCGGTACCGCAGCACAGCTCAATAGCTTATTGAGCAGTACCGGTGGTGGCACTGGCACGATTGTCTATAACGACAATACTAATACGCCAGCTGCAAGCACGGTCTTTACCATGAGTGTGAATGATGGCACTACGACCATCTCTGATACTGCGACGATTAATATCACCGCCGTCAACGATGCTCCAGTTTTAACGGGTAGCACAGTAAGCTTGCCAAGTTATGCTCACTCTAGTAGCGCTCCATCAAACGGTTCTGCCGTAGGATTCTTAGTCTCTAGCTTATTGACGAATGCCTCAGATGTGGACAGCAGCAATTTAGGCGTTGCTGTTTATAATTTCAATACGACTTCGGGTACCTCATGGTATTACAGTGCCAACTCAGGCGCGACTTGGTCTCAAATTACTGGTACAACAAGCAATGGATCTAGCGCGCTTTTGCTTGATAGTACGGCTAGACTTTACTATGTAAGCTCATCTACAACCTCAGGAACTTTTACATTTAGAGCTTGGGATCATACTGGTTCCTTCAGCACGAATTCGGTTGTGGATATAAGCTCTTCCGCAAAACGCGGGACAGCATTTAGTGGTTCCTTAGGCGCAACCCAACCTCAGTCTCCCATTTCTCTCGATCTCAATGGCGATGGCCTACATTACACCTCAATAGCTGGTGGGATAACCCATGATTATGCTGATGGACTAGGAATTGTTTCGACCGCCTGGGTCGCTCCAGAAGACGGCCTCTTATCTACCCATAACCCTGACGGCTCCATCAAAATCGCTTTCGCCACACAAGCCGGCGAAACTGACTTACAAGGTCTTGCGAAGGTGTACGACAGCAATCACGACGGAGTATTGGATGCTAAAGATACAGCCTTTAAAGAATTTGGAGTTTGGCAAGATGCTAACAGCGATGGTGTTGTTCAGTCTGGCGAGTTCACCTCTCTTTCTGAACGCGGAATTGCAAGCCTGTCTTTAACTTCCGATGGCGTTATTCATAGTGCTGCTGGTGGAGATGTGACTGTATTTGGTCAAACTACTTACACCATGACTGATGGTACAACTGGTATTGCAGAAGACGTCGCTTTCGCTGTCAGCGCAGTTGTGACTGCAGCCGATGGAAATGGCATACAAGATACCTATCAAATTGCCTCCGTTACTGATGCCGCCCTTTCAATTGAAGCCTTTAGTGTGACAGAAGGCGATCGAGTTGACTTATCAGCAATTTTGCATCCAACCGATAGTATTCAATCTCTCATCTCTATTAATCAACATGGAACAGCAGATTCGCAATCGACTATCACCGTGAACTTGGGCGGTGTTGATTATCAAATTGCTACGATGAGCGGTAAGGAGGTCAGTGTGCCAGATGCTTTGGCAAGCCAATCCAGTGGCATTGGCTTATCTGATGCTCTTCATGGCGCAAGCTGGACGGATATAGTGGATGTTGCTAGTGATCATGGCGGTCCTGCATCAATTTCGATTGGTGCTGATGGACAGTTGACCAATACTTATACCAACGAAGCAGGCGACTGGACAGTGCAAATCAAGTCCGGAACGGCAACTGTAGATGCGGCCAATAAGCAAATCAACTTTACAACGGATCATGCAAGTAATGAGGCAGTGATTACAACGGCTGATGGTGCAACACACGATATATCCAATGTGGATAAGATCCAGTGGCACTAACCTCTTAATAGGGGAGTCTCTTAAAGATCTAGAATCTGACCTCTTGTAAGGGGCTGGATTCTAGATTTGAGATCCTGTGAGAGGTGGGTCGAAGAATTGATTTCTTTCAGAATGGAAATATCTTCGCCGGGTTTGAGGTGGGTGATCCATACATGCTCGGGCATCTTGCTCAATTGATTGAGTTGATCAGCCAATAGGGTGGGGCAGAGATGTCCGGAGAGCTTTGTAAGCTCAATTTCTGAATCGACGAAAGAAGTTTCAATAATCAAATGTTTAATAGCAGATATTTTATTTAGTGACGCTATGAATTGTTTTGATAGACCAGTGTCACCGCTAAAGATTAGGCAAGAATCAATCGTTTTAACTATATAAGCGACTGCAGGAATGCTGTGATCTACTGCAATTGGAGTAATGCATGCTGATTCTGAATCTTTTCCAGTAATCTGGATACCTTTATCCAACTTAATAGTGTGAAATTCTAAAAAAGGATTTTGAATAGTTGGAATTTTTGTGAAATCAGGCCAAATCAAATCATTAAAGATATGGTTCTTAAGGGCTTCAATCGTTTCTAGGATGCCATAGACTTTCAGAGGTTGATTTCTAGAGGATCCAACCGCATCGACCATTAAAGGAATGCTGCAAATATGATCAAGATGAGAGTGAGTTACAAAAACTTGATTAATATTCTTTAATTGTTCTAGGCTTAAATCCATTACGCCTGTACCAGCATCGACCAGGGTGTTATCGTTTAATAGCAGAGAAGTTGTACGGAGGTCTTTGCCAATACCGCCACTGCAACCCAGAATAAGTAAAGATGAAGTCATGCCTAATGGTATTGCAATTTGATTAACTTTGATTATTTCTTGGTAAAGGTATAGCTACCATCCCAGTTGGCTCCAGGCTGGTCTTGGCGTAAGTGGGCGATTCTCTCTAGATAGAGCGGATAGAGCACTTCACCAGTATCAGGGAATTGATTCAATAGATGAATAAATTGTTGCTCTGCGCTATCCCATTCTTGCTTGCGGTAGGCCGCTAAAGCAGGCTTGAAAAGAGCTAGCGCCTCTAAGGTGCGATCATTGACTGCTCCCTCAAATCCAAGGGGTTCATAAATGGTAACCGCTACATCCTTACCCTTAACCCTCACTCTATCGACCTCCCTCGCAATGAGGTCAGGCAATTGTCTGTAAGTCTCTTCGCCAATGATGATGGCTGCGCCATATTCCTTGGTTATACCTTCGAGGCGTGAGGCAAGATTCACCGCATCACCCATGACGGTATAGGCAAGTCGAATCTCTGATCCCATGTTGCCGACGCTGACTCGACCAGAATTTAATCCAATACCGACCTTAATTGGAGGCCAACCCTTGTTAATAAATTCCTCATTGAGGAGTTCCATTGCTTTAAGCATCTCGAAGGCAGAGATGATGCCATGTCGCGCATGATCGGCATCGGTAATTGGGGCACCCCAAAATGCCATGATGCAATCACCCATGTACTTATCAATGGTCCCTCGATTCTTATAAATGACTTTGGTGAATGGGGTAAGGAAGGCATTGATGAATTCAGAAAGTGTTTTAGCATCTAGGCTTTCTGAAATTGTGGTGAAGCCACGCACATCACTAAATAGAATAGTGAGCTCCTTACTTTCTCCTTCCATGCTAAAGCTACTGGGATCTTGTGCCATTTCATCCACCAGCTCAGGTGGCACGTATTGCCCAAAAAGTCCCGTAATTAAACGCTTGCCTCTAGATTCAACGAAATAGCCGTAAGCAATATTCATTAAGTAAACGAAGAGTAGTGAACCAAGCAGGGCGGCAAGCGGCAGGACATAGCCACCTTTGAAGCTAAACCAATTTAAGGTTATCGAAAATCCAATCACTGCAATAGAGATGACTGTACCAATTAGGGGGCTGACAAAAGGCAAAACAAATGCCAATATCAATCCCAATGCAATAATAATTAATAAGTTCGCCGCTTTAGTCCACAACGGCGCTTGCTTAATCGTGCCATCCAAGATTCCGGTGATGAGGTTGGCATGAATTTCAACTCCAGGGTAAGCATTTCCGACAGGGGTGGCCCTTAAATCTAGAAGGCCTGGTGCGGTGGTGCCAATCAATACAATCTTGCCCTCTAGTTTTTCTTTGGGAATTGATTTATTCAAAACATCAGATGCAGAAATATATTCAAAGCTTTTGTAAGGGCCACGATAGGGGATGTAGCTAGCAATTTCTTGATCCACTGGAAGGAGGGCGCCACCAACATCTAGAAACTCTAGGGCTCCTAAAGTGGTTGGGCTGACACCATCAGCTACCACTTCTTTAAGAGGCAGGCCTCCCAGGAGTGTACGGGCTGTAGAAAGGCCTAAAGATTCATAATAGTTATCGCCATGCTGAACTAGCATCGGCATGCGCCGAATAATGCCGTCTGGATCTACTAAGGGGTTGATGTGGCCCCCATCGGCAGCATTGGATTGCAGTAAAGCTAAGTTGGCGGTATAGCCATCTCTCTTGAGTGCGCTAACCAAAGTTATAGGAATTTGGTTAGTTGAAAAGGCGGGAGGGGGTAATTCTCCTTTTTTAGCGGCATCACCTGGGTTGAGAAAGCTAAATCCCAGAACAACAGGGCGATCTTTGATGGCGTTTGCAAAGAGGGTGTCGTAATCTAGTTGCGATTTAATACTGGAGTATTGTTTTTGAAAAGCAGCATTGTCTTTGAGTTGATTGCTTGCTAGTGAATTAATCGCGCGAATTCCTGAGGACTCATCGCGCTCAGAAAAGATGACATCAAACCCTGTGAGAGAGACCTCATAGTCATTAAATAAGCGATCTAACAATAATGCTAATCGGTCTCTAGGCCACGGCCATCGGCCTTCCCCACCTTTTTCACGCTCTTGTAGACTCTTCTCATCAATATCAACAATGACTACTCTAGGATCAATATCATGCACCGCGGACAAGCGGACTTTAGTGTCATACAGGACTCCATCCATTCTTTCAACAAAGGGGATAGAGATCCAGCCACCTGCTTGAAGACTAAAAATAGCAATGAGAATGGCCCCAATTACGATCCTTGGAAGGCGCTTTTTGAGGGAGCTGATGATCGAATGAAATCGAGAATTCATACTCCACAATTTAACCGATTATCAAGATTTTGGATTTAAATTTGTAAGGAGGATTTACTTCGACAGGATGCTATAGTGAACCAAAGTCCGAGTATCCAATAATGTTACTTTTGAAATGAATTGGTAAGAATTCGCATGGCAAATACTACCCTTAAAAAAACAATCAAAAAAACAGTTGCCGCTAAAAAAGCGCCAGCTCTAAAAGATGCGCAAAAAAAAGTCTCCCCAAAAAAAGTTACACCTAAAGGTATTACTAAGGTTGTAGTTAAAAAAGTTAAAGCTCAAGCAGGAAAAGATGGGGCTATTCTGTTAAAAGCCACGGGCATGCACGCAAAAGGGAAGTTAAAGGAGGCTTGGGCACTTTATCAATCTGTATTAAAGGCCGACCCTAGTAATTTTGCTGCAGTTCATAGTATGGGATTAATTGCAGTACAAATGAAAAGTCATCAAATGGCGATTGATCTATTCAATATAGCCATTGAAATTGATCCAGCCAGTGCTAAAGCGTATAACAATTTGGCTAGTGCTTATTTTGCCCAACAAGACTTGCCCTCTGCCCTTAAGGCATATAACAAGGCCATAGCTCTGGATGAAAAATATGGGGATGCCATTACAAATCGGGGGATATTACTTTGCAGAGATGGGCAATACGAAAAGGCATCCGATGATTTTGCAGCAGCTATTAAGCTTGAGCCCAAGAATGGGCAACTGCATATTTATCTTGCAAATACCGCAATTGCACTCAAAGAATTAAAGAGTGCATTGAAAAGCTATCAAAAGGCGCTCAAGCTGAACCCCGATAATCCAGTATTACTTAACAATATCGGAGTATTACTTTGCTCTACAAAGGCACATAAAAAAGCCATTGAGTGTTTCACCAAGGCCATTGATCTGCAGCCCAAATATGCAGAGGCTTTTAATAATAGAGGTGCCGCACATTTAGAGCTTGGTCAGTACCAAGAGGCTGTTGAGGACTATGAACGCGCTTTAGCTGTAGCTCCTAATTATGCTG
This sequence comes from Polynucleobacter sp. VK25, assembly GCF_018687355.1. Taxonomy (NCBI): domain Bacteria; kingdom Pseudomonadati; phylum Pseudomonadota; class Betaproteobacteria; order Burkholderiales; family Burkholderiaceae; genus Polynucleobacter; species Polynucleobacter sp. VK25. The sequence continues at coordinate 1,144,372 of NZ_CP061288.1, read as the reverse complement.
ATGCGATACAGGGCAGAGCTCAAGCAAACTTACGCATGCCTAACATTTGATACTGTAAGAATTAGTAGTACAAAAGTACTGATTATTATCCTCGTAAAGTACTAATTCAAGGTCATCAAAAGTTACTGTATTACTACTACCTTAAAAGGTAGTGCCCTCCCATTTGATCTACATCAAAGAAATCTATTCTTTGTGTCATGGTCAAAGTAAATCCAGCTAGAAAAAGCATCGCAAAAGATCGATCACCTCGTGTGAAGGCTGAATTTCCAGTCTATGCACCAGATGGAGCACAAGGACTAACTAAAGATATCAGTGCTACGGGGATATTCCTGGAGCTAGATTCCAAGCAAAAACCAGGATCCATTATTTCCTTCTGGGTTGAACTAGATACCCCGGGAGCCAAGATGAAATTAATTTGCGAAGCAAAAGTGGTGCGCGTAGAGCAAGAAGACGGCAAGACAAAACTTGGAACCAAAATCATTAGTCAAGAATTACAAGCATTAACCCCATAACAGTTTAGATATTTAACTAATAAATATTAACAAAAGAGAAAACTCAGGAGATTTAAAAAATGCTGGATAACTTAATCGTTAACACCATTACATCAAGTGCTAGTGTAAAAGAAGGTGAGTCACTTTCCTTTACGATCAATACGTCTAAAGCGTCGGCAAACACTTGGGTTAGATTTCAGTTAACTGGAACCGAGACTGATGCCAATGTGATTCTTAATAGTAATGTTCGCCTGGTCGATGCACTGACTAATACCTATGAGGTGTTGGTTAAAAAAGATGAAAAATCTGCTCAAATTACTATAAAAGACAAAAATGATAACGTCTTTGATGGGAATAAAACTCTTGGCATTAATGTGCTCGATAACTTTGCCAATTCATATGGTATCAATGGCGGGTTAACAACAAAATCTGCATTAACGAATATCTTAGATAACGACGATATTCCTAAAGTTACTCTCAAAACAACCGGTGAATTAGTAAGCGAAGGTGGTGTCGGTCATCTTAAGATTGATCTTGATCATATTTCTTCTGATGTAACTACGGTAACCCTGCAATTAGGCGGAAATGCTTTGGCTCTAGCTAAGGCCGGAGGATTAAGCGTTGGAGGTCAGCCGCTAACAATTGACTCAAATGGCAAAGTAGTAGTGACCATACCCGCATTGAGCGCTTCTGTAGATGTAAGCGTAAAGTTTGATGATGATAGTTTATTTAGTGGTGATAAATCACTTTCAGCAAAAATTCTTTCTGCTAACACCAATAATACAAACCTGAATGTTTCTAATAGTGGTGATGATGGTGCTGCAAGCATCAAAGTTAAAGATGTACCACCAACAGTTAAGATCGAAGTAACTGATACTTATGCTACGGTTGTTGAAAAAGGTGATATCCATTACAAAATTTCCCTAAGCACTCCTTCAAACTCAGATACTGTTATTAAGTTTGCGCTAAACGGTACGGCCACCAAGGGAGTTGACTATTCTGTAGACGGATCTATCAAGTCAGTATCTGATGATGGAAAAACTTATTACACCATTACTATTCCTAAAGGTGAGCCAGACGCAACATTTACTGTTCATGCTAACGAAGACTTTGTTAAAGAGGGTGGCGAAACAGTTATTGCAACTATTACTTCTGCAAAAACAAATGGCGTTCAACTAATTTCCTCCGGTGAAAATCATGAAGGGCATGATGAGCATGATGAGCATGATGATCATGATGAACATTCCTCAATTACTTCAGCGCCTTCCGCCATCGCTACTATTGCCGACTTTAATCACGCCGCTACTTTTGACACTGGAACTTATAAAGACCAGGGCTCGGTTACAGAGGACTCCCCAGAATTAATATTAAGCACAAATGGTAAGTTGACGGTAGCTGATCTAGATGTCGGTGAGTCAATTATTGTAAAGAATTCTGCTGCGCCAAAAGACGGTACATTAGGCAGTCTCACTATTGATGAAAATGGTAATTGGAGCTACTCAGTCGACAACGATAAAGTTCAGTATCTTGGTGCAGATGAGCATAAAGATGAGGTATTTACAGTTAAATCGGTTGATGGCACACCGCAAACAATCTCGATCACTATTAACGGCAGCAATGATGCTGCTGTCATCAGCGGCACAAGTACTGGCAATGTAACTGAATTAGGTGGCATTGCTAATGCTACTCAACCTGCCACTACTTCTAGCTCTGCTAGCGGTACTTTGGCTATTGCCGATGTGGATAGCGACGAATCATTTACGGCTGTTGCTGTGCCTGAAGTTGGCCATAACGGCACTTACGGTAACTTCACACTGAGCACTGCTGGTGCATGGACTTATAGTCTTGATAACAGCAATAGCACTGTCCAGGCTTTAAATACTGACTCTGACGCCATCACTGACTCGATTACTGTGTACGCAGCAGATGGCACACCGCAAACAATCTCGATCACTATTAACGGCAGCAATGAGACGCCAACAGTTGTGTCTACATTAGCTGACCAGCATGCTTCCAACGGTACACCACTTTCTTACATAGTACCAGCTGGCACTTTCTCAGATATCGATACCGGAGATGTTCTGGCGTTATCTGCTAAATTATCTGACGGCTCTAATCTTCCTTCATGGTTAGAATTTGATCAAAATACTGGTGTATTTTCTGGCACACCCCCAGCCTCTGCTCCCAATACCTTAGACATTAAAGTCACTGCAACAGATACTCATTCTGCGTCTACATTTACAAATCTACATTTCACAATTGAAAATGATGGAATTCTTGTTGCTGTTGAAAATGCTGTCCCTGTTGCGCCTAACGGTGTAACTGGTGACGGAAATGGAGATGGTATTGTTGATAGCTTGCAAAGTACAGTTGCATCCTTGCCAACCACAACTGACCCAAGTCCTCAAACCTGGGTAACAATTGAAGCTGGTGGTAACTTGAGTAATGTTTCTGTATCTCCAGCACCTGCAAATCTGCCAGCAGGCGTATCTCTACCATTTGGTGAAGTTAACTTCAGCGTTAACGTACCTACAGGGGTATTAAGTGTTGATAACTCAGTTTATTTAAGCGGTACATGGACGGAAGCCAATGGTGTTTGGACAGACTCAGTTTCTGGTAGCCAAATTAACGGCTATTGGAAACAAGGAGAAGGCTCTAGTTGGAATAATGTTGCAACCAATATGAGTGTATCGAACGGTAAGTTAAAGATTGACTTTACTTTAACTGATGGTGATCGGAAATCTGACCAAGATGCTACAGTCAACGGAACCATTGTCGATCCAGGCGGTCCCGGCCTTGTAATTGTCAATAGGCCCGTAGCTTTTGCATCTCCAGAAGATTCAAATAGCACAGCTAATTCAGTTGCTGAGAATAGTGCTCTTGGTACTTCAGTCAACATTACTGCAAATGCCGTTGATCCAGATGCTGCCAGCACAGTGACATATTCATTGGTAAATAGCGATGGATCTGCATACACAGCTAATCTATTTCAAATTAATTCAAGCACAGGCATAGTTAGCACTGGTTCAGTAGCTTTGAATTATGAGGCTGCTACTAGCCAAACTATTTATGTTAGAGCGACATCATCAGATGCTTCAACCGCGATACAGGATTACACTGTTGCGGTTACAAACGTGAATGAGCCCGTAGCTTTCGTAACTCCAGTAGACTCAAACATCACAGTAAATTCTGTTGCTGAGAATAGTGCTCAAGGCACTACAGTCAACATTACTGCAAATGCCGTTGATCCAGATGCTGCCAGCACAGTGACATATTCATTGGTAAATAGCGATGGATCTGCATACACAGCTAATCTATTTCAAATTAATTCAAGCACAGGCATAGTTAGCACTGGTTCAGTAGCTTTGAATTATGAGGCTGCTACTAGCCAAACTATTTATGTTAGAGCGACATCATCAGATGCTTCAACCGCGATACAGGATTACACTGTTGCGGTGACCAATGTCGATGAAGCCGGTGCCCTTAAATATGGATCGGGTATCACTATTAAGACGAATAGTGGTAGCAATTCAACGTCTATTAATAAATCGTTGCTAGAGAGTTTCTTGAGAGATCCTGAGGGAGGTAGCATCAGTTTTCGTGAGATTGTTAGTTATGATTCTTCAGATGAATTCAGGGCAAGTTACAGTAGGGAGAGCGGGAATGTTACTTTCCAAGGAAGTGGTACTCATAATGTAGTTATTAAGTTTTTAGATGCGCAAGGTAATTCATCAAATATAACGATCAGTTATACAGGGGGAGAAAGCAATACTTCGTCATTGCAGTCCAGTGGCTCAACTGATGGCGTAATTATTAAAGAAACCGCTGTAACTTCTAGTGCAATATTAAAAGGTGGCTTAGGCGATGATGTTCTTGTTGCCTTTTCAGCGAGTGAGCAACTATGGGGTGGCTTAGGTAATGACACATTAACCGGTAGCGGTGCGGCTGATAAGTTCGTATTTAACACTACACCTAATTCACTCACTAACGTCGACACTATCACTGATTTTTTATCTGGTACAGATAAGTTGTGGTTCAGCAAGACAACTTTTTCTGGTTTAGGTGAGACTGGGACGGGAGGTGGTACTGCCATCAATGCGAACGAGTTCCTAAATACATCCAATGGAGCTGAGACCGCAACAACTCGTTTCATTTACGATGCAAATTCAGGCGCACTTTCGTATGATGCGGATGGAAATGGTGCTGGTGCTAGTATTCAGGTGGCAATCATTGGTACTTCTTCGCATCCAACTGTTGTTGCAACTGATATACAGGTTATTCTTTAAATATTCTGTTCGGTGGTTAGCTAACTCTAGAGTTAGCTAACCCTATTTCTTTGCAGTTCGCGTCTCCAATAACAAAAGCTTCACATATATAGATGCAAAAATTCCTTAAACCCCCTCCAGCAGATAATGAGATTCTCGTGGCCTTATATGGCTACAAGAAAATCTTCCGTTCGGTGGGGTTTTTTACTGCTTGCATGAACTTACTTTTGTTGGTTCCCTCCATCTATATGTTGGAGGTGTATGACAGGGTATTAACAAGTCGTAACGAGTTCACGCTCTTAATGTTGTCCCTGATCATCTTATTGCTGTATGTGATTTATGCAGCTCTGGATGCTATTCGTAGTCACACCGTGATTGAAGTTGGCAAGAAAATCGATGCTGAACTTAATCATCGTACCTATACCGCTGCCTTTGAGCAAAACCTTAAGGTCAAGGGTGGTAATGCGGGGCAGGCCTTAAACGATTTAACCACCATTCGTCAGTTTGTAACCGGTCCATCTCTGTATGCTTTCTTTGACGCGCCATGGTTCCCGTTCTATTTAATAGTGATCTTTCTATTTAATGGCTGGTTGGGATTATTTTCCTCAGTCTGCGTACTCATTTTGATTGTCCTGGCCTTCGTCAACGAATCTGCCACCCATCAGCCCTTATCAGAAGCGAGTACTTTATCGGTCCAGTCTTCTAATATCGCCAGCAATAACCTACGCCAAGCAGAAGTCTTGGAATCGATGGGTATGTTGCCAGCACTGCGTGATCGCTGGTTTGATTTGCATAGCAAGTTCTTGCATATGCAAGCCTTGGCTAGTCAACGCGCTGCCACGATGGGGGCAATGACCAAGTTCTTCCGTACCTTAATGCAATCTTTGGCATTAGGCTTTGCAGCCTTTCTGGTTCTGGAAAATAAACTCTCACCTGGCATGATGATTGCTGCGACTATTCTCCTAGGCAAAGCTACAGCCCCTGTAGAAATGGTGATTGGCTCTTGGAAGCAATGGCGTGGGGTAGTGAGTTCTTACGATCGCCTCAAAAAACTCCTTGCAGATAATCCACCCCGTGTCGTTGGTATGAGTTTGCCAAGGCCTAAAGGTTACTTAAGCATGGAAGGGGTGTATGCCGCACCCCCAGGAGTAAGCAAGCCTGTACTCAAGAACATCAACTTTGCGATTGAGCCAGGTGATGTGCTGGGTGTCATTGGGCCCAGCGCTTCTGGTAAGTCCACCTTGGCCAGAGTAGCCGTAGGTATCTGGCCATCTACCCCTAATGCCGCTCGTATAGATGGAGCTGACGTCTATCGCTGGAATAAAGACGAGCTAGGACCAGCTTTGGGTTATGTTCCCCAGGATATTGAAGTTTTCCCAGGCACTGTTAGTGAAAACATTGCCCGCTTTAGCGAATACCAGCCAGAAGATGTGATCGCAGCTGCCCAATCCGCTGGTGTACACGACATGATTTTGCATTTCCCGGAAGGGTATGACACCCGTATTGGTGATGGTGGCATGGGTTTATCTGGTGGCCAGAAACAACGTCTCGCATTAGCCCGCGCACTCTATGGCAAACCCAATCTCGTCGTTTTAGATGAGCCAAACTCAAACTTGGATGAAGTTGGCGAGGCTGCTTTAGTGAGAGCCATTCAAGAACTACAAGCCCGTAAGGCCTCAGTCATTGTCATTACCCATCGCATACCGATTCTGCAAGTAACAAATAAGTTGTTGCTCTTACAGGATGGTAATGCCCGGATGTTTGGTCCTACCGGCGATGTTATGAAAGCATTACAAGGACAAGCGGCCCCTCAAATGGTAAACACAGGTGAGTCTACTAAAGCAGCGGTAGCCAAACAGGTCGATGGTGATCCAGCGGAGGCGGCATGATGAACGAGCCTGTGCAAAAAGATAACGCTGAGCAAGCTGTTCCTGCTGATGTAGGTGGTGCTGCAAACAATGCATCTAAAGCTGAAGACTTCAAGGCAAGCACTGCATTGGTAGTTGGTAATGCTGCCAATATCACCAAACAAGCGGTATCGACTGCCATGACCAAGCTATCGGAAGGCTATGTGGAGTGGCATGATCTGCGAACTGGTAAGAAAGATGAAAAGTATTTCTCCTGGTTAGGTTGGCAGATTCTGATTTGGGGATTTGGTGGGGCTTTGTTGTGGGCATTTTTAGCGCCGATAGAGAAGGGTGTTTCTGCATCGGGATATGTCATCACTGACAGCAACCGTAAAGCTATACAACCTGCATTTGCCGGAGTAGTCGATGACATCTTTGTAAAAGAAGGTCAGCAGGTCAAAGCCGGTGAAGTACTGGTAAAGCTCAACCCCATCAGCGCTAAAGCACAAGCCAATGCCACCAAAGAATCCATCGATGGTTTAGATGCGCAAGTCAAAGGCTTGTCACAAGCAATTGCCCAGAAGAAACAACAATCTGCCTTATTGGAGAGACAGTTAGTCGGTTTGCGTGAGCTGGCTGCTGAAGGCTATATGGCCAAGAACAAGGTGCTTGAGTTAGAGCGCCAGCAATTGCAACTTAAGGCATCGATCTTAGAAGACGAAGGCAATCTCATTCGCACTAAGAAGCAAATGAGCGAGCAACAAGAAAAGCTCAATCCGTATGAGTATGACTTAGCAAATACCGAATTAAAGTCCCCTGTAAACGGCCAGGTCGTCAATATCACCATCTTTACTAAGGGTGGAGTAGTCAGCCCAGGTCAAAAACTCATGGAAGTTGTGCCAAGTAATGAAGCCATGATTGTCGAAGGGCAGCTGCCCGTGCATTTAGTGGATAAGGTGCACGTGGATCTGCCTGTAGAAATGATGTTTACCGCCTTTAACACCAATCGCACCCCACATATTCCTGGGGTATTGATCTCGGTAGGTGCTGATCGTATTGTCGATGAAAAAACTGGCAACCCCTATTACAAGATTCAGGCGATTACCACACCAGAAGGTGCAAAATTATTAAAAGACTTGAAGGTCCGCCCTGGCATGCCAGTCGAACTCTTTGTGAGGACTGGTGAGCAATCCATGATGACTTACTTAATGAAGCCAGTCTTTGACAGGGCCCATTCAGCAATGCGTGAGGATTAATGATGGCTTTGGAAAACACTTCCCCATCATCTACATTCAGAAAGACGGTATTCAGTCTTGCTATGTCACTTGCTTTAGGCTCGGTTGTGACGCCTTCGTATGCATTAGACCTCATGCAGTCCTATGAATTGGCACTCAAGAATGACCCGATCTATCGATCTGCTAGTAAAGATTATGAAGCGGGCGTAGAAAACAATGGAATTGGCCGTTCAGCAGTCTTGCCTAAGGTTGCAGCACAATATAACCAAAGCACCAATAGGGCAACTCAATGGGGTTCGCAATATACCGGTGGGCCACAGACATCGACTAATTGGAGCTATCCAAGTAATTATTCGTATGTGCAATTAACTCAACCTATCTTTAGCTTAGAAGCCTTTGCCCGTTGGCGCCAGGGTGTTGCTCAGGCAGACTTTAGTCAGTCTAAATTTATCTTTAATACACAGGATTTGTTAATACGGGTACTGCAGGCATATACCGATCTGCTGTTCTCCCAAGATCAGTTGCAATTTCAGACGGCTGAGCGAGATGCATTTTATGAGCAATACAAAGCCGCCAAAAAGCTCAATCAGGGCGGAGAAGCATCCATTACTGACATGCTAGAAGCAGAAGCTGCCTATCAAGTAGCTGATGCCAAAGTGGTCGATGCAAAAGATGCTGTAGAAAATGCGCGTCGTAAATTCAACAGCATTATTGGCGAACCAGTAGAGGATATCTCTAAGGTAAACAAGCTCTCAGGCAATTTCCGTTACCTGAATTTACCTACTATGCGTTTTGAGGAGTGGAAAGAAAAAGCTTTGGCTAGTAATGCTGAGCTTAAAGCTGCTGAAAATAATATGGAAATTGCCAAGCAGGAGTACCGCAAAAACCATGCGGGCCACTATCCTGTAGTAAATCTGGTTGGGGCATTAACCACTCAACAATCGAATACTGTTACAAGCATCAACAACACAACCAATCAAAGTTATGTTGGTGTGCAAGTAAATCTGCCGCTATTTAGTGGTGGGGAGATCAATGCTCGTAGCTCACAAGCCTTAGCTAATTATGAAAAATCCCAGGCAGACTATGACGTCACCAAAGATAAGGTAGTTACAGAGCTACGTAAGCAATATGATTTGGTGGTTTCTGGTAAGCAAAAAGTACAGGCTTTATCTACCGCCCAAGAATCAGCAACTCAACTAGTTAAGTCAATGCGCAAAAGCGTTCTGGCAGGAGAGCGCATTAATGTAGATGTGCTACTAGCTGAGAAGGGCTTATTTAATACTCGTCGTGATTTAGCCCAGACAAAATACAACTACCTGGTTGCATACTTGAAATTAAATCAGCTTGGTGGAAGTCTAGAAGTAGATGACTTTGAAAAAGTCGCCATTTACTTTAAAAACTAAAAACGCTATTGAGGTGCTGAGTTTTCTTGGTTCTTAAAGACCGATTCACTGATGGTGGCAGCAATACCGATACGCCCAGGCTTTTCTTCAATGCGTACTACCGTTCCATGGCATTGAATTTGTATAGGGCCGCCTGGAGTATCTAGGTCGATTACAAAATCAATATTGGATCCTATGCTTTGGCTTTGATCAATCTCAAAGTAAACGCCGCTAGTGCTGATGTCTTTTACGACCCCCTTTGAAGGGCCAACTGAAATAGGGAAGGTGACAGGATGTCTATCGGCTCTCACCTTCTTCTTAACGCTAGTTCGAATAGGTTTAGATTTCATTAAACGAATGCGCGATTTATGTTGAAAAACACTTTTGTGATCATGGTTAAATCATAAGGATCTAATCGCTAAAAGTCTGTAGTAGATAGCAACTGAATTGCCTAGGGGCTTATACGAGTCGGTAAAGCTGGAGGGAATAAAATCCTCACGAAAAGGAGATAAAACCCTTCGTGGCGAAACAATTAAGCGTCAGTTGAGCGACGTTTTGGATGGGCGCTTGGGTTATCTGTTTTTTGAAACTTGCCACAGAAAACATAGAGCTCCATCCGATTGCGAACGCCCAGCTTATCGTAGATCGAGGCCAAATGGTTGCGTAGCGTATGTTCGCTAATGTGAAGGCTTTCAGAAATTTGTTTCAAGGTCTTTTCAGAGTGAAGCTGAATTGCTCGAGTTACTTTTTCTTCTTTAGAAGTAAGTGTTTTCAGTTTTTTCTGCTCAAGACTTAATTCTTTGGGTGAGTTTGCTTGAGCAATTTGCAACAAGATGCGGGAGGTGGCATTGCGGTTCAGCCAAAGCTCACCAATATAAATCTTTTCAATAGCCTTTAAGAGGATATCAACGGGCTCTGTTTTATTGATCACACCACGGGCACCTTTGACGACCGATTGATCTAAAACTGTTGGATTCTGAGTAGAGGTATAAACAATTACCTTGGCTTTTGTTTTATCTATCAGGGTGGATATTAGGTCAATGCCATCTTCGCCGCCTAATTCAGGATCCAATACGATGACATCAGGCTTAGAGCTGATAGCATGCTTTAAGGCATCTTCAGCATTAGTTGCTGTTGCGCATACTTGAAAGCGACCATCTTGTTTAATGAGTTGATCAATGCCCCAGAGTGCGATCTGCTGACGGTCAATGACCTGAACCTTAATCAGGTTAGTATTGGTATCAGTATTCATAAGCATGAGCGCAGTTTAACTGGTTTTTTATCAATTACTAGTACTTTTGACCCATATATATGCACCGATTAGATGCAATTAGTACTTATCTACTAATTCATATATAAACATCTCCTCTATTCTTTTAATTAGTATCTTTTTGTAATGATATTGATTCATCGGCATAATAAATTGCCTCATTTATATTGCAGTATTTATATTTTTTTATCATTTCTTTTGACTCGACTCTTGTTTAAAACGCCAATGAAGTGCGCCTCAATAATGCTATTGGGCTTAGCGCTGTTCTCTCCATCAGCATTTGCACTTGAAAAGGTTTCGCTCCAACTCAAGTGGTCTCATGCCTACCAGTTTGCTGGGTATTACGCAGCAAAGGAAATGGGTTATTACGAGTCTGCTGGCCTTGATGTAAATATCAAACCTTTACAAGCTGGTCAGGATGTTGTTGCCGAAGTAGTTTCTGGTCGGGCAAATTATGGAACGGGCACCAGTGGATTGCTCTTAGCAAGACAAGAGGGTGCGCCAGTAGTTGTATTGGCTACTATTTTCCAGCATTCACCCTACGTGATCATTGCTAAGAAACTAACTGACAACCAAAGCATTCATGATCTCAGTTCTAAGCCTATTTTATTAAGACGTTTGTCAGATGAACTACTCGTTTATCTTAAGCGCGAGAAGGTGGACCTCAAGAATTTAATTTCATCCGCCCCAGGAATGAACACGGTCGAAAAGCTCATGAATGGATCAGTGAGCGCTATCTCGGGATATATCAGCAATGAACCTTATCAGCTGTCTCAAGCCAAGTTTCCCTTCGATATTTACAGCCCGCGTTCCATTGGTATTGATATGTATGGGGATAATCTCTTTACCACTAGTAAAGAGATTGATAAAAATAGTCAACAAGCTGAGCGTTTTCGGACTGCTAGTCTGCAGGGCTGGGAGTATGTCATCAGTCACCCAGATGAGACAGCTGCCATTGTTCAAAAATTTGCCCCGGAGGAGACCAATAAAAAAATTGCATTTGAACGCGATAAGTTAAATCCACTTATTCGGGCAGATCTGGTGCCTGTGGGTTTCATGAACCAGGCGCGCTGGCAACATACGGCAGATATTTATATGGAGGCTGGTAGCTTAAGTCCTAATTTTTCCTTAGAGGGATTTATCTACGACTCTAGTCCACATAAAAAGCTCAATTGGCTATACAGCGCTTTAACAGTTTCTATCATTGTGGGCTTATGTATCTTCGCTGCCGCTTATTACGTCTGGAGGCTCAACCGACGTTTAGCGGCTTCACTTAGTCAAGTGCAACATTTGGCGAATCATGATTCTTTAACGGGCTTCCCTAATCGAGCGCTATTTGCTGATCGTCTGCAACGTGCCATCTTAAAAGCCCGTCGTGAAAAAATGCTCTTTGCATTACTCTACATCGACATCGATCACTTTAAGAGTATTAATGACCAGTTTGGACATTCTGCCGGTGATGAGGTCCTCAAAGCAGCCTGTAACCGGATGATGGCCTGCATTCGAGACTCTGATTCTTTGGGTCGCCTGGGTGGAGATGAGTTTGTTGTTCTCCTGGAGGATCTTCATGCTCCCGAAGATGCGCTAGAAATTGCGAAAAAGATTCAGTCAGCGATTGCGCTGGGCGTATCTATTGGCGGTGAGTTAATTGATACCACCATTAGCGTGGGTATCTCGGTTTACCCTAATGACGCCGATTCGGAAGAGGGCCTATTTAAACGGGCAGATACGGCCATGTATCGCTCTAAGATGAATGGTAGAAATTCCATTCATTTGTACGCCGAAACTCCCCAATAGGAAGTAAAAAACAATGGAATTATTCAACTTCGTTTTTTACATCTCTATGGCAGTAGTGACCTTGGTGATTTTTCTAGGAGCTATCAGCCACAAAGAGTTTCGTTCGCAATATCAAGAACACCGTTATTGGCCTACCGCACTTATCCTGATGGCCTTATCGTGTTTTGGCTTCATCATGGCGGGGCTTCAGCCTTTCTTCTTTTTGTCACTTGGTAATACCAGTCTTATTTTTTCATCCCTTGCCATCTTGTTGTTTATCAAATCGTGGGATCCTGCTAATAAAAGATTTCCCTATCGGAATTTTTGGATTGCCTTTGTTGTCTTATTAGTTGCTTATGAATTTTTAAGGATTTACGCCTCCTTTAATGCTAGGGTTTACTTTGTCACCTCTGTATTGGGGATCCTTTCGCTACTTGGTCTGGTAGAGCTTTTCTTGATTCCTAAAGGGGAACAAACAAGACAACATTTAGTTCTCAAGATAGCTTTTTGCATTCACCTCATTATTATCTCGGTGAGAATCTTAAGCATTACTGTTGGCATTAGTAATGGCACCTCAGTCTCAACTATTTATCAAGAAGGCGCGTTCACTGGCATGCTCCGTGCTTTGGGAGTGGCCTCGAATCTCCTCGTGTATTTGGGAATTAGTAATATTTTGTTAGAGCGAGCTTGGCGTAAGGAGGAGAAAAAATCTGCCAATAATGAATTGCGCATGCTCTCCAGCTTAAATGCACTTGCACATGCTCGTGATAATGAAACAGGTGCACACATTATTCGTACTAAAGCTTATGTCCGACGCTTAGCTACACGCATGAGATCCTTGGGTGTCTATGCAGATGAATTAACTGTGCACACTATAGAGAAGATGTGTCAAGCAGCACCCTTGCACGATATTGGTAAAGTTGGTATTCCTGATTCTATTTTGTATAAAAAGGGCGGCCTGACCAAGGAAGAGTGGGGCGTCATGAAAACTCACACCCTGATTGGCGAGACTGTCTTGAATTCCACCATGTCACAGTTTCCGGAAGAGGATGTGGGTGATGTAATGAGTGTAGCGATTCAGATTGCTGGCGGTCATCATGAGCAATGGGACGGTAGTGGCTACCCACGCGGTTTATCTGGTCAGGCTATTCCTTTATCTGCCCGGATTATGTCTTTGGCTGATATGTACGATGCCCTGATTAGTGAGCGTGTATATAAGAAAGAGTGGACTCATGATCAAGCGGTTACAGAGATTGTCTCTAAAAAAGGTACGCATTTTGATCCTGCAGTAGTTGAAGCCTTTGTGTTAGAGCAAGATCATTTCAAGGAAATTGCGCAAAAGCATAAAGATGATGTGACTGATCATGCACCTAGTTATCAAATGGTCGATACCGTAGAGCAAAAACTCAGAAACTCGGAAGAGCGATTTAGATTTCTCTTTAAGTATTCGCCTATTGGCATGGCGATGGTCGATCATGCGACAGGAGAGTTCGTTGAGGTCAATGATGCGCTACTGGAATATACCCAATACACCAAAGATGAGTTCCTCAAGCTCTCTTTCTGGGATATTACCCCCAAAGAATATGAGCATCAGGAACAAGAACAAATTGAGACATTAAATAAAACAGGTTCGTTTGGACCGAACTATAAAGAATACATTCGCAAAGATGGCACCCGTTTTCCCATCTCGATACGCGGTTTCATCTTGGCCGATGAAGATGGTCGTAAATTGGTTTGGGGAATTATCGAAGATATTTCTAAGCAAGTAGTCAAATGAGCTTACTCAAGTCACCGGCAATTCTTAAATACTTTGCGTGGGTCTTGGTAGCCTGCAATTTGTTACTGCTCTCCTGGCTAGATATTCACACTGGCTCAATATGGGGTTGGGCTGTTACGGATTTTACAGATTCACACCCATTTAATCTGATTGATGCAGTGGCAATCTTTCAGTTTGCGCTATTTGCGATTACCGCTGATGTAGTGATGCGCAGATCAGTTGCTCGCTATAACCACCATTCTAAAAAATCACAAATTCCTGCGATCTTAGTGCAGTGTTTCACTATTTTGATCTATGCCATGTTTGGCTTGGCAGGCTTCATCTTGCTATATGACCATTCGGTAAGCAATCTTGTGGCAGCATCAGGCGCCATTGGCTTGAGTATTGGTTATGTCTGTAGGGACATGATCTCTGATGTGGTGAACAGTATCGTGATTCAAACGGATGGGCTGATTGCCATCAACGATTGGATTGAAGTCTCCGATAACGGCAACACTCAATATTTCCAAGTCGTGCAGTTTGATCGCAGAATGGTCACCTTACGTAATCGTTTTGATTATTTGGTCAAAATCCCTAATACCCGTTTTATTGGCATGAGCTATGTCAATTTAAGTAAGCAGGGCGAGGATAGGGGCTCTAGAAGAACGCTAGAGATTAAGCTTGATGCGCTCAATCATTCTGAAAAGGTCATTGGAGTATTAAATCTGGCGCTGGAATCAGTCATTAATACCGATTCTGATTTTATCAACTGGCAGTATTGCGGTATTAAAGCACTTGAGTCTGGAAGCGTGACCTATTTGATGGCTTATGAGTGCAAGCCACATTTAAAGCCAATTGATTCCAATTCAAGAATTATGAAAGTAGCACTGCGTTTCCTGACGGCGGCAGGTATTAATACTGGCAGTTCTATGGAAGTGCAAACGTTGGATAAGTACGAATCTAAAACCTCCAATCGCTTTTATGAAATCTATGAGTTCAGTATTTTGAGGGTGATGAGCCATGATGAGGCAATGCAATTATCCAAGACTGCTACAGTCGTTAATTGTTTTAAAGGTGAACAATTGATTTGTCAGGGAGAGCAGGCTGATAGCATGTTCTTGGTTTCTGAAGGGTCGCTAGAGGTCAAAGTTTCCGGCAAAGATGGCAATGCTATTACAGTGGCAACCCTCTGGCCTGGTGACTGCGTGGGAGAAATGTCCCTCTTGACGGGTGCTCCTCGCTCTGCAGATGTCTTCGCAAAAGCAGATGCCGTGTTGGTTGAGATCAAAAAAGAAAATATTGCTCCTATCTTGGAATCCAATTTGCGATTGATTGATGAGATCTCAGAATTACTTGCCAAGCGGCAAGCGCATTCAGCTTCCTTAGCTAATAACTCTGGTATTGGTGATTTACGAGAGCAAAGCCATAATTTAGCCAAAAGAATCCTAGGTTTCTTCTTCAAAGGTTTGCACTAAGTAGCCCCCATCTCTGTTCTATAGTCTTTCATCTGGGTTCCCAGAACTCAAGGTATAGTTTGCTTGCCCATGAGTATTTCTACTGATCCCAATTCCTCTGATATTGAAATTACCCCTGATTACCAAGCGGTGATTGAAGCTATCGAACGCCACGATCCTTACATCTTTGTGAGCGGTAAAGCCGGTACTGGTAAAACGACCTTAATTGGTTATCTACGAGAAACCATTCCAGGCAATGTGGTGGTGGTAGCCCCTACAGGCGTTGCCGCGCTCCAAGTTAAAGGGGTAACTATTCACTCCTTCTTTAGGCTGCCGCCACGATTAATCTTTCCAGAAGAAGATATCAAGCCACTCCGTGATAAGCGCTTATATAAAGATATTCGCTTACTCATCATTGATGAGATCTCCATGGTGCGTGCAGATGTAGTCGATGCGATGGATTTGTTTCTCCGCGAGAACGGCCCTCAAAAAGGCAAACCTTTCGGCGGTATTCAGGTGATGTTTGTCGGAGATCTATTCCAATTACCGCCTGTAGTTTCAAGTGCCGATATGCAAGTGTTATCTGAGCGCGGTTACGAAGGGCCATATTTCTTCTGTGCCATGGCCTTGCATCGCAAAGATGTCACGATGGTAGAACTTTCTAAGATCTTCCGTCAAAAAGACGAGCGCTTTGCCGGTCTACTCAATCGCATTCGGATTAATCAGGATGTGGATGAGGCCATCGATACCTTGAATGCCCAGTGTTATCAAAAAGATGCTGAGGTGGATGAGCAAACCATCACGCTGACAACGACTAATGCGCGTGCCGATCAAATTAATGGGGCGGGCTTACGTGCCATTACGACCGAAGGTAAGGTTTACGCAGGTCAGTCGACAGGCAAGTTCAATATCGATGAGCGTAATTTACCGTCGCCCAACAGTTTGGTGCTTAAGGTTGGCGCCAAGGTCATGTTTACAGCAACAGATCCGGGATTTCCGAAGCGTTGGGTCAATGGCACGATCGGTGTAGTACGGGAGATGCTATCGGACAAGGTGAAAGTAATGATTCAGAACGGGCCTTACTCAAATACCGTAGAAGTCACAGGCCATCAATGGGAATCATATCGATATGACCACGACATGATGTCGGGGAAGATTTCCCCGAGCATCATTGGAACGTATGTACAGATTCCACTCATGCTAGCTTGGGCTGTAACCATTCATAAGAGCCAGGGCAAGACGCTTGATAAGGTAAAGGTAGATCTCTCTTCGGGGGCATTTGCCTCAGGCCAAGTTTATGTAGCTTTGAGTCGTTGTAAAACGATTGAGGGAATTACATTACAGCGACCGATTGAGCCCAGGGATGTCAGTTGTGATCAAGAGATCAAGCGCTTCTATATGAATTGCTTACCAAGCTCTAGATAGCTGATTAAAACCCAGCCGCCAATCCATCTCTACGATGATCGCTACCAGCGATAAATGCTGAATCAGTATCTTCAGTAAGCTTTGCAATTGCTTGCGCACTGCCAAAATCCAAACTGTTAGCAGGTTGCACGGCAACTTCGTGACCTAGAGTTTTCAATCCTTCTACAACACTAGATGGCATTGATGCTTCAACGGTGAGCTTGCCTACATCATCAATACGCCAGCGTGGCGCATCAGAGCAGGCTTGTGGATTGAGGTATTCATCTACAAAGCGCATCACAAACTGAATATGCCCTTGGGGTTGCATATTGCCACCCATGACACCAAATGCCATGGTCGGTTTACCGTCCTTAGTCAGGAAGGCCGGAAGAATCGTGTGGAAAGGGCGCTTTCCTGGGGCAACTTGATTGGGGTGGCCGTCCTCAAGTCTGAAACTCATACCGCGATTATGAAAAGCAATACCTCCTGGCGCTACTACGCCAGAACCAAACCCTTTAAAGTTTGACTGAATATAGGAGATCATCATACCGGATGCATCGGCGGCGCAAAGATAAACAGTGCCTCCTGAGTGTGGATCACCTGGGCCATAGCTACCAGCCTGGTTGTGATCAATGAGGGCAGCGCGACTAGCTAAGTAATCCTGATCCAATAGGGAGCTCACTGGCATTTGCATGGAGCGCGCATCAGAGACATAAGCATAGACATCGGCAAATGCCATCCGCATCGCTTCAATCTGCAGGTGGATACGTTGCGCTGAATTGGCTGGATATTGCTTCACATTAGCTGCTTGCAAAATACCTAAAGCAATTTGTGCGGCAATGCCTGAACCATTGGGTGGAATTTCATGGAGGGTATAGTCGCCATAATCAAAGGCGAGAGGCTCTACCCACTCCGGCTTGTTATCAGCAAAATCTTGCATGGTGAAGCAACCACCGGTAGCTTGGGCAAAGTCCACCATGCTCTGTGCAAGTGGACCCTTGTAAAAAGATTCACCTTCAGTGGCAGCAATTTCTCTCAAGGTCTTAGCTTGTGCAGGATATTTCCAGATCTGACCTGCTTGAGGTGATTTACCGTCAATCAAAAAAGATTCTGTAAAGCCCGGCTGATTTTTCAGAATCGGAATCGCTTCGCGCCATTGACGGGCGATAACAGGGGAGACTGGAAAGCCATTTTCTGCATAGTCGATTGCTCGTGTAAATAATTGAGCGAAGGGTAGCTTGCCAAACTTTCTGGAGAGCTCAATCCAGCCTGCAACCATGCCGGGGACGGTGACTGTATTCCAGCCAATGAGATCCATTTCGGCTTTACCAGCAAAATATTCCGGCTTCCAGGCTGCTGGCGCACGACCAGAAGCATTTAAGCCATGCATTTTCTTGCCATCCCAAAGAATTGCAAAACCATCTCCACCGATGCCATTCATCGTAGGCTCAACAACAGTGAGTGTGATTGCGGTTGCTAGCGCAGCATCAACAGCATTACCCCCATTCTGCAAGGCTTCAATACCAGCTTGTGTAGCAAGTGGTTGAGAGCTTGCAACAGTGTTTCTGGCTAGAACAGGCGCGCGACCGCCGCCAAAGGGTGGGGATATCAACATAGTATTTTTCTGCTTATTCAATGCGGCTAATGATTAGTATCAGTCAATCTTAATATTTGCTGACTTTACAGCCTTATCCCATTTACTGGCCTCACTTGCGGTGATTTCAGATAATCTCTCAGAGTTTGCAAACTGCGGATGAATGCCTTGGGCTGCCATGCGTGCTTTGAAATCTGGATTAGTCAAAATCTTCCGGATCTCTCTTTCTAATTTAGCAATAATCGCAGGAGATGTGGCCTTAGGCACGTAAACGGCATAAAAATTTTCAACATCAAACTGTTTCATGCCATCCTGCCCCAAGGTAGGAACGTTCGGCATTAAAGGAGAGCGTTCTGCAGCAGCTATGGCGATTGGACGTAGCTTGCCACTTTGGATATGGGGGAGCGATGCTGTCACGCTGTCAAACATCATCAGAGTGTTGCCTGCAATCAAATCAGGCAAGGCGAAGCTGCTTCCTTTGTATGGAATGTGAGTACCAGTTGCGCCGATACGTTGCATGAATAAAGTGGACTCTAAATGCGAGAGACTGCCATTACCTTGTGATGCGTAATTAAAGTCACCCTTTTTCGACTTAATGAAGGCAATAAGCTCTGGGAGATTTTTTGCTGGAACACTTGGATTCACAACGATTAGGTGTGGAATCGTTCCAATTAATGCAACTGGTGCAAAGTCTTTTTGCAAATCAGCCGGCGGATTTTTAAATAAGGCTAAAGAGATTGACTGGTTAGTCAATGCGCTAATGTGGATAGTGTAGCCATCAGGCGCCGCTTTAGCTGCGGCTTGCAAGCCAATCATGCCGCCAGCTCCAGGTTTGTTCTCAACAACAATGGATTGCCCTAAGGCCTCCGCTAAGGGGGCGGTTACGCTGCGTGCAAAGATATCGGTGGAACCGCCTGCTGGAAAAGAGACAATCGCAACAATTGGTTTTTTAGGCCAATCGGTGTCTGGGGCAGCAAAAGCCGAGCCAGCTAAAGATAGAAGGGCACAAAGGCATAAAAGAGGGGATTTCAGGATGGTCATTTCAGTGTCCGTAAGGTCAATGGGTAATATAGTATTGGATATTACAAATGCAGTTTATATAAAAAATACAAGAGAGACAGATGACAGCGCAGAACAAGACCGCCAGTGGTGTTGATATGTCAGCCTATTGGCTGCCGTTCACTCCTAACCGATATTTCCAGCATCACCCGAAGATCATGCAGTCTGCCAAAGGAGCTTACTACTTTGATGATCAGGGGCGTAAGCTGTTTGATGGCTTATCGGGGCTTTGGTGCTCCCCATTGGGGCATGCAGATCCACGTATTGGTGCAGCCATTCAGAAGCAGTTTGAAACCATGGACTATTGCCCTGCGTTTCAGATGGCTAGCGAAACTACTTTTAGCTTGGCGAGTCGAATTGCCAAAATGGCACCAGAGGGTCTAGATAAAGTCTTTTTTACAAACTCTGGCTCTGAGGCGGTTGATACTGCCTTGAAAATTGCAATCGGTTATCACCGCGTGATGGGTAATGCATCTCGTATCCGACTCATTGGGCGAGACCGCGCTTATCACGGCGTTGGCATTGCAGGTATCTCTGTGGGTGGTATGGTCGCCAATCGCAAAATGTTTGCCAGCATGATGATTCCCGGAGTAGATCATTTGCCACACACGTTAAACCTTTCGCAAATGGCGTTCTCAAGAGGGCAGCCAAAGTGGGGGGCTCACTTAGCGGAAGAGTTGGAAAAGATAGTTGCACTTCATGATGCCAATACGATTGCTGCGGTCATCATGGAGCCTGTACAAGGATCTACTGGAGTCATCGTGCCGCCAGATGGCTATTTACAAAAGATTCGCGAGATCTGTACTAAGCACGGCATTTTATTGATCTTTGATGAGGTCATCACTGGCTTTGGTCGCTTGGGCGCAAACTTTGGGGCTGATCGCTTTGGGGTGACTCCTGACATGATTACCTTTGCCAAAGGAATTACCAACGGCATCATTCCAATGGGCGGTGTGATCGTGCGAGGTGATATCTACGACAACATCATTGCCAACGGCGGTCAAGAGCAAGCGATTGAGTTTTTCCATGGCTATACCTATTCAGGTCATCCGATACCAGCAGCTGCAGGTCATGCTGTGTTGGACATCTTTGAGTCGGATGATTTAGTGAATCGAGCCAAGGCGCTTGAGCCTGTTCTGGAAAATGGTTTGCATGCCTTAAAGGGCAAGTCGGGGATTTTAGACATTCGTAATTTTGGGTTATCGGGCGCCGTTGAGCTTGACCCTGTTCCAGGGAAGCCAGGCCTTCGTTCAATGAAGGTACTCGAAGCTTGTATCGAAAGAGGTGCGCTTGTTCGTGTAGCAGGCGATGCAATCGCTGTGGGTCCGCCATTTATTTCGAAACCTGAAGAAGTTGAATTTTTATGCAGCGTGTTGGGTGATGCGATTGATGTCGCAATGAAAATAAATGCATAAGAAATTACTCGAACAAATATTGTTAAAAACGGAAGAGACATGACTACTCAAAGAATAAGATTTTCAGAAAGACTTGCTAAACCTGGATTAATCGTTGCTCCAGGCGTATACGAGATGGTGTCGTTGCGCCTTGCAGACCGTATGAATTTTGATGCGCTGTACATGACGGGCTATGGAACCGTTGCCTCCTTATTGGGCCTGCCAGATGCAGGTTTGGCAACTTATACCGAAATGGTCGGTCGAGTTACTGCGATGGCGGGAATGGCAAAGACCCCCTTAATTGCTGATGGCGACACTGGTTATGGCGGATTATTGAATGTGCGTCATACCATGCGGGGTTATGAGGATGCAGGTGCTGTAGCCATTCAGTTGGAGGATCAGGAGTTTCCAAAGAAATGCGGGCACACACCTGGACGAAGAGTCATTCCAATACAAGATATGGTGAAGAAAATTGAAGTAGCCGTAGCTTCACGTACCGATCCTCAGTTCAAAATTATTGCTAGAACTGATGCCAGAACTACATTGGGATTGGATGAGGCGCTTCGACGCGGCGAGGCGTATGCTCGTGCTGGTGCAGATATCTTATTTATTGAGTCCCCAGAGAGTCAAGATGAGATGAGACGTATTGGTCAAGCCTTTCCTGAGCATCCCTTGATTGCCAATATGGTTGAAAAAGGTAGAACACCTGTTTTATCAAAGCTAGAGCTAGAAGAGTTGGGTTATAAGATTGCAATCTTTCCAGTGACATCCTTGTTAGCCTCTGTTCAGGCAATGACAAAAGTGTATGAGCACTTCAAGGACACTGGTTCATCCATTAGCAATCCAGTGGACTTATATGATTTTGGTGATCTCTCTCAGTTGATGGGTTTTGAGGATGTATGGGAGTTTGAAAAACGTTTTGTCGAGACTAAATAAAGGGTAGTTATGAAATTACATCGTTTACTTGCATGCACCGTCATCTCGTTTGGGTTTCTGATTCCTGCGCTTGGACACGCGCAATCGAATTACCCTAATCGCCCCATACGCTTAATCATTCCATTTACTCCAGGCGGCGTTACTGATACTTCAGGTCGTTTTATTGCTGAGCAACTTTCACTGAAGTTAGGGCAGCAAGTCATTGCAGATAACAAGCCAGGCGCTTCAGGAAATATCGGCACTCAAATGGTTGCTTCTGCTGAGCCTGATGGGTATACCTTGTTATTGGGTTACGCCGGTACCCTGTCCATTAACCCAACGCTATCGGATAAGGTTCCATTTGATAGCGTCAAGGATTTTGCTCCAATAGGAAAAATTGGTGATGCCATATTGATATTGGTTGCCAATAATGATTTTCCTGGAAAGAGCTTGTCTGATGTGATTGAGATATCTAAAAAGAATCCCAATGGCTTGTCTTACGGAACATCAGGTACTGGAGGCACGCCAAATATTGCTGGTGAATTATTTAAGCAAAAATCAGGTGCAAACTTAGTTCATATTCCTTACAAGGGTGGTGGCCAAGCATTGCTAGATTTGTTGGGCGGAAATATTCCTCTGGTATACACAGCAGTCGCAGGGGCGAATCAGTATGTAAGCTCTGGACGCATTAAGGCGATTGCGGTATCTAGTGCAAAAAGAAGTGCAAGCATGCCTGACGTGCCAACCTTTATAGAAGGTGGTGTTAAAGACTTTGTCATTGATGACTGGGTCGGGTTGCTGGCCCCAGCAAAAACGCCAAAGCCTATCATCATGAAATTGAATCAAGCACTCAATGAGATCCTGAATTCAACAGAAGGTAAGGCTAGGCTATTTGCGATGGGCATCACCCCAACTCCAGGAACGCCAGAAAAGTTTGGCGAGCAAATCAAGGGTGACTTAATTCGCTTCGCGCCTATCGTCAAGGCGGCGAATATGAAATCTGACTAGGTTGTATTGTCTTATTTATTAAATAAGTGATAAATGATGGGGATAGCAACGGCGCTCACCACGCCGTTCATTCCCATTGCTAGGCTGGCATATGTCCCTGCTTCTGGATGAATGCTAAAAGCTCGTGAAGTGCCAATACCATGCGCGCCAATGCCAATAGCAAAGCCTCTTTGCCACCAAGCCTTCATGCCCAATGCATTTAGAACAAACGGCGCCAAGATTGCCCCCAGTATTCCGGTGCTGACTGCAAAAATCGCAGTTAGCGTTGGGGAGACGCCAATACGTTCTGCAATACCCATGGCAATTGGTGCTGTGACTGATTTGGGATACATGGCGCCGGTAATGCTTGAGTCTGCACCCAAAAGAGTTGCTATACCTACAGCGCTAATGATGGAGACTAGACCGCCAGTACAAAGCGATGCGATTAAAGGTAGAGAACGACCTTTGAGACTGCTTAAGCCGCGATAAATGGGAATAGCCAAAGATACTGTCGCAGAGCCCAATAAGAAGTGAATAAACTGAGCACCCTCAAAGTAGGTGGAGTAGGGCATCTCAATGAATTGAATCATGCTAGCCACAATCAGAATGGCAATCGCTACGGGATTGGCAAGTGGATTTTGATGCGTTGCCTTATAAATACTCAATCCAATCTGATAAGCAGCCAGCGTAATGAATAAGGCAAACAGCGGGCTACCCGATAAATAAACCCAAATCTCAACAATGGAGTGTTTTTCACTCATGAGATTCCTTCTTGCTCAGGAGACGCGCCACAAAAGCGCTTGAGGCAATGGTCAAAATGACGCTACCAAGCAATGCGCTGATGATGGCTAATGCATTGGCTTGGAGTTGCGGTAAGAAAAGCACCACACCTACAGCGGCCGGCACAAAAAGCAGACCAAGGTACTGGCTAAAGCCATCAGCCACTAAAGCCAGCTCGGAATTAATGCCCTTACGCAGAACAAGCCACAGAACTAGAAGAACCAGCCCAATGACTGGGCCTGGTAGGGTCGGCAAAAGGAACTTGGAAACCAGTTCGCCAAGGCTCTGAAAAAGAAGGATTTGTACCAAACCAAAAATCATGGCTTGATCTTACAGCCCATAATTTATGTTGCATAGCAATAAATCAATTCTTGGTTAAGATAAACACACCAAAAGCAGGGGTAATTCAAATATCCCAAACATAAAAGAATTTACAGGAGAGCACTAATGGCTGATTTGAATGTCAATGGCAAAAAGTACAAGGTGGATGTTGATCCAGATACCCCATTGCTTTGGGTGATTCGTGAACAAATCGGTTTGACCGGTACTAAATATGGCTGTGGCGTAGGTCAATGTGGTGCCTGCACCGTTTTATTTGAAGGTCAAGCTATTCGTAGCTGCTCTATTCCTGTTGCTGCAGCAGAAGGCAAAAAGATCGAGACCATTGAAAGCTTGGAAAAGAATGGCCAGCTTTCTAAAGTTCAAAAAGCTTGGGTTGACAACCAAGTGCCGCAGTGTGGCTACTGTCAATCTGGCATGGTGATGGCAACTACCGCTTTATTGCGCAACACACCAAAGCCAACGGATGCCCAAATTGATGCAGCCGTTACCAATATTTGCCGTTGCGGCACCTTCCAGCAAGTGCGCGAAGCGATTCACGCGGTTAGCAAGGCTTAAGGGGAAATATAAATGACTACAAATACAAATACTTCCCGCCGCCACTTCGTTATTGGCTCTAGTGCAATTGCTACGGGTTTGGCGATTGGCTTTGACTTCTCTTTTATGTCCGCGGCTCATGCAGCTATGGGTACAGGCACGACAGCAATGACGCCATTGGCCAGCCCAGAAATTGGAATCTGGGTTGTGGTGAAACCAAATGATGATGTTGTTGTGCGTATCGTTCGCTCGGAAATGGGTCAGGGCACCATTACTGGCCTAGCTCAGATGGTTGCTGAAGAATTGCAATGTGATTGGAAAAAAGTCTCTTATGACTATCCATCACCTGCCGAGAATCTTAAGCGCAAGCTAGCATGGGGTAGTTACTCCACTGGTGGTAGCCGTGGCATTCGTACTTCAGAGCAGTATGTTCGCAAAGGTGGCGCTGCTGCACGCATGATGTTGATCCAGGCTGCAGCCAATCAATGGAATGTCCCTGCTGCAGAGTGCGTAGCAAAAGATAGTGTCATCACGCACACTCCATCAGGCAAGAAAACAACCTTCGGTAAGGTTTCTGTTGCCGCATCTCAGTTAGAAGTGCCAAAAGAAGTGCCATTGAAAGATCCTAAAGAGTGGCAGTTGATTGGTAAGCCTGTAAACCGTATTGATGGCGTTGCCGACAAGGTCACTGGTAAGCAGGTCTATGCCATTGACTTAAAGATGCCAGGTATGTTGGTAGCTAATATTAAAGAGTCTCCAGTATTTGGTGGCAAAGTAAAAAGCTACGACGCGACTAAAGCGCAATCTATGAAGGGCGTCAAGAAAGTAGTTCAAGTTGGCGACTCAGCAGTAGCGGTCGTTGCAGATACGTTCTGGCAAGCTAAAACCGCTTTAGATCAAGTGAACATTGTTTGGGATAACGGCGCTAATGGCAATGTCTCTAGCGCTTCCATTAAGAAGATGTTGGAAGAGGGCTTAAATGCTGATGATGCTTTTGTGCATAACAAGCATGGCGACAGTAATTCTGGTATCGCAAGTGCATCTAAAACTTTAGAAGCCACTTACTTCTACCCATTTTTAAATCATGCAACCCTAGAGCCACAGACAGCCACAGCTAAGTGGACTACTGACTCCTGCGAAGCATGGGTACCAACTCAGGACGGTGAAGCCTCCTTAGCTGCTGTGATTGCTGCTTCTGGACTTCCTGCAGAGAAATGCAATGTGTATAAGGTAAACCTTGGCGGCGGTTTTGGTCGTCGTGGCGCCTTCCAGGACTACACCACGCAAGCGGTGAATATTGCCAAGCAAATGCCAGGCACTCCAATCAAGTTGATTTGGACACGCGAAGAGGATATGACTCAAGGGCGCTACCATCCTGTCATGATGTGTAAGTTGACTGCTGGTATTGATAGCAAGAAGAACATCACTGGCATTAATATGCGTTTGTCAGGCCAATCTATTTTGGCGGCAGTACGCCCTGCTGTAGTTGCGGCAAATAAAGGTAAAGATCCACTGGCTTTCCAAGGTCTTGATGATAGCGGTGAGCATGGCTTTACCTATAGTTTCCCTAACATTACTATTGATCACGCGATGCGTAACACTCATGTGCCACCAGGATTTTGGCGTGGCGTGAACGTGAATCAAAACGCAGTCTTCATCGAAACCTTTATGGATGAGATGGCTGAGGCAACAGGGGTAGATGCTGTGGAATTCCGTCGTAAGCATATGGGAAATCATCCACGCGCAATTGCTGTTCTCAATGCTGTAGCCGATGGCATTGGCTGGACTAAACCTGCAGCCCCTGGTGTATTCCGTGGTGTAGCGCAAATGCGTTCATTCGGTAGTTATGTAGCTGCAGCCTGCGAGCTTTCAGTGACTAACGGTAATGAAGTGAAGATTCATCGCTTTGTTGCTGCAACTGACCCAGGCTATGTAGTCAATCCTGCACAAGTTGCCCGTCAGGTATCTGGTTCATTTGTCTACGGCTTGTCAGCTTTATTCGAAGAAGAAATTACTATCGAAAAGGGTGCTGTTGTACAAAAGAACTTTGATACCTTTAACTCGATTCGCCTCTATCAGATGCCTAAAGTTGAAACCATCATTATTCAAGGTGGTGGCAAAGAATGGGGTGGTGTCGGCGAGCCAACGATTGCGGTAGCGGCACCAGCTGTTTTGAATGCTATTTACCGCGCAACGGGCAAGCGCTTGCGCACTGTGCCATTGAAAAATAGTGGCATCAAGTTGGTTTAAGCGTCAGCTAAAAGTGAACCAGTGCCAATGAAAAAGAGGATTGCACTAGCATTTTTATTGCTAGGCATCCTCGATTTCAGTACTGCTCATGCTCAAGTGGTTAAAAGGGATTCGATTTTCGAATCCCTTTCTACTGAACCTGGTAATCCAGTGCGTGGCAGGGCAATTGTGGCTAGTCGTCAAACGGGTTTATGTTTGTTGTGCCATAGTGGTCCATTTCCTGAGGAGCGTTTTCAGGGAAACTTGGCGCCAGAGCTTAAAGCGAGTGTTGCACGTTTAAATGCACCTCAATTAAGAGCTCGTATTGTCAATGCTGCGCACTTTAATCCCCAGACCATCATGCCCGCCTATTATCAAACGAGTCATCTGAATCGCGTAGCGCCTAAATTCGTTGGGCAAACCATATTAAATGGCCAAGAAATTGAAGATGTCGTTTCTTTCCTAATGACTTTAAATAATCCTAATTAACTGAAATTCTGATGAAGAAAACTATTCATAATCATCGTCGCCATTGGCTCAAGCAAGTTCGGGGTCTGGGGTTGTTGGCCCTGGGTTTTTGTGTAAACCCAATGTCAGCCTTTGCTAAAAAAGAAGATGCTGATGAGGCGATTAAAAAAATCACCGGTGGTGCTGCTATACGTGAAGGTAAGGTGACTTTAACCATACCGCCGCTGGTAGAGAACGGTAACTTAGTTGTATTAAAGGTCAGTGTAGATAGCCCTATGACAGCCAGTGATTACGTCAAGACTATTCATGTCGTCGCCGAAGGAAATCCTTTGCCTAACATTTTTACTGTTTATCTCAGCCCAAGATCTGGTACTGCCAACATTACAACGCGCGTTCGTTTGGCTGATAGCCAAAAAGTCTGGGCTATTGCGCAGATGAGTAATGGAAGTTATTGGCAGGGTTCTGCTGATACCTTGGTAACTCTTTCAGCATGTACGGAGATGGTATGAGTAAGACATCCCGGACCTCCATCACTATGCCGGCAACGGCAAAAAAAGATTCCATTATTGAGATTCGTGCGATTGCGCAGCATGATATGGAGTCGGGCTTTCGCTATACCGAGGGCGGCAAACTCATTCCTCGAGAAATTATTCGCACCTTTACCTGTACCTATAACAATGTAGAAATCTTTAAAGCAGATTTCTATTCTGGTGTTGGCGCAAACCCCTTAATCATCTTTACTACCATTGCTGTAGAGTCCGGTACCTTAGAATTTAAGTGGGTCGGAGACGATGGATATGAGGCTATCAACCAGGCACGCATTACTGTTTCGTGATTAAGCGGACGTCTTATTTCTCTCATTTACTAGGTGGTATTTGCCTAATACTGGCTAACCTCATGAGCATCGGGGTGGCACATTCAGCTTCGCCAACACAGCAATCCAGTTATGAATTGATGTCTGCTGAAAATAAGGGGATGCAAGATGATCCCTTATTAAATCCTGCTGTGTTTTGGGTGGGCGATGGAGAGTCCTTGTGGGAGCAGAAAATGGGGGCACAAAATAAATCCTGCAACACATGTCATGGCGATGCCAAAAAAACAATGCGTGGCGTAGCGACTCAATTTCCAAAGGTAATCAAAGGTAAGTTACAGACCCTGGAGGGGCAAATCAATCAATGCCGAGTAGGTGCGCAATCATCGCCGCCATTAAGCTACGAGAGTAAAGATCTCTTGGCATTAAGCGCTTTTATTGCTTTTCAATCCAAAGGAATGCCGATAGCTGTTAGTGAAAATGCTATTAATGCAAGGTTCATGAAAAAAGGTCGGCAGACATTTAATGAGCGCATGGGCCAGCTCAATTTATCTTGTGCGCAATGTCATGAAGATAGGGCGGGCTTAAAGCTTGGAGGTAGCCTCATTCCACAAGGGCATCCGAATGCTTATCCTATCTATCGCTTGGAGTGGCAGACTCTGGGTTCATTGCAACGAAGACTGCGTAACTGTATGAGCGGTGTGAGAGCGCAACAGTTTGAGTATGGCTCACCAGAAATGGCCCAGCTAGAGTTGTTTTTGATGTGGCGTGCTAGAGGCATGCCCCTAGAGTCTCCGGGGGTCAGACCTTAAGCTATCTGTAGTGTACTTAGTCGGAGAAGACTACCGAAGTTGCACCATTGATAAGAACGCGATCATGTAGGTAGTAGCGCAATGCCCTTGAGAGAACGGTGCGTTCTAGGTCGCGACCCTTGCGCACTAAGTCTTCTGGAGTGTCGCCATGGGTAACGCGAGTAACGTCTTGCTCAATAATCGGACCTTCATCCAAATCACTGGTAACAAAATGGGCAGTAGCACCAATCAGCTTGATACCTCGAGCATGGGCTTGATGGTAAGGCTTGGCACCTTTAAAGCTTGGCAAGAATGAATGGTGAACGTTAATGCAACGACCCGAGAGCTTAGTGGATAAGTCATCTGACAAGATTTGCATATAGCGCGCCAGGATGACCATATCCACTTTAGACTCTGCAACGATTTCCAAGAGTTTTGCTTCTTGCGCTGGTTTGGTATCAGGAGTAACTGGTAAATGATAGAAGGGGATATCAGCAAAATCAATGCTGGCATAAACATCACGCGGGTGGTTCGAGACAATGCCACAAATAATCATAGGCAATTCACCAATGCGCCAACGATAAAGCAGATCAACTAAACAATGATCTAACTTTGAGGCCATAATGAGTACGCGCTTGAGATCCTTGACTGCACGTAAATCCCAAGTTAGCTCAAAGCGCTTAGCAATCTCCACAAAGCCGGCTCTTAAAGAATCTACGTTCGCAGGGCAGCTAAAGCTAACGCGCATAAAAAAGCGCTTTGACGCTTTGTCATCAAACTGTTGAGCCTCTTCGATGTCGCCGCCTAGCTCAAATATATAGGTGGAAACCGCAGCAACGATGCCAGGTTTATTGGGGCAGGTAAGGGTGAGGTAGTAATTTTCTGTTGCCATATGAAATCGTCGGTAGATTGCTAATAAAGGTTGATTTTAGACTGTTATCCCTTTGGTAGGGGCTTGGTAGCGCAGCTATTGTTGGGCGGATTGCTTTGGTTTATCCGCAGGCCCCAATAAGGGTGTGCTGTTGTCGGTAATAGTAGGCAGAACCACCTCGACACAGATTGGTTTTGAGCCAATCACGTTAAAGAAGCTACATTCTTTTTTGGTGGCAGCAGAGGCTGCATGCTCTAAAGGGGATTTTCCTGTTGCAGCAGTAGAGGCTAAGCTTGCTGCAGTTCCAGGATTCGCAACAGCCGCAGCACCAACGCTACTTGCAGCAGCCGTGCTGGAAGTGCTTAATGCAGCGAGAGGCGCGGCACAGCCGACAATGAAAATAAGCGAGCTAGTTAGGGCTAAATAAAAAAACGCCCTCAGCACCGCTAGATCTCTTTTATTTAGAGCGACAAGCAACGTTAAAGACCCCGGCTGGCCATGAGCCACTCTCAATGGTTTCGAAAGCACTATCTGGAGTTTTTTGTTCTTCTACAACTTTGCCTTTGCCCATATTTCCAGCAAATACTTTAAATTCGATTGGTCGATATTTGATGGCGCTGCAATCAAATTCATTTAGACCAATAAGCGAGTTTGCAACTTCTTTAGTTTTTGGATTTTGTCCAGGCTTTCTAAAATCTAACATGGAAATAATTTGTGCTTTATCACCTTGTCTTTGAATCGTAGCCGTATCCGCGTAGAGTGTAAAAGTTTCTGTTTTACCTACTTCTTGCCATTCAGCAAATGCATTGGCTGAGCAAGTTAAAGCGGCGCTTAAAAGGAGAAGAGAAGAAATTTTTTTCATGGGAAAGCCTTTGAGTTTACTAATCAGAGTATGGAGTTATTTTACTCATCGTGACACTACAGGGTGTTGTTTTTGTCAACTTTCGAGATATTTTCGGATGTTTACTTATTGTTTAATTCAAGTTGGCGCTGAATATTTTCCGACTTCATCTTCAAGGGCAGATATTCATTATTGGCCCATAAGGCGTTCATATTGCGATACAGCTTGCTTTGCACCCATCCAGATTGACCAGTTTGATATACAAAAAGTGATTTCTCAAGATCCGACAAATCGTAGACCGCCCTTAAGCTAGGTGCTTGTAGCGTTTCATAAGGATTTTTAGATTGTGCCAACTCTAACCTGCCAACGTTGATGGAGTAGCCGTCACCAGGGAAGGGGGTTTTGATATTGAACAAGCTTCCCAGTACAGGAACCTTGCTAAAGGGCCGATGTTCTGAGATGGCGATATGGGCTTTGCCCCAGGTCCACGATTTAGGATCGTCACCATATTCCTTGCTTAAATATTCCAAGGCTTTATCAAGTGCTTTATTAGATGACTCCTGACAAGATTCAACTTGCTCTGTCTTGGGGTCATCACACCACGGGCTATTAGGATTTTTGACTTGATTCATGAGTGGTGCACGGTAGCTGCGCGACCCATAATTTTCGCTAAACATATAACTTAATCTAGAGAAGAGGTTACGTGTTAATTGGTCAGCCCATACGTTAAAGAGAAGTGCTGCTGCGCTATCTACTTTCATATTGCCGTCAAAGGTTTTGCCAACCTCCATTGCTTTAGCGCTTAATGGGTGAGAGCCTTGACTGGATTTAAATAACTCTAATAACGGCGTAGCTCCAAGTGATAGTGTGTCGCCTTGCATGGTTTTCATATCATCCACAGAGTGAATATTCTTAGATTTAATGAGATCGACGATGCGGTCATAGCGCGTTGGTAATTCCCAATCAGCCGTCAGAGGGTTGGGATCATTAACAGCAATAATTCTTTGATTAGCTGTTGCTATCCACCCTTGCTCAGGATTATTGCTGGCGGGGAGTTGCTCAAAAGGCACGTAGCCATTCCAGTCGTATTGGCGCTCCCAGCCTAGTGCTGGTGCCACACCATATAAGCCTTGGTGCAAAATTCGTTTGGGTGCTACACCAGCTGCCTGATAAGCAATATTCCCTTCTGTATCAGCCATCACTACGTTTTGCATTGGCGCATAATTTTTTCGCAGCGCTTGCTTAAATTGATCAAGGTCAGTGGCGCGATTCATGTCCAGCAATCCAACAACGGATTGATTTTCGATATCAAGTGCGGTCCAACGTAGTGCTAATGCAAAGCGATCTGTATCAATCGTGCGTTTGGCGCGAGCATACGACTCCGATATGACCGGGCCATGCCGAGTTTCTTTTACTAAGAAAGTCAGAGATGGAGCGCCTTTGACATCAATAATCTCTTGATGCACTTTGAATGGGAGTGGGCCATCTGGTCCTCGATACATACCTGGATTCTTGGGATCAATTTGTTCAATGTATAAATCTTGAACATCGGGTCCGGTATTCGTAAAGCTCCATGCAAACTTATCGGTTCTACCCAATACAACTGCCGGAATGCCTGGAAGGGTGCTGCCAATCACATTTAAGCCAGGCGCCTCAAGGTGAGCAAAGTACCAAATAGCAGGGGCAGATAATCCTAAGTGGGGATCATTGGCTAGCAATGGCTTGCCTGAAGCACTGAGCTTTCCACTCAGAGCCCAGTTATTCGAGCCAATACCCTCTTTGCCGCCCATTTGATCCCACTGATGATCCCAGCGACTTAGTTCAGTTGCCGGTAGGTTCTGGGGTTTGGCTCCCGTCGGGCCAGGAGTGGGGTGAAAGACTTTGAGTTCGCGATAGAGCTTGGAAAAATCCATATTGCTGACTGGCTCACTAGATTCATAAGGGGGAACAACTTCCCAAATTTGTTTAGTTGTCAGATATTGGGAGAGTTCCAGTCTTTGCAATTCTTTCTGCCAATTGCCACCAAGGTCGTATGCCATCATCAACATCCAGGCGACGCTATCCGTTGGAGACCAATGCCCTGGTTTTGATCCAGTCAAGAAATACTCCACTGGCAAAGCCCACCCTAATTGCGCATTGCCAGCATTGACGCCATCAGCATAGGCTTGCAGCAGTCTTTTTGCGGAGACAGGGTAACGATCAAACTGTCGTTCCGCTGCTCTCTTGACGCCTAGTGTGCGCACAAAGCGATCAATTTTTACCGTATCGCTTCCGAGGATTTCGGAGAGACGCCCACTAGCAATGCGACGATTCATTTCCATTTGCCAAGAACGTTCGCTCGCATGCAGGTAACCCAAGGCAAAGTAGGCATCTGCCTGACTTTTGGCTTTGATATGGGGAATGTCTACTTCGTCAAAGCTGATGGCAACCGAATCACCTAGGCTTTTGATGGTGCGCTTACCAGAGATATTCGATTGCGCAAAATATAAATAAGCAAGACCAACTGCTAAAACGATCACAATAAACAGGCCTACTAGCCAAAAGACGGATCGCAAAAGTTTGCTGACCCCAGATGATTTTGCCGGTGAATTCATAGGCATATTTTAGATGTTTTATGAAGCTCAGCCTTAGGTGGCGGGGTAAAAGGGGGTTCTGGGAGCTTGCAAGAGGATTAAAAGGGGCTTGCGTGCTAAAATTTCGCTTGTCTTGATTTATTTAGCACGGCTTTATTGTAAGTGCGAGCCCGAGTGGTGAAATCGGTAGACACAGCAGATTTAAAATCTGCCGACTCAAAAAAGTCGTGCCGGTTCGATTCCGGCCTCGGGCACCAAAGACACTCATTCATATGAATTTATCCAAACTTTTACTTTGCTCTTGCCTGACTTTTTCGTCTCTGGCTGCATGGGGCGTTGACGTTCTTGAATTTAACTGTAAGCGTTCAGAAAAAGGCTATACCGAAGAGTATGAAATGAAGCTCACACTGGCTGCGGGCTCACAAAAAGCAAAAGTATTCTTAGATGGCCGTGATCTGGATCAGTCAGATGCATTGGGATCACAGGTTGTTAAAAGCGTCACACTTGCTCGCCCCAATATTTTGATATTGATAGAGGCAAAGTTTGAGCCAGAAGAAATTATGGGAGTCTCTTACACAGCCGGTAGTGTTATTACCAACATCACTCTTGACCCCGTCACTGGCAAGTTTAAGAAGGTGGAAAAAATTCAGGGCGGCATTCTGGGGGCAACCATCGGAAACGGCACCCACACAAGCGAAGAGACTTGCGCACTCGCTAAATTGCCATACAAAAGCAAATAAGAAGCCTAACTAATCTTTAGTTAGGTTCTGTGACAAATCCCAACTTGGTTAAGCCCGCACGACGTGAGGCTGCCAGCACTTGCGCAACATACTCATACTTAACGGACTTATCGGCGCGCAGATTAATTTCTGGTTGTGGATCTTTCTGAGCAGCTTTTTCTGCATAGCCGTCGAAAGTTTTTAAATCAATCGCCGTGCTATTCCAGAAAATTTGACCATTAGCATCAATCGATAGTTGAACTGATTCAGGTTTGACTTCATTGCGGACGCTATTGGCTTTGGGTAATTCCACTTTCACGGCTTGCTGGATGACTGGCAGCGTGATGATGAAAATAATCAACAGCACCAACATGACGTCCACCATTGGCGTCATATTGATTTCCGACATGATGCTATCGTCGCTTTGTTCGTCTTGAATATGAAAGGACATAATTATTCCCCGGAGCTAACGCGAGCACCAGTAACGAAATAGGCCAATAGATCATTGCCAAAACGATTGAGGTCAGCAACAAATAATTTATTGGCGCGATTGATAGCGTTAAAGGCAAGAACCGCAGGAATGGCTACGGCCAATCCAAGGGCAGTCATGATCAGCGCTTCACCAATAGGGCCGGCAACTTGATCGATCTGTGCGCTGCCAGAGCTGCTGATAGAGATCAAAGCATGATAGATACCCCAGACGGTTCCAAACAAGCCAATGAACGGAGCAATCGCGCCAGTAGAACCTAAGAAGGTTAGGCCCTTCTGTAAACCTGCTGCTACGCTATCAACGCTATTTTTGAGGCTTCTAGCCATCCACTCAGAATAGTTGAGTGTTTGCAGTAATTCGCGGTGATTAGTGGATTGGCTTTGGTGGTGTGCCGATGCCTTAGTTGCTGACTTAGCAATTTGATAATACGGATTGGCAGCATGATTACTAAAGACTTGCATGCCTTGTTCAAATGAAGTGGCACGCCAGAATTGCTCGAGCTCTGGTTTCAGTTTGCGTAGATTACGCAAATCCCATAGACGGGTTAATAGGATTACCCAAGTCACGATAGAGCAAGTGAGTAGGGCAATTGCCACGAAGCGGGTAATTGCATCACCCTCAAGCCAAAGATTTGCTATGCCAAATGGTGTGTTCATATTGTTTAGTTCTTGAGGTTAAATTTAATTAAAAGATTGGTGGAAATTCTTTGGGGTGAACCGTTTACTACAAAGGGTTTAAAGCGATAACGTTTACCGATGTCAGTGGCGGCGCGATCAAGTCGGGGAAAAGTGCTTGACTGCAGCATTGCCACATCTTCTACATTACCAGTTTCATCAATAATTAAGCGCACTACAACTGCCCCTTGTTCTCCAGAACGCTTAGAAAAGGAAGGGTAGTAAGCATCTGCATCTGGCTGGTAAACCACGACCAGTTTACCAATGTCAGTCTGAATCGGTGTGCCACTGGCACCCCCACTGGTAGCAGGGGCAACCGCCGCATTTGGCGCTTGAGACTGTGACTGCGCTTCAGATTTGCTTTGCGCTTGGTTTTGCTGTGGTGCCTGCTGTGTCTGGGTTGGGCTTGGCTTATCGGAAGGATTCTCTTTTGCTTTTTCCTTGACTGCTTTTTTCTCTTCCTTTGGTTTTGGTGGAGTAGCAGCAGGTGGCTGTTGCGTCTTAGATGCCTCAGGACTAACGAGATTTGCCATGACGCGCGCATCATCCATTTGAGGAGGGCGCTTACTTAGGTGGATAAACTCTAAAGCAGGCAGGGCATGCAGGAGCACTACGATGCCAATGATGATGCGTTCTGTTTTATTGAACGGCAGAAAGGCATCTAGTTTATTGAGAAAAGAGCTCATCTCACTTCGCCTAAGATGCGTGCTTCTACTATATGTGAATTCAAATCTGCAGACATTAAATCTTGTGCCATCAGCAATAGTGAAACTTCATTTTTACTACTTAGAAATAGTACTGTTCCATGCCCCATAGCAAGGTTTGCCTTTTGTAGACTCTCAAGCTGTCTTTTGAGTTGCCTGACTACCGCATCGCTAGTGTCAATCAGCGTAATGGATTCACCAAGCAGTTTACGAATCGATTTCCTTAAAAAGGGGTAGTGGGTGCAGCCAAGTACTAGGGTATCTGCACCAGCATCCTGAATAGGTTCAAGATGTTTGGCAAGCAACTCTAATGTTTCTTCGCCATCTGCCTTACCTGATTCAATTAAAGGAACCAAGCCTGCGCCTGCTTGTTTGATGAATCTGCAATCAGTTGGCAGAGTGTTTAATAGAGCGTTGAACTTATCGCTCTTCAGGGTTGCTTCAGTAGCAAGGACTCCAACTATATTATTTTGAGATTGCATCGATGCTGGCTTAATGCCTGGCTCTACTCCAATGATCGGGATAGAAAGCGTTTCTCGAATCTGCTTTATTGCTTCAGCGGTTGCGGTATTGCAGGCAACTACGATGGCATCACATCCTTGACTTGCTAGATGCCTGCATAAAGTAAGACTGCGTGCTGCAATCCAAGCACTCGATTTTTCGCCATAAGGTGCATTGGCGGAGTCGGCAAGATAAACATAATCGTGCTGTGGAAGTTGGCGCAGAGCCTCATCCAAAATGGATAAGCCTCCAACGCCAGAATCAAATACTCCGATTAGTGCCAATATATGCTCAGTAGTCGCTGATAAAGTGCTTAAACAATTCCGGAATTAAGCGATCTTGACTGGAATACCAGCAATCTTGGTTTGCCACTCTTTAGGCCCAGTCTCGTGCATCGAGATGCCTTCCGAGTTCACTGCAACAGTTACTGGCATATCTTTGACATCAAACTCATAAATAGCTTCCATGCCTAAGTCAGCAAAGCCTACCACCTTAGATGCTTGGATAGCCTTAGATACCAAGTAAGCAGCGCCACCAACAACCATTAAATAGGCTGACTTATGCTTCTTGATGGCTTCAATCGCTTCTGGACCACGCTCTGCTTTACCAATCATGGAAATCAAGCCAGTTTTGGCAAGCATCATTTCAGTGAACTTATCCATGCGGGTAGAGGTAGTGGGG
Organism: Polynucleobacter sp. VK25; assembly: GCF_018687355.1. Classification (NCBI taxonomy): domain Bacteria; kingdom Pseudomonadati; phylum Pseudomonadota; class Betaproteobacteria; order Burkholderiales; family Burkholderiaceae; genus Polynucleobacter; species Polynucleobacter sp. VK25. The sequence goes on along the minus strand of NZ_CP061288.1, from coordinate 1,107,534 downwards.
CCTGCAGGGCCAACCACTTCATCGCGCACAGGATCAACAGGGCCGACGTAATAGATCACGCGGTTTTTAAAGTCCACTGGAAGCTCTTCACCCTTTGCAAGCATGTCTTGAATACGTTTGTGCGCAGCATCACGACCAGTCAAAATCTTACCGTTAAGCAATAAAGTTTGGCCTGGTTTCCAGCTCGCGACTTCTTCTGGAGTAAGGGTATCTAAATTAACGCGTTTAGATTTTTGAACGTCTGGAGTCCAGGTGACATCTGGCCAATCAGACAGGGAAGGAGCCTCTAGTTTTGCAGGACCATCACCGTGTAAATGGAAATGTACATGGCGAGTAGCTGCACAGTTTGGAATCATCGCAACAGGCAATGACGCTGCATGCGTTGGATATTCCATTATCTTGATATCTAGCACGGTAGCTAAGCCACCAAGACCTTGGGCGCCGATACCCAATTTGTTTACTTTTTCATAGAGCTCTAAACGCAGTTCTTCAGCGCGAGTTTTAGCACCACGCTCAATAAGTTCCTGAATATCTACTGGACCCATCAAAGATTCTTTTGCCATGAGCATGGCTTTTTCTGGTGTGCCACCTATGCCAATGCCGAGGATGCCGGGAGGGCACCAGCCTGCACCCATAGTAGGAAGCGTTTTAAGTACCCAATCCACAATTGAATCAGAAGGGTTGAGCATGACCATCTTGGCTTTGTTTTCTGAGCCGCCACCTTTGGCTGCACAAATTACTTCAACATCGTCGCCCGGGACAATTTCGTAATGGATTACTGCTGGTGTGTTGTCGCCAGTATTTTTGCGTTTACCCGCTGGATCAGAGAGGACTGATGCGCGCAAAGTATTGTCTGGGTTGAGGTAAGCACGACGAACACCTTCATTCACCATGTCAGAAACACTCATAGTGGCATCAGGCCATTGGACATTCATGCCAATCTTTAAGAAAACCACTGCAATGCCAGTGTCTTGGCACATAGGTCGGTGACCTTCAGCGCACATACGGCTATTGGTCAGAATTTGAGCAATAGCATCCTTGGCCGCCTCACCTTGTTCAAGCTCATAAGCCTTACCCATGGCAGTAATAAAGTCCTTGGGGTGGTAATAAGAGATGAACTGGAATGCATCTGCAACGCTTTGAATCAGGTCGTTTTGTTTAATATTGGTCATGGTTTTAGGCTTATTTCCACATTATTAGTAAGGTTTGCCCTATTTTAAGGGTTTGCCATAGAGCAAATCCCCAGTGTTTTCACTTATCTTCTAAGGTCTTGAGGGTGTAAACCCATCATTTTGCGACATTTTTTCGCATTTGTAGTGGATTTTGAATATTGATTATTAGATAGAGGGCTGTGAAGCATGGAACCATTAAAGCAAGAAAACCGCGTATTTAACCCGCCTGCAGACTTTGTAAAGAGCGCGGCCATTCCAGGTATGGAAGCCTATAACAAGCTTTGTGCTGAAGCTAATGCGGATTACGACGGTTTCTGGGGTCGTCTTGCTAAAGAGAATCTCTATTGGAAAAAACCTTTTACCAAGGTTTTGGATGAATCCAAAGCGCCTTTCTATAAATGGTTCGAAGATGGCACAACGAATGCCTCCTATAACTGCTTGGATCGCCAAGTGGAAGCCGGCTTAGGCGATAAAACAGCCATCATTTTTGAAGCCGATGACGGCACAGTTACTAAAGTAACTTACAAAGAGATGCTTGAGCGCGTTTGCAAAATGGCAAATGCTCTGCGTAAGATGGGCGTTAAGTCAGGTGACAGTGTCATCATTTACATGGCTATGACGATTGAAGGCATTGTTGCTATGCAGGCATGCGCCCGTATTGGCGCAATTCACTCGGTAGTGTTTGGCGGATTCTCTGCACAAGCCTTGCGTGATCGGATTATGGACGTAGGTGCAGTTGCCGTCATTACAGCCGATGGTCAATTCCGCGGCGGTAAAGCATTGCCATTAAAAGCTATTTGTGACGAAGCCTTGTCTACTGGCGAGTGCCCTAAGGTGAAGCATGTCATCGTGAGCAAGCGTACTGGCACTGATGTCACGATGCAAGCTGGTCGCGACGTTTGGATGCAAGAGATCGTAGCGAATGAAGCAACGACATGCGAGCCAGAGTGGGTCAGCGCTGAGCATCCATTGTTCATTCTTTACACATCCGGTTCAACTGGTAAACCAAAGGGTGTACAGCACTCTACTGGCGGCTACCTCTTATGGGCCATTCTCACAATGAAGTGGACATTTGACATCAAGCCAAACGATGTGTTCTGGTGTACTGCCGACATTGGTTGGGTAACAGGTCACTCCTATATTACCTATGGTCCACTCGCAGTCGGCGCCACTGAGATCGTATTTGAAGGTGTTCCAACATATCCAAATGCTGGCCGTTTCTGGGACATGATCCAAAAACATAAAGCCTCTATTTTCTATACAGCACCAACAGCGATTCGTTCATTGATCAAAGCATCTAGCAACGATGAAGCGGTGCATCCCAAGAGCTACGATTTGTCTTCATTGCGTCTCTTAGGTTCTGTTGGTGAGCCAATCAATCCAGAAGCATGGATGTGGTACTACGAGAATGTTGGTAATTCCAAGTGCCCAATCGCAGATACATTCTGGCAAACAGAAACTGGCGGTCACATGATTTCTCCATTGCCGGGCGCAACCCCAATGATTCCTGGTTCGTGCACATTGCCACTGCCAGGTATTCAGGCGGCGATTGTGGACGAGGCTGGTGTTGATGTTCCAAACGGCCAAGGCGGCATCTTGGTTGTGAAGCGTCCATGGCCTTCCATGATTCGTACAATTTGGAATGATGCAGATCGTTTTGTAAAGTCTTACTTCCCAGAAGAGTTGGGCGGTACTTTATATCTGGCTGGAGACGGCGCAATTCGTAATAAAGACACTGGCTACTTCACCATTACGGGTCGTATCGATGACGTCTTGAACGTTTCTGGTCACCGCATGGGTACGATGGAAATCGAATCTTGCTTGGTGGCTAACCCATTAGTTGCTGAAGCAGCAGTGGTTGGTCGCCCTGATGAATTGACAGGTGAGGCGATTTGCGTATTCGTTGTTCTCAAAGGTGGTCGCCCAACCGGTGATGATGCCAAGAAACTTGCTACCGAATTGCGCAACTGGGTCGGTAAAGAGATCGGCCCGATCGCCAAGCCCAAGGATGTGCGTTTCGGCGACAACTTGCCCAAGACCCGTTCTGGCAAGATCATGCGCCGTCTCTTGCGTGTGATTGCTAAAGGCGAAGAGGTGACTCAAGACACCTCAACCCTGGAAAACCCACACATCTTGGACCAGCTCAAAGAGTCTTTATAAGCGCCTAATTGCGCTTTTGGAGCCAACCCTTCCGGCAATCGTATAATTGCAGCCTGTACGGAAGGGTGGATGAGCGGTTTAAGTCACACGCCTGGAAAGCGTGCGTAGGTTAATAGCCTACCGCGGGTTCGAATCCCGCCTCTTCCGCCAAGTCAATAGGTATTACAAGGGTTTGTAGAGATACAACACCCTTGTTACCAAAATCGTTACCAAAACCACGCTGGATTGCGGTTTGAATCTCAACTGGTTGGCACTCTAGGTATTTACAAAGAACTAGTCCCCGAGGTTTTGTATGATTCCTACTTTAAAATCAATAACTTACAGAACCAAGGTTTTTACTGAGATACGCCACCTCAAAATTGCCAAGAAATGGGACTCTGAAGGCTAAAACACTTCAACCCTATGACCTAATGTTGAGGTACCCCTAAAAGTCGTTTAAAACGACAGATATCGCGATCAGGTATAGAATTTGATCCATGTTGCTCCGTAGTAAAACACTCGTCCTATTGATGTGCCTCTTCTTAATTGCATTTAAGGCGGCCGCTGGAAGTATTTTTATCCAGGCTGCAATTGAGCGGGCAGAACTCGCGGGTAGTTACAGTACTTCCTTAATGTCACAGCAAGCACACAACGGCTCTGAATCTGCTGATGACAAAGAGCAGGTTCACACCATGTATCTCATGAGTCATGTGACTGCAAATATTAGCGATGTTGGGGTTACTTTTTTTGTTCCGACAATCACAGCCCACAAATTTGCTCTAGCGAATGAAGTTTTGTTTACGCAAAACTTCCCTGACTCAGCATTTAAACCACCCAAAGATATAGCCTAATTTACTTAGGTGGGGCATGCCTTAGGGGCGTGGCCCTTTTCTATTCGGCTAGCAGTACTTAGCCTTGTTTTGGGAAATATCATTATGTCTAAATTTTTAAAAATATTGCCTTTGGCATTATTGGTTTTATTCGTTTCTGCCTGCAGTAGCGTTAAGTTAGATGACGCTAATGGTGTCGCCACAGTTAATGCCGGAAGCTCTTCTGGTTACGATCCAATCAGCGATCCAAAGTCTAGTGTGTACGGCAAGCGTTCAATTTATTTTGAGTTTGATAGCTATACCGTTGATCCAAAATATGTCTCCACAATCTCTGCCCATGCCGCATATCTAAAAGCGTTTCAAAAGCAAAAGGCATTCATCATTATTCAAGGCAATACCGATGATCGTGGAACTGCTGAATACAACCTAGCCCTAGGCCAAAAGCGATCTGAGGCAGTTAAAAAGGCTTTACTCGCTCAAGGCGTTAGCGAATCTCAATTAGAGGCGGTGAGCTTTGGTAAAGAAAAGCCAGCCAACCCAGCCCAGACAGAGGCGGCATTTAAAGAAAATCGCCGCGCTGATTTTGTCTATCAATAACCAATGGACCACCCAATGAAAAACATATTTAAATTCAGTTTGATAGGAATTGCTTTCCTAGGTGGATGTGCAACAAATGTTACACCCAATAATCCAGTACAGCTTGCTAAAACCCCATCACCAATGACAGCTCCAGCTCCTGATCATTCAGGATCAGTAGCTAAGCGACTAAATGATTGCATCATTCGCGGAAATCAGAGTGCTGATGCTTTGCTGGTGGATAGTCAGGTTATTGCTGTGACAAGAAACAATTCCCATGCAAAGACTCTCTTTAGCTCTGCAGATAAATTGACAGACGAGCAAGCTAAGGCATTAACGAATTATCTGGCCGAAGCAAATTCCTGCCGACCTATTGCTTTGGAGGGATTAAGTCCTGAAAAGAAAGCGGTCTATGAGGATTTCTTTAAAAAGATTGATGGCGTATATGCCGATCTTATTGCTAAAAAGATCACCATTGGTGTAGCTAATCAAGAAAGGCAATTACTTATGCAAGATGCGCATATGAAGAAGCTGGCGCTTCAATCTAAAAAGAATTAGTGAGGCTGATTTATGGCTAGATATAAATTTGTCTGTCGTTCTTGTAAGTTTGAATGCATCAGTAGCATTGGGAGAGAAGTTGGGCTTCACTCTTCTAGAGTGGCAATGGTCTGCAAGTCTTGTTCAACGATTGATGCTTATACGGTAGCCCATCCAGGAAGCATCAATACTGAAATTAGTATGCTGCCTGTTTGCACCAGTTGTAACTCTAGCAGTCATCTGTCGGAGTGGGATGGTCTTACATGTCCCCACTGCAATATGAATATGAGGGCCCTAGGCGGAGATGTAGATGCCGAGAGGCCTTTTAAGTATTGGTAAAGGAGAATTGTGATGAGCGAACATCAGAGAACCCTTGAGGAGCTATTTGAGCAGTTAGGGCTTTCCTCGCAACAGATTCATATAGAGCGTTTTATAGAAAGACACCAATTGAAACCGGGGTCTATCCTGTCCGATGCCATTTATTGGGCGCCAGATCAAAAGGCTTTTTTGATTGAGACTAAAGCGGATGACTCAGAGTGGTCAGAGGTGGTTGATCAATTGGCCAATATGCTCATTAGAAAGCCAAACCCATAAAAATATTGTTTAAAAAGCATTTTTAATGAATGCCAAGGGTTATCACCAAGGCGTTCCCCCTTAAAAGTAGCTATTCTGTTTTGAGCTAAAAATACTATGGAGGAGACATCCATGAATTCAGAGAACTTTACCAATAGACGTAAAGTCATCACAGCGGCTTTGGCTGGTGGAGCCAGTTCTTTATTGCCATCTTGGGTAATGGGTGCTGAGAAAACGAATTTACCAATAGCCTATGGTGAGCGCGAACTTATGGCCTTTCCTGAAAAGAAGCCCATGATTGTGTTAACTTCTAGGCCTCCACAATTAGAAACCCCATTTAAGTATTACGACAATCACGTCATTACGCCCAATGATGAATTTTTTGTGCGTTATCACATGGCCGGTATTCCAACATCGATTGACCCAAATACCTATAGATTAAAAGTTGGTGGCAACGTAGAAAAGCCTTTAGAGATTTCTCTAGAGTCTTTAAAGAAAAATTTCCTATCTCAACGCATTGTTGCAGTGAATCAATGCTCTGGTAACAGTCGTGGCTTGTTTGAACCTAGAGTCAATGGTGGCCAGCTCGGTAATGGCGCGATGGGTAATGCCGCTTGGGTTGGCGTTGCTCTAAAAGATATTTTGAAGGCCGCCAACCCTGGTCGTGGCGCCAAACAGGTCACCTTTGATGGCTTGGATCAGCCGGTATTGCCAAGCGATTCTGATTTTGTAAAAGGTTTAGATATAGATCACGCCATGGATGGCAATGTCATGGTTGCCTACCAAATGAATGGTACCGACATTCCTTTTCTAAACGGCTATCCAATTAAGTTAATTGTGCCTGGCTACTACGGTACTTATTGGGTAAAACATCTTAGTGAAATTAAGGTGGTTGATGATGTATATAACGGTTATTGGATGAATCCTGCTTATCGCATCCCAGATAATGACTGTAACTGTGTTGCGCCCGGCACCGCTCCTTCTAAAACGATTCCAATTAATCAATTTACGATTCGCTCTTTCATTACGAACTTCACAGACAATAGCGTTGTCACTGTTGGTAAGCCGGTTCAAGCCCGAGGCATTGCCTTTGATGCTGGCTATGGCATTAAGAAAGTACTGTTCTCTCAGGATAATGGGCAGAATTGGACGGAGGCTAGATTGGGTCAGGATCTTGGACGCTTCTCATTTAGAGAGTGGCGTGTTGAATTCACACCAAAACAAAAAGGGACATTGGACTTGCGGGTCAGAGCCTCTAATCATGCCGGCCAAGTTCAACCGATGACGGCTAGCTGGATGCCTGCTGGCTACATGCGGAACGTTGTTGAGACTGTCAAAGTCACAGCGGTTTAAGGAGAAGAATATGAAAAAAATTATCCTCCTTCTATCCGCTCTTGCTTTGGCACAAATGGCCCAAGCTAAAACAATTGAGTTGCCAGCAGATACTGTTTTATGGAGACCATCAGATTTGCCTGGTTATCAATTAACCCTACAAAAATGTTCCGCCTGTCACTCAGCCCATTATGCTGAATATCAGCCACCAAACACTGGGGTGGGATATTGGAATGCTCAGGTCTTGAGAATGAAAAATGTCTTCAAAGCGCCAATTACTGATGAAGAAGTGCCAGTGATTGTCGATTACTTAAATAAGACCTATGGGGCAAATAGGAAGTAGAGATTCGGAATCCAGCCCTATTAATACTTAAACCGCCTTCGGGTGGTTTTTTCATTAGAAGCCCAAAACAAAGTTCATGATGTATTTTTCTTAGGGATGAGATTGGTATTGACTTTTTCCGATTCCATCTTGGGTCACCGAGCTACAAAGGGCTATCTTAAGAAACGTATTATTTATGCATTGTGTCGGGTTTAATTATTTAACCCTAGAAATTACTTGCTCTAATTGTGAGGGCGGCAATGCTCCAGAAATTCTCTCAACTTCAGATCCATTTTTAAAGATAGCCAATGTGGGAATTGAGCGAATGTTGTACTGTTGACTGATTGCTGGATTCGCTTCCGTGTCGAGTTTGACATGGAGTATTTGTTCTCCATATTTAGCGGCGCTAGCCTGAAAGGTAGGTGCAAACATTTTGCAGGGTCCACACCAAGGCGCCCAAAAATCTACAATGACAGGCAACTTACTCTGAGTAAGGATTTCTTTTAGGCTTGCCTGGTCAGCTTCTATAGCTCCTAAAGCTAAACTTGATTTGCAAGCGCCGCAAATAGGTTTTTCATTTATCCGTTCAAGCGGCAGTCGATTAAATTTCTGACAATTTGGGCATTTAATAAGCATTACCAATCCCCTTTGCACTCTATTGGAGTCAAGTTAATTAATTTATATCATTTCCATTATCCGCTCTATTTGAGGCCTATTCAGCGGGCTATGGCAGTAAAGAGGATAATAAAAATACATCAAAAATAAGGAGTAATTAGATGTTGGACACACTCATTATGAGCAGGATCCAGTTTGGTGCAAATATTTCCTTCCATATTTTGTTCCCAACTATTTCGATTGCTTTAGGCTGGTTCCTCTTTTACTTCAAGATTCAACAAAACAGGACGGGGTTAGATTGCTGGAAAGAGGCATATCAGTTCTGGATCAAAATTTTTGCCTTAACATTTGCTTTGGGTGTCGTGAGCGGTATCACGATGAGTTTTCAGTTTGGAACAAACTGGCCTGGATACATGGAGACCGTTGGCAATATTGCCGGCCCATTATTGGCCTATGAAGTCCTAACTGCCTTTTTCCTTGAAGCAACTTTCTTGGGAGTCATGCTATTTGGCGCAAAGCGTGTTTCGCAAAGAGTGCATACATTAGCTACTTTTTTGGTGGCTTTTGGGACTAGTCTTTCAGCCTTTTGGATTATTGCTTTAAATTCATGGATGCAGACTCCGCAGGGTTTCATCATGATTGATGGCAGGGCGCATGCCGTTGATTGGATGGCTATCGTCTTTAATCCATCGATGCCTTATCGCCTCAGCCATATGATGTTGGCTTCATTTTTAACGGTATCGTTTTTTATTGCGGGTATTTCTGCTTACCGCTATTTACGTAATAGCCGCTCGGAAGCAAATTCAATGGTGATGAAAATAGCGCTTACTGCAGCCATGGTTTTAACGCCCATTCAAATTATGCTGGGGGATCTACATGGCCTAAATACCCTTCATCATCAACCTGCAAAGCTAGCTGCGATGGAGGGAATTTGGAATGGCGGTACTGGTGTGCCTGCAGTAATCTTTGGCATACCCAATAAACAAACTCGTACTAACGATTATGAGATCAGCATTCCGAAGTTGGCATCTTTTTACTTAACTCATAGTTGGGATGGTGAGGTCAAGGGATTAAATGACTTTGGAGATAAGATTCCGCCTGTTGCACCTGTATTTTTTGCTTTTAGAGTGATGGTTGGCGTTGGTGTCTTAATGCTCTTATTTTCATGGTTGGGACGTTGGCAGATGCGTCAAAATCGACCTCTCCCAAAGTTGATTGCCAAAGGTTTAGTGTTGATGACCTTTTCTGGTTGGGTTGCTGTCTTAGCCGGTTGGTATGTAACTGAAATTGGACGTCAACCATATTTGGTGACCGGAGTACTGACCACTGCGCAAGCTGCAACCACTTTGCCAACTAGCATGGTCTTTTCTACTCTTTTTGCTTACTTAACTCTATATGTGGGCTTGCTAGCTGCTTATATTTGGGTTGTCTTCTATCTGGCTCGCCAGGCTGACGATAAAGAAAGCCCCAAAATTCAACTTGAAAAGCAATCTGAAACTTCTTGGAGTCTTTTTAGGACTTAAGTTATGACCTCTATTGACTACACCCAAGCAACTATTTGGCTCCCGCTATTTTTCTTTGTCGCCATGGGATTTGCCATGCTGTCTTATGTGGTTCTGGACGGTTACGACTTAGGAATTGGAATGCTGCTCAATCGAGCATCAGACCATGACAAAGATATGATGATTGCATCGATTGGCCCTTTTTGGGATGCCAATGAAACTTGGATTGTTTTAGGTGTTGGCCTGCTACTTGTCGCATTTCCATTGGCTCATGGGCTGATACTTACTGAGCTCTATTTACCTGTAGCGGCAATGTTGATGGGGTTAATTCTTCGAGGCGTGTCATTTGACTTTAGGGTTAAGGTCAATATTGAACAAAAGCCGCTTTGGAATTTATTGTTTTATACCGGTAGTCTGATTGCTTCAGTCTCTCAGGGCATCATGATCGGCCGCCTGATCGTGGGGTTTGATTCAGGAATTTTGGGATGGGGTTTTTCACTGCTGGTTGGAATATGTTTACCAGCCGGTTACGTGCTGCTTGGGTCAACATGGCTGATTTTAAAAACAGAAGGACAACTTCAGCAGCAATCATTTCGATGGGCTAAAACCAGTTTATGGCTCACAGGATTTGGTATTGCATTGGTCTCGGCTGCCACGCCATACTTTAGCCCTGAAATCATGCATAAATGGTTTGCTTGGCCACAAATTCTTTGGCTCTCACCGGTGCCAATCGCAACCGCTATTTTATTTCTGCTCACAAATCACTCTATCCAATCATTAGAGCGGGGTGCTAGTAAGCTAGAGTGGTTGCCATTTGCCTTTGTTGTTGCGATATTTTGGCTGGCATTCTTTGGTATTGCTTATAGTATTTTTCCATATGTGATCATTGGCAAAATGACTTTGTGGCAAGCTGCTGCAGCCACTGAATCTCTATGGGTAATTTTTTGGGGGGCAATTATCGTACTCCCAACTATATTGGGGTATACGCTTTTTTCATATCGAATATTTAAGGGTAAGGCTAGTGCACTCACTTACTATTAGACCTGTTCACACCGTTTATTATTCATCTTATATATGACCTTGTACGTATATATATGTATACGTATATACGAATATACGCATATAACTGTATAAAGTAATTTGAAGATAAATCTATGATGAAGCCTGTAGATATAAAGATTGCGTGGCAAGGTCAGAGTGACTGTGGGTCATGCTCTATCAGAAACTCTGCTTTATTTGCAGAGTTAAACGAGGAAGACTTTTCGAAAATACACGCCCCAATTGATGATTTAAAGTATGAAGCTAATTCATTAATTTATTCCCAGAATGATTCAGCATCACATCTATTTACTCTGCGGGAGGGGTATATAAAGTTGCTTCATCTCAATCCAGATGGCTCCACGAGGATTGTGCGCGTTGTGACTCCTGGCGATTTATTTGGGATGGAAGCTTTATTAGGTGATCTTTACTCTCACTCTGCGACAGCTCTAACCAATATTCGTCTTTGCAGAATTCCTAAAAATATTATTTCTACCCTTGGTGAAGAGTCTCCACGCCTTCATCGTCAAATCGTTAAAAAATGGGGGGAGGCTTTATCGCAATCGGAGTCATGGTTCTCTGAGATTAATACCGGTAGGATCGAAGTTAGGCTTGCACGGTTTTTTCTAAAGCTAGCAAAGCCATCTGGTAATTCCGCAGTTGCGCCATTGTTTAAGCGCGAAGATATGGGGTTGATGATGGATGTAAAGTTTGAAACCATTAGTAGGGCCTTAGCATCCATGTCAGAGCAGGGACTCATATCAAATATTAGTAGGCTTACTGTCCAAGTCCCCAATATTGATACACTACGTGCTTTTTCAGAGCGCGGCCTTTAATTTTTGTGAAAAAGAAAGGCTGCCGAAGCAGCCTTGTAATGGCATTAATGCATATGCAGCAATTAAGCCTTCTTAGCGTAAGCAGAGCACCAGCCTTTGCCAGCAACTTTCTTGGTTCCAAATAAAGAACAGCCCCCAGTTGCATCGCCCGCTTTACCTTGGAACAAGGCGCAGTTATCGCACTCTTGACCAGCAGCATACTTTGCATACTTTGCTTTATCAACAGTTGTGGCAACCGCTTTGTAACCTAAAGCAGCGGCTTGTGGATCTGTTTCAGCAACCATTGCTTGAGCTTGAACTTTTCCGTTCAAAGCCAAGGTACAGGCACCAGCAGCAGACAAAATCATAAATTGACGACGGGTTGGTTTCATATATTTCTCCAGGTTAAATAATGCATTTATAAATAAGACTCAAAGCAACTAAAAAAGTAAAAACAGAAAATATTTGCTGAACTCTTGGGCCGCTAATATTTTTTTCTAAGACTTTGCCTATTAGCAGGCCCACTAGAGATCCAATGGCAAACGGAGCAGCAATCGAAAAATCTAAAATGCCTGACGCTAGCGATATTGCTGCACCCCCGGCAGAAACCATAGCAAGGACACCTAATGATGTAGCTACGATTGCCTTCATTGGAAGATCTGTAAACTTCTTAAGAGAGGGCACAATAATGAAGCCCCCACCAACTCCAAGTAATCCCGATAAGAAGCCCGCGCAGGCGCCAGCTAACATCAAAGATCTGGCGCAAGGCACTGTCCAAATTAATTTGCCAATTGACATATCGAGCTGGCATGGCGGCGGCTTAGTCAATTCGGGTGCTTTACCGGCAATCGTTTGAGTGGCCTGAATGAACATTCTGCCTGCGACGTAAATTAATACTCCACTAAACAGTAATAGCAGTGGTGTATTCGGAGCGCGTTGTGCAACCCATAAACCCACGGGTGAGAGGATAAGTCCAAAGAGCGCCATAAACAAGGCAGCCTTGTAACGCAGAACTTTGGCCCTTAAGCCAATGAGTGCACCGACCCCAGCAGACAGGGCGATTGCAGTTAGGGCAATGGGGCCGGCTTCCGAGATCGGCATGTGAAAGGCAAACACGAGCAGGGGCACTGAAAGAATGCCGCCCCCAGCTCCAGTAAGCCCCATCAGTACGCCAATGAATACTCCAAGCGCTGGAGCAATCAACATATTTTCCATTTGTTAATTTTCAAATGGACGAGCAAGCCACTCTCTACCTTTGAGCATGGCATTCCAATAAAGCCAAGGAAGCACATCTTTCTTTAAGATCCATGCAAGCTTAGTAGCCTTAAGTGGATTGATTAACCATGGGAATGTTGGCAGGAGTTTTCCGCCAAAACCAAATTCTGCAAGAACAATTTTTCCTCTCTCAACGGTAAGCGGGCAAGAGCCGTAACCATCGTATTTGAGTGGCATTGCTTGATGATGTTTGTGTGCTAATAAGTTCTCCGCAACTACAACAACTTGTTTTCTGGCGGCAGCAGCTGTTTTAGAGTTAGGTGATGAGCAGCAGTCGCCCAATCCAAATACATTTGGATAACGAGTATGTTGCAAAGTAAATTGATCAACTTCTACCCAGCCTGCTGAGTCAGCCAATGGACTGCCCTTAACACAGTCCTGTGGCCCCTGAGGAGGAACGACGTGTAGCATATCGAATGACTTTTCAACTTGTGTTGTATTGCCATCAGCATCTTTGACTGCAAAGGTCGCTTTCTTGTTGGGCCCATCAATTGAGATCAGATTGCAATTAAAATTTAATTGAGCGTTATATTTTTTTACATACTCCATTAAAGGTGGTACGAAGTCTGCAACACCGAATAAAGCTGCGCCAGCATTGTTTAGTTCCACTTCAATATTTTTGAGTTTTCCTTGTTGCTCCCATTCATAGCAAGATAAGTACATTGCCTTTTGTGGAGCACCAGGACATTTAATTGGCATCGGCGGTTGTGTGAAAATTGCCTTGCCTGATTTCATTTGCTTTACTAGCTCCCATGTGTAAGGGGAGTAGTCATAGCTATAGTTTGAAGTCACACCATTTTTACCAATGCTTTCTATCAAGCCTGGTATTGCATTCCAATTTGTTTTTAACCCTGTTGCTACTGCAAGATACTTATATTTAATTGGGTCTCCATACGAAACATTTACTTCATTCGCATCTGGGTTAAATCCAATAATTTTGTCTTTAATCCAAGTAACGCCTTTGGGTATGACATCTTTTGTATTTCTTTTGCTATTTCGAACATTAAACGCGCCTCCACCCACCAGAGTCCAAGAGGGTTGGTAGTAGTGATGCTCTGATGGCTCAATAACACCAATTTTTAGTGTTTGATCTCGGTTTTTTAGGCTTGCAGCCAGACCCAAGCCTGCCGCACCACCACCTGCAATTAACACGTCATATTCTGTATTTTGATGTTGATTACTCATCTTTGCGTACTTCCTTAGCCAATGGTTATAAAGGGATACTGCTTATATTACTTAAAGTAATATGTATATAATGATTAGTTATTATCATATTTTTACCAGCATTATTAAATAATTGCACCTAGAAATTTCACTTAGGCGAGATAGAGATGAACCCTGTTGTAAAAGGCTTTTTTGATAAAGATACCTGGACTGTGACTTATGTTGTTTATGAAAAACCAGGTTCTGCTTGCATCATCATTGATTCGGTTTTGGGCTATGACCCAAAATCAGGGCGTACACATACCAAAATGGCCGACGAGGTTATTGAGTTCATCAAAAAGAACAACCTCAAGACCGAATGGATTTTAGAAACCCATGCACACGCTGACCACGTTACTGCTGCTCCATATTTGAAGTCTAAATTAGGGGGTAGGGTAGCAATAGGCGATCATATTTCAATAGTGCAGGGTGTCTTCAAAGATATATTTAATTTGGAACATTCATTTGTGACCGATGGATCACAATTTGACCATTTGCTAAAGGATGACGAAGAGATTCATTTTGGCAATCTAAGTTTAAAGGCGTTATTTGTTCCGGGACATACACCTGCATGTATGGCATATCAGGTTGGCGACGCTATTTTCGTTGGTGATACGATGTTTATGCCTGATGTTGGTACTGCTCGCTGTGATTTCCCGGGTGGCGATGCCCATGTCTTGTATCAATCCATGAAAAAGCTTTTGAGTTATCCCCCGCAGACACGTTTATTTATGTGTCATGACTATCCTCCTAATGGTCGCCCAGTACAATTCGAAACTACCGTTGCGGAAGAAAAAAAATCCAACATTCATATGCATGATGGAATTTCTGAGGAGCAGTTTATTGAGATGCGTACAAAACGTGATGTGACTTTGGAAATGCCGGTCCTTATTCTTCCGGCAATACAAGTCAATATTCGAGCAGGTGTATTTCCTCCAAAAGAATCAAATGGAGTTTCCTATCTAAAGATCCCCGTTAATGGAGTCTAGCCCCTCATTCGGAGTGCGGTCTTACTTATAGATTTTTGATGATTTAAGCCTCGATAGCCTAAATAGCCGGCTATTCAACTCCATGCATACATGCGTAAATACGTATGTATGCATCTCTAAAAGTTAGCTAGTTTGATTTAGATCAAAATCTAGTTGGTTATTTCTAGATTTACTTGACTTTGACTGCATATTCAATAATATATATAAATATATATTATTAATTAATTAAATAAGGTCAAGCAAGATGACTAAAAAAGTAGAGCAGGTTAAACCGGCGCCGTATATGAAGCCACTTGTAGCGGGAATTCTTCTCGGAATGGTTCTTTTGGCAACTTTTGTTGTCACTGGCCATGGGCTTGGTGCTACAGGATTTACTACTCGCTTAACAGCTTGGGTTGGAATGTACGTTGCACCTGTAGCAACCAATGCAAATGACTACCTAGGTGGGATGGTTGAGGAGGGCAAGCCATTAAATGCATGGATTACTTGGCAAGTGATTGGCGTAGCTCTTGGAGCGCTTACTTCTGCATTTTTTGCGCACAGAATTCAATTCAAGATGGATGGAGCAAAGTTTTTAGGTGGATCTAAGCGTCCATGGACAGCTCTTTTTGGTGGCGTGCTTGCAGGTTTTGGTGCAAGGATTGCAGCTGGCTGTACTAGCGGCCTTGGTTTATCTGGTGCGGCAGTTCTGAGTTTGGCCGGTTTTACTTTCCTAGGAACATTCTTTGCGGTAGGTTTATTGACAAGCCGCTTCTTGAAAGAGGTGAAATAAGATGAGTGAAATTCTCTCTGGGCTTCTATTGGGTGGTGCTTTTGGCTATGTCTTGGAACGCGCCGGATTCGGTAATCCTAATAAGTTGACTGGCCAATTTCGCTTAACAGATTGGTCTGTGTTTAAGGTGATGTTCACCGCCATTGTGTTTGCTGCTGTTGGCCTTTTATTTTTGGAGCGGGTGGGCTATGTAGATGCTGGTAATTTATTTGTACCACCTGCATTTTTAGGCGCTGCCGCTCTTGGTGGAGCATTTGTTGGTGCAGGCTTTGCAATTGGTGGATATTGCCCTGGAACCTCAGTCGTCGGTTTGATGTCTGGACGCATTGATGCGGCCATATTTTTGCTTGGCTTATTGTTAGGGACCGTATTGTTTGCTGGCATCTATCCAAGCATCGAGTTTTTGACGACTTTGGGTGAATATGCAAAAGCAGATTCATTGCCTGACGTATTCCACATATCCGGTATATCAATCGATGTTGGCTTGATTATTGCGGCCGTCGGAGTATTTATCTTGGGTTCTTGGATGGAGAAG
The DNA here is from genome assembly GCF_018687355.1 of Polynucleobacter sp. VK25. NCBI lineage: Bacteria > Pseudomonadati > Pseudomonadota > Betaproteobacteria > Burkholderiales > Burkholderiaceae > Polynucleobacter > Polynucleobacter sp. VK25. Next base: position 1,091,309 of record NZ_CP061288.1, on the reverse strand, counting down.
AAGTCCAAAGGCCCGGTTAGTTCCCAGGTTTAATCAATTAAAAGGAAAGTTATGTCTAAGAAATCAACAGTAGCTGCGTTGGCAATGGCTTTAGCTGGTTTGGCGGCTGCGCCATTGGCACATTCAGCAGATGCCCCTGCTAATCCATCAGGCGCAGAGCAGAAGAACCCCTGCGGTCCTAAAAAAGAGTCGGCAAATCCTTGCGGCCCTGCAAAGAAAAAAGCAGCTAACCCATGTGGCCCTGCAAATCCTTGCGGCCCTAAAAAGCGTAAAGCTGCAGAGTAATTAAATATATATGCTTACTCAATCTAATCTCTGGTTGGCCGCACAAGCGCTAGCAAATATTCAGATGCGATATGCCGAAACCGGGCGCACCTTGAATGAGGCTGCTTTATGTGGCGCCAAGGATTTTATTGAGTGGCAGCACTATCCAAGTAATGATCTTGTGGATGAGCATAGTGGTTATGAGTTCTACTACCATGCGCATTCTGTAAATGAAATGCCTAATGGTGAGCATGGCCATTTTCATGTAATTAAACGTGATGCAAATATCTTTCATCATCTTATTGGCATTTCTTTAGACCAGAAGGGTTTGCCAGTTCGCTTATTTACCACTAACCAGTGGGTTACCGGCGAAGAGATGGCTAATTCGGACATTGTCATCAAACTCACTAAAGAGTTTCAAGTGGCCACAAAAGGTCGTATGGCTCCAGTAAGCAATTGGATTAGCGCCTTAATTCAATTATTTGCTGCAGAGATTGAGGGTTTGCTTTTGGAGCGAGATCAAAAGATTGCTCGACTGGTGGAAGAGCATGGCAATCGTGAGCTGGTATTGAACTCAAAAAAGCATCATGTTTTAACGGAATGCAAGATTGATTTAATGAGTCGTCTTTCAGACAATTTGTTAGTTGTAAATTCATAAGGGAGTAGAGATGAAAAAAATTCAATGGCTTTTAGCATTTGTCCTAACCGGCCTGGTGAGCCTAGTTCAGGCAATCACTTTGCCTGGTCCTGTAGTCAGTGCCGATTGGTTGTCCAATAATCTATCTGATGTGCAGGTAATTGAAGTCAGAACAGATTTGGCAAGCTACCTCAGAAACCCTGAATTTGATACCGACAAAAAGACAGGTAAGAAATTCCTTGTAGAGGTTGGTGGCCATATTACTAATTCCACTCTCCTAGATTTTAAGAAGGTGCGTGTAGAGCGTCTGGTTGATGGAAAAAAGATCAAGTTTCTGATTCCTGAAAAAGCAGATTTTGAGAAGTTGGTTCAATCCTTAGGCATCAACTCTGATAAGCCAATTGTGCTCGTACCTATTGGGCAGGATATGTCCGATATCGACGAGGCATTAAGAGCTTATTGGTCATTTAAGGTGTATGGCGAAGATCAAGTAGCCGTATTAGATGGTGGAATTGCTGGTTGGCTTGGTGAAGGACGTGAATATGTAACTACCAATGCTCAAAAGGCAACCGGTAATTGGTCTGCGAAAGCATATCGCAAAGAATTAATCGCCAGTTCAGATGATGTGGCTGCTGCGTCTAAAGCAGGCAAGCCACAATTATTGGATGCGCGTCAGCCTGCTCAATATTTGGGCCTTGCAAAACGGCCGGATGTATTGACCTTCGGTCATATTGCTGGTTCAAAAGAGTTAGCACCTGAGTTATTGGCAAAGCCAAGCAATGGCGCATTATATTTCTGGCAAAAGAATACCTACGATGCATTGATGGCGGCCAATGGTTTAAGTGTTAAAGGACCAACAATTGCCTATTGCAATACTGGCCACTTAGCGGCTGGTGGTTGGTTTGTTATGTCAGAGCTAGTAGGCAATAAATCTACTAAGTTATACGATGGCTCTTTATACCTTTGGACTTTAGAAGGTCGTCCATTGGTTGGTGTGCCGCTGAATTAAGAGAAGGTCCGCTATGCCCGTTATTAAAACCAATATTAATCTAAAGAAGATGCAGTCATCGGCAGATGATGCTTGTCGCTTGATGAAAGTACTCTCAAATAGAGATCGAATGATGTTGTTGTGTCAAATAAGTCAGGGTGAAATGTGCGTTAGTGAGCTTGAGGAATGTTTAGACATTCATCAGCCTACCTTATCCCAGCAACTCACCGTCCTTAGAAATGAAGAGCTAGTCAATACCAGGAGAGAGGGCAAACAAATTTACTATTCGCTTTCCAGTCGAGTGGCCCTGGAAGTGATGAATGTGCTTTATCAAAATTACTGTAGTAAATAACCAAAAGGAGTCTTAATATGAAATGCAATGTCGGAGGTGTAGATCGAGTATTACGTATAGCGGTAGGCTTGGTATTGATTGGTCTAGCTGCATCTGGAACCGTGGGTGTATGGGGTTGGATTGGTATTGTGCCCCTAGTAACTGGTTTATTTAAATTTTGCCCAGCTTACACGTTACTTGGAGTCAATACCGGGAAAAATTGTAGTTAATATAAAGTCTTTTAGCTTTAATAAGATGTAGAAAATCGTGTGCAATATTCTTATATACAAATATACGTATATATGCATATTTACCTTGCCTTATTCATAGCTTGAGCAGAATAGAAAAGCCAGCCCTTTGGGGGTTGGTTTTTTTGCGTCAGGTATCTGGGTTTATTGCGGAGGAATGCTCCGCTTAACATCTAATGGCCACAATGGTTTGCGCCAGACGTGGGCATAGTTACCAAAGTTTGTTACCAAGACGACAAAATTTGCTTAAAGATCCTGATTGAATCTTCCCTGTTGTATCGATGGCAGGGGGTATCCCCTTGTTAATTTTCCAGATGCCGACCCCCACCCACCCGGCACCCCCCATTTTTGAAATGGGTCCCATCTAGGTCACCCTTACACATTAATCTGCTCAAACGATCGGCAATTTTTGCAAATCTTGTCTAGTCTTCTAGGGTTTTAATAATGGCAATCGCGAGTTGAGTCTCATCGGAGAGGTTAAGTCGGAGGTAGGAATTTGGGCGCCGTCCTCTAGTTTTGGCTCCATTAAATAGATTTACATGGTCACCAATATCTCTTAAGTAAAGTAGGGTGGCGCTACGCTTACTTCGTTCTTCGCGTTCTTGCCTGGATTCGCCTTTATTTCTATATTGCGGATGATCCGCGCCTCGTAAGACTTTACGTTTTCCAACAATTCCGCCGTGTAGGCGACACCGATTAGCTTTGCTACTTCGTACGGGCATATTCAAACAAGGTAAGCCAGTGCGTTTGCACTTGGCGCCGCAAAGAGGGCGCTTCGAATATTTAAAGGACGGTAGCGGCATGTCTAGTATTTGACAGATATTTACACTGTAATAACCCCCTCAAAGGAAGGCTCAAAAATATTAAACCCTCAACCTCTTGCAAAGGAAGTGTAGATTTCACCCAAGTGCACGCGTAACGCACGATGGAGGGCGCCAAACTGTGTGGGCGCAACCCTTTACGTATAGAGCTTTGGTGGTTATCACACACATCGCACACTTTATTTATATATAAATAACTAATAAATAAGAGCCATTGGAATGCTGGAGCTGAAATGCCATTTGAAAGATTTGCATTTTGTGTGTGCGATCCATGCGAACTTCGGTAAGTCGTTGGATTAACTGAGATTATGCTCACACACATGATTAAAAAATGGTTTCTTTATAGTGGCGAGCGATCTCAGTTTCACTCATAAAGCTATATGTATTAAACCTCTCAGCGGTGGTGAATAAACCTTTCCGAGATCCATTGTCAAATTTTGCTTTTTTGACAAGCTTCTTATAGCCCATGCGTTTGAGTATCGTCGCCACCGTCTTGCCAGAACATTTAGAAGGTCGAGACCCACAGTTGTAGTGCGCCGCCAGGCTTTCGGTGCTGATAAGGTCGTGATTTTTGGCCTGCGCCTTAAGAAGGGCGTTTTCAACCCATTGCTCAAGGTCTGATTTGTTGCTATCGAGCATGCTCATCTTGGACTGGCTCATTGGTGCTGGGGCAGTGGGATCAAATGAACTGGTATCAAGGCTCAGTAAGTGGTCCATCAAGGCGGACTTGCCCCCATTCTTTATCCATTCCACAAACCTTTTGCGAATTTCATCTGGTAGCTTCTTATCTGGCCCTTCAGCCACAAAAAACCGTCTGTCTTTATTGTTAAGGTAAACGGCATCAGGGTGATTACTCAAGAACACATATTTAATGAGATTAGGTTCTGAAAACTTAGGCGTATTTTTGACATTGATGTTGTTTTCGGTAGCGGTGATCCAACCTTTAATACGGTCTGCGGTACTACGTTTATCCGCGCTTGATACTTCATCAGCGATTACAAACACTTTTTGAGATTGCCACTCGGTAAATTGGTCGCTAAATACCTCGTTACCAACAACTTTAAAATGCCTTGCATTAAAAAGGCTTCCAATGGTCTCGAATAACAATCCTTTACCAACGCCTTCCTCAATTGACCAAACTACGAGCGAGACGAGGAACTTGGTTCCTGGCTCTTGAATCATCTTGGCTAGCCACTTGACACAGTACTCACGCTCTTGAGTATTTGGTAATACAAACTGAATTAGCTCTAGAAAGGGGGCTACGTTCCCTGGGCTTGGTACAGTGGTGAAGCCGCGCCAAGTATTGAGCGAGCCATCATTCAGTGTGGCTGGTTTGCCTGGGGCAAGAATAAGTCGAGTAACACTCCTTCTCTTTGGGCTTTTAAGCCAACCCCTACCTAACGTAGTCGCCTTAGCATCTTCGCTAGATTTGTAGGAAACATTGTCGTAGTGCATGCAAAACTTCGGTGCTGGCACATATAAGCCGTTTTTAATGTCGTAGATTTCCCGTGTAAAGTTATCCCAAGCGTAGTCTTGATTAACAATGTCAATCGCATCTGGTGGGGGAGTGACCTCTTCTTCGCTTACCCAGGCATTCTCTTTCCTTTCAGTCTGTAGCGGAGTGCCTTTGATCTGAGACCAAAAGGCATCGATTTTTTCCTGAGTGATTTCTTCATCTCTGGCATAGGAGTTCTGGCGGATATTAGCCCAGTAGCGGTCTTGGGTACGGTCATTATTCTTGGATCCAAATTTCCAGTCTGTCAGCAGTGCTCTGATTTGCTCCATATTGAACCCACCGCGAATCAATGAGGTAGCCATACCCATATCCATCGCTGAGCCTGACTTATCAATAAGACCATCAGTGCTGCCTAGATATCGTGCCTTAGCACTGGGGTTGGTCTCCAGGAATAACTCAAAGCGATTCCGTAACTTTTCCGTGATCTCAATCTTCGCAATAGGCTGAGTTGGGTTAGTGCCTTTGGTTTTGGCATAGTACTCAGCTCTAGCTTGCTCGATTAATTCTGGCGATATTGTTAAGGCTGCTTGGATTGATTCCAAGGTGTATTCCTTCTCTGAGCAATAAATAATCTTAGCTACCGAAGGGGTGCTTGGATAGCCTTTATCCATTTTTGACTGACTAGGATAATTAAGTGTTCCAGGGAGTCTCAGGATTCGACTGCAATCTTGTGTTGAGTCAGCATTCCAACGCTTAGCAACCGCACGGTTCACAATTTCAAACCGCTCCTTGGCTTCTTGGTTGCTGATATCTAGCGTAGGCGCTAATCGATAAAGAACCTGGAGCCCATTACCAGAGTCAATGATGATTGATGCGTGCTCGGATAGGCTGGGAACTAGGTTCTTTAGATAAAGCTTGGCTTGTTCATAAGAACAAAATTGCTTAATATCGGGATCAATATCCGCCCAGGCAAAGCGCGCTGATTTCACATCATTTTTAGACAGTCGTTTATTAACTGCATCGCTGATGTTGGTGTGGAAATAGCAGTTCCGCCCCTTGGCATTTGCATCCGAAACCCAGGCTTCCGCCTGAGCTGCCTGCTCTGGCATCACAAAAGTTTTACACGGTACCGAGCTTTGCTTGTCCATAGGGTCGATTGTTGCTAGCGTTAACTGGCCCATTGGAATGAGTTCAGCAATTTGCATAGACAGGATAGGGGTATCGGTAATCATGTTCATGAACTTGCTCCTTGATCCCCAGTATTAAATTCCGTAATCGCTGGAAAATTCGATTCAATATCTCTTAGCAACTGGTCTAGTTCTACCGATACAGGATGTGATTCTCCAGATGAGTAGGTGATATACAAATTGGGATCTATAGAAAGCGAGCTGTAATTAAGCCAATTTTTCTCGCTTGATGATTCCAGTAGGCAAACTTGGGTGGACCCCTTTGTGCGAAGTGCAATTACGGATACACATGCAAGAGTATTGTCGGATCTAACGGGTTGAAGCATTGTGAATTCATCAAGATCAACCTCGCCCTTTGGCGATATGTATTTGGTTTCAGTTATTAAATCGACGCTATCGGAATTACGGTAGCTTTGCTCGTAAGTATTTATCTTTATAGCGACGACTGGAATTGGCTGAATCATTTTGCATATGCTGGGGTCAGTCCCTTTGTCCTGCCAATATTCAATTGCAATCAGCTCAATAGGTTCGGCTGGGGTAATAACAGAAGATTTGTGAAGGGTTCTCATGCAGCTACCCCTTTCTCTGCTTGGAAGTGGCTTTCGATCCAATCATCTACGTCCGATTCCTTCCACACGCAAATGCCACCAATCCTCGTAGGAGCTACGAACTCTTGTCTGGCTACTTTTAGCCAAATTGTGCTTTTAGCAAGCGTTGTCTTTTTTGATACCTCGGCTATCCGAAGCAGTTGTACAAAGCGTTTCATTTGTGTTCCTTTCTTAATGTTTAAACACAAATGAATTTTTTCAGTCAATCAATAGACTGTCGATTCAAGACTTAAGTCATGAAGATTTTTTTGATCTGGCTGTTTTTCCTGTAGCTTTTTTAAAGAATGCGCGCTCACTCTGATCTAGCCAATTACCATCGCGCTCAGCTGCCTTCTCCTCGAGAATCTTCTTTTGTTTTGCTTTGCTAAGCTTTTTCTCTGCAGCAGTAAGACGTGGGTTTGGGACGTGCAACGGTTTAGGGTAACTCCTTTTCAGTTCATTAAAGTACTTATGGTATTCATATCCAGTAATGGTTGTTACACCCTTGAGCGCTATTTTTAAACACTCATGCCTCCGAGCATTATCTTTATCCTTATTACTCAGAACGGCTGCCTGTCTTTTCCTGCTGTTTGCGCCTCTAGCGTATTCAACCCCTTCGATATAGTTCTCTAAATAGCTAATTAGCCTTTGATTGATAGAGGCATATCCTTTTTCAATCATCAAATCAACCTCAACTTTTGCTAACTGGTTGCGAAGCGTACTTGCACTTTTCTTTGAGTGTATTTTTTCTTGCTCATTAATTAATTTTGCCATCCGTTTGGGTGAAAGATATTGCCCAAATTCTGCAAGCCCTTCATCTACATCGAAGTTGACAATTTTTAAGTATTCAAGTCTTTTTAGTTGTATATCTGTATCAAGATTATTGCCCGATGGATTATTTGTTTTGGCAGTAAGATCTTTTTCCAGTTTCCTGAGGAATTTTCTTGCCCCTATAGCAGCTTTCAAATTTAAAGGTTTCGTGCTCATCATCAACTCCTCATGTTGCTTTAAGTTCAATTAGATTGCTCGATATGGGGCAGCTGCAGTAGCTATCCCAATCGCTTAATAGTAAACGTCTCTTTTCAAGAAGATCTTTTCGTCGATACGCTCTTTCTACGGTATTGGTTATTGTGTGGGCTAGGGCCATTTCAGCCACTTCGGAGGGGTGATTTGTTTCCTCGGATACCCAATCCCTGAACGAGGATCTAAATCCATGCACGGTTGCATCTAACTTTGCGCGGCGGAGCATCATGGGCATTGCCATATTAGTAAGTTTTTTGCCTTTAACCGAGAAGAGATACTTACTTTCGCCATCCATTGCTTTTGCAATAGCCAATATATCTAGAGATCTTTGGCATAGCGGAACACGATGCTCTTTACGGGCTTTCATCCTTGAGGCCGGGATAGTCCAGATATCACCCATTACTTCCGATCTAAGTCCGTCAATTACCTCACCAGTCCTGGATGCGTTAAGTATTGTGAACTCTAGGGCTAGAGAAGCCATTGTGGTCATTTCGCGAAGATTCGCTATTAGCTCGGGTACTTGGCGGTAAGGTAGCGCTTTATGGTGGACAACCTTTTTGACCTTATTGGGCGCAGGCAAAATGGTCTGAAGGTAGTTTTTCCATTGGGCGGGGTTGATCCCAGACCGAAGCTTACGGGTTGTCGCAGCGGCTAGAACCCACTCAAGCCGACCCCTCAGTCTAGAGGCCGTCTCAGTCTTTGTTGTCCATATTGGCGTAAGAATCTCAAGTACGTCCTCCATGGTTATTTCATCCAGATGCTTATCTCCAATAATAGGGTAGGCAAATTCCTCCAGCGTGTATTCCCATTGGTCTCCATGCTTTTGGTTCGTCCATTCAGCGCGCTTCGTTTTAATGCACTCAGCAGCAAATTCTCTGAAGGTTATTTTTTGGGCCTGAACCTGCTCAGACTGCTTCTTAGCAGCGTTTTTAATATCCATTGGGTTGACGCCGCTATCTATCTGGTCGCGGAGCTGTTGTGCCTTAATCCTAGCCTCTGATATGGATAGCGAGGGGAAGGAGCCCAAGCATATATTGTGCTGCTTATTGTTGTAGTTGTACCTAAAGATTGCGTATTTAGTGCCATTTAGTTTTACCCAAATATGCAGGCCTTTAACTAGTGCGTCCGTATAACGCCCTGGGGTCTTGAGATTTTTGACTGTCTGGTAGTCGAGCTTAATTGTCATATTGTCACCATTGGTTACCAAAGTTTGTTACCAAAATCCGCCCTTGGAATGGGGTGGATCACCTTAGACTTCAATGTATGACTTCAGACGTTTTTCACGAATTCATGACTTAAGTTATGAATATTTATGTTTTTAGATCAACCAGTTAGCGATTCCATAGGTATCTAGGACAAGCTATTGACGTCCAAAGCCGTACACCCATAGGCTAAGCCGCCCCTTCCGCCAAGCATCAAGAAAGCCACCTTCGGGTGGTTTTTTCTTTGGAACTTCCCGTAATATCTTGGTAGTTAAGAAACAAAAAATCAAACCAATCAAAAGATGGAGAAAAAATGATCTATGCAATTATGTTGATGGATAAGCCTGGTACAGCAGATTTACGAATTCAGATTCGCCCAGAGCACCGCGCTTATTTGGCTCAACTTTCAGATCGCATGGCTTTTGCAGGGCCACTCACATCGGAAGATGGCAAGACTACCCTCGGCAGTTTGATTGCAATTGACTTTCCTAGTCGCGCAGATGTCGATGCATGGCTAAAAGATGAGCCTTACACTAAGGCTGGTGTTTATGAGAAGCCTATCGTTCACGTCTTCAATAATATGTGGGAACAAAAAGCAGGTTTTCCACCTGCGAAATAAATCAGCTTTCAAGGAATAAAAAAGCCGCTTAATAGCGGCTTTTGATTTAGTAGCAAAACAGTTTTTATAGCGGCTTGATTTGCAGCTTTCTAAATTTAATAAGACCGCCAGCTGATTGCAAGGCGATAGGGCCTTCTGTAAATTTACTATCCTGGCCATTGGCTACCGTAACAACGCCGTTCATCATGACTTTAAAGTTGGAACCGTTGGCAGTAATCTCCATGGTGTTCCAACGCCCGCCAGCCTTAGGGACTGGATCTACCTTGGCGATATCCACAATTGCACCAGTTGCATAAGCTTGCTCAGGGCGCGTATCCCAAATATTGATTTCATAAGAATTGGCTGCGGAAACTTTATTAGGGTCTTGGCAGCGGATAAAAATACCGCTATTCGTATTGGACTCAGCATAAAACTCTGCCTTGATGACAAAGTTCTTGTAAGACTTAGTGCTGACTAAAAACCCTGAAGGTTTGTTGCCTTCCACAATGCCATTACCAATCACCCAGCTTGCGTTACCTACGATGTTCCATCCATTCAAACTCACACCGTCAATCAGGTCGGTAAAGCCATCGGAATTTTGAGCTTGTGCTATGCCCCCTATGGAAAGGGTAGCAAGACAAAAAAGTGCTGCGGTCAGTTTTTTAAGGAATGTGTTCATCTGGTCTCCATGGGGGTATATTTATTACTCTGTGTTAATTTCATTGTTACTGATATTGCCCCATAAAGACAAGTAGATGTTTTACCTCCAAAACCCTCGAATCAAAAAATGGTTCCTCCTAATGGCTGGGATTTTATTAACTATGGCGGCTGTTTTTTGGTTGGGAAGCCATCTCTTATTGCCGGGATTCATTAAAAAGTCTTTGGCTCAATACAGCCACAACATTGGTTATGAAATTACATACAAGGACCTTAGTCTGTCTCCATTGCGCCTTAAAGTAGAGCTGGACGGTCTACATCTAGCAAAGGAGGGTAGCTCTAAATTATTGGAATTTAAGAAACTAGTCATTACCCTCAAGTGGACAAAACTGGTTCTCGGTGAGCTGGGCTTTGATGAGATCTTGCTTGAAGAGCCTAAGGTATTGGTCGAGAAGAGATTGCCTAAGGGCGTGCACTCGGGGGTATGGAATTGGCAGGAGTTGATTGTTGCTATTGAAAAAGCATTACCTCCTTCAGATCCCAATGTATCTAAAAAGCCCCTCAAAATCTCGATCGATGAATTGCTAGTCAGTTCCGCATCATTAAATTTAGTTGACGACACTACCAAGCTAAAAGAAGAGCTCAAGCCGTTTACGATGAAGTTGCTTGATGTTGCCAACTACGACAAGCAAGGAGTGGTCATGGGTGTTCGAGGCCAATACGACTTTAATCTTGGCGCTTTGCAGGTTTCAATACCTGGCATGAATAAAACAATCGCTTATCAGCGCGTTACTATTGCCGGTGGATTGGATAACCCTCAAGCAGGTAAGTTGGGCGTGCAATTGGATGTGAAATTGGATGATGGTGTTGTGCGCTCACATTGGGACTTCAATACAGATTCAAAATCAGTCGATGGCAAAGTGGAGATTCAGGGTTTGGCTATGGCGCCCATCATTCCTTTGCTGCCCGCAAATAAAGAGCTGATAAGTAAGAGTGGTGCAATGAATGCAGAGCTCGCTGTAAAGTTTGGTGGCGGCTCTGATATGGTGAGTGGCGACATTCATATATCGGATTTATCAATCCAAGAGAAGGATCAACAATACCCCTTGCTGGTTTGGAAGATGGCTGATATTCGTCAGTTTGAGTACAAATCAGTCAAATCCAAACAAGTGGCCAGCAACAGCCTTGTAATTGATGAGTTAGTAATTGATTCGCCAACCCTTCAATTTGAAATCAATAAAGAAGGCTTCTCCAATTTCAGAAGATTATTTGCTAAGCCAACAACAGACTCTAAGTCTGAGCCTGCAAGTCAGGCTAAATCCGACACTCCTGCCGCATTCAATTTGGATATTCGATCTATCAATCTAAAGGGTGGTGAAGTGTTCTTTGCTGATTTAGCAATGCGCCCCAATTTCAATGTGGATGTGAAAAGATTCAATGCCACACTCTTAGGGGTGAGTAATGCTCCGGGACGCTATGCCAGTGTGGCGATGGATGGCGTTGTTGCTGGCACTGGAAGTATGCGCGCCAAAGGGCAAGCATCCTTTGATGATCCGCGGCGCAACCATGACATCCTGATGACTTTCCGTAATTTACCCCTAACCGCATTTAATCCTGCAGTGATGACATTTGCCGGATATCAGATAGCTAGTGGTCGACTCAATCTAAATCTAAATTACAAAGCCAAAGATGGCGAGCTCAATGGAAGTAATCAGATCATTATCAAGAAGGTGGTGTTGGGTGACGAAGTGCCTGACTTTGCCGGTAAAAAATTACCACTCGGCTTAGCAATCGCCTTGCTTGAGGATTCTGATGACACGATTGATGTAACAGTGCGCATTGCCGGCAATGTGGATTCTCCAGAATTTAGTGCCAGTGGATTGGTGTGGCAGGCTATTAGCAATGTTCTAACCAATGTAGCAACAGCACCCTTTAGAGCGCTTGCATCTATTTTGGGAATGGGTGGCGATGAAGGGGTAAATGCTGTCCCAGGCGAAGCAGTGTTTCTCGTAGCAGATCAAGATCGTCTGGAAAAGTTTGGAGAGTTTCTAGTGAAGCGCCCCAACTCTAGTCTGGAGGTCATCGGCACTTATGATCCGGTACAGGATAAAAAAGCACTCGCCCGAGCAAAAGCAGACTCCGCTATTTTGAAAGATGCTGGTTTTAAGTTAATGCCGGGTGAGCCAGTTCCAGCCCCAAGCCTCTCTGATCCTAGAATTCAGTCTGGTCTAAAGGGGGCATATGCCCAATACATTGGACGCATTAAGTTGGGGCAGCGACTGTTAACTCTGCCGGATGGCGAGCGGCGTAACGAGCAATTGCATGATGAGTTAATTGCTGGGATCGAAATCACCGATGGCGAGCTCAAGGATTTGGCGAAAAATAGAGCCAAACTCGCCTACAAATATATGGTCAAAGGAAACCCCGACTTGAAGGATCGCATTCAAATTGGCGAAATAAAGACCGTAGAGGCTGGAAAAGAGGGGATTCCACTCGATGTTGAGATCAGAATCAAGTAGACTTGAGGCCATGAATTCAACAAAAATGCGCATACTCCCTATTGCCACACTATTGACTATTCTTGGTCTTACTGGCTGTGGGTCTATTGAATCTGCCGCCCAAGACGATTGCACTTCAATCGGCTGGCAAATTGGCAGCAAAGGCTATCAGGACTGCTACAAGGCTAGACTGTATGAACGCAAGTTGGACTACTCTCTCCCTCCAGGCGACAGACCATCTCCATCCCTGCTGTAATAGGGTAAACCCTGAATACAAGTCCTTGAGCGGCGTCAAGGACTTAGGGTGGTAAATACCCCAAAATTAAGTGTTATTTTGCGTATCTATGGCTAGCTAAGTATTTGGCTTGGTTGGATTTTTGATGGGCAAAATTGGAAAAAATGCTCTGCATTAGTGCATTGCAAAAATAGCATTAAATACAAAAATTAGAGACTACAAAATATGAATCATCCAAAGCCTTCTGGAGAAGTCAAAGCGGTTGCTGTTGCAACAGCAGATGATTTGAGGGAAACCATTCGCCGTAAAAGTAAATTGAAGGGTCGTCAAGCGGATGATGCTTCTCTTGCTGAAGTGCGTAAGCTCATCGGAGATGCTCCGCATCGTCGCGATTTACTGATTGAAAATCTTCACAAGCTAAATGATGAATACCGTGCTTTGCATGATCGTCATTTAGTTGCATTAGCAAAAGAAATGAATCTGCCAATGGCAGAGGTATATGAAGTTGCCACTTTCTATCATCACTTTGAAGTAGTGCGTGGTAACGATCCGGTAGCAGATATTCTGATTCGTGTTTGCGATGGTATTGCCTGTGAGTTGGCTGGCGCGCAAAATCTATTGGCTAAATTACCAGCGATCTTAGGTAATCCAAACATCAAAGTCGCTGCAGCTCCTTGTGTGGGACGTTGCGAGCAAGCTCCAGTAGCCGTAGTGCATCAGTACCCAGTTTTATTTGCTACCTTGGATAAAGTATCGGCTGCTGTAAAAAATAAGTTAACCACTCAGCCAATGGCTAAGGATGATGCTGTCTTTGATCCTGCTGCCTTAGCAGAGCAGGGCGTTTCACCACAAGGTGAGATGCAAGCAGTGTCTCCTGATTACGTTGGCTACGAGTCTTACCGTGCCCAAGGTGGTTACGCTTTAGCTAAAGAGATTTGCGAAGGCAAGAAAGATGCTGAGAGCATCATTAAGGCAATGGAAAGCTCAGGCTTGCGTGGCTTAGGTGGTGCAGGCTTCCCAGCAGGACGCAAATGGCGCATTGTTAAAGATCAAGTAGCTCCCAAGTTAATGGCAGTGAACATCGACGAAGGTGAGCCAGGAACATTTAAAGACCGCACATATTTAGAGCGCGATCCACATCGCTTCTTAGAGGGCCTGTTAATTGCAGCAAGCGTAGTTGGAATTGATGCTTGTTATATCTATTTGCGTGATGAGTATCACGGCTGCCGTGAATTGCTCGAAGCGGAGTTGGCAAAGCTCAAGGCTAACCCGCCATTTAAGTTGCCGAATATCGAATTACGTCGTGGCGCAGGCGCATACATCTGCGGTGAAGAATCCGCGATGATCGAAAGTATTGAGGGCAAGCGTGGTGAGCCGCGTATGCGTCCTCCATATATCGCTCAAGTCGGATTGTTTGGGCGCCCAACCTTAGAGCATAACTTTGAGACCCTCTACTGGGTGCGCGATATTGTTCAGCGCGGGCCTGAGTGGTTTAGTTCTTTCGGCCGTCATGATCGTAAAGGCTTACGTAGCTTTAGCGTCAGCGGACGTGTGAATAAGCCGGGCGTGAAGTTGGCGCCAGCAGGTATCACCATTCAAGAATTGATTGATGAGTATTGTGGCGGCATGCAAGATGGTCACAAGTTCTATGGTTATTTGCCTGGTGGTGCATCAGGCGGTATCTTGCCGGCGACTATGAATGACATTCCGCTCGACTTTGATACCTTGCAGCCATACGGATGCTTTATTGGTTCCGCTGCTGTCATGGTGTTTAGTGACAAAGACAAAGCCCGCGATATGGCATTGAACGTAATGCATTTCTTTGAGCATGAGAGCTGCGGTCAATGTACGCCTTGCCGAGTGGGTACAGGTAAAGCCGCTAAGTTGATGCAAGCTAAATCTTGGGATCAAGAGACTTTAGAGGACTTAGCCACGGTGATGGTTGACGCTTCTATTTGCGGTCTTGGCCAAGCGGCACCAAACCCTATTCGTTGTATTCATAAATATTTCCCTGAAGAAGTTCAATAAGGAAGTACCTTAATAAAAATTCAGGGAATAACGAGACAAACATGAACGCACCCACAAATCCAAAAGAACTCGAATTACAAACCGTTGAGTTCAAGCTAGATGGCCAAACTATCGTTTCTTATGAAGGTGAAACGATTCTCAAGGCTGCCAAACGCCACGGTATTGATATTCCGCACCTGTGCTTTAAAGATGGCTATCGTCCAGATGGCAACTGCCGTGCATGCGTAGTAGAAATTAATGGTGAGCGTACCTTAGCACCGAGCTGCTGCAGAAGCGCAACGCCTGGTATGGAAGTGAAGGCCAATAGCGAACGCGCAATCAAGAGCCAGAAATTGGTTCTGGAGATGTTGTTGTCAGACATGCCAGATGAAGGATTTAAGTGGGTTGGAGACAGTAAGGAAGAAGAGCAAAAAAATCAACATGGCGAACTCAGCACCTGGGCAGCACGCATGGATGTCACAGTTCGACCAGAGCTCAAAGCATTAAGACGTGAGAAGGTAAGTAGCGACGTTTCACATCCAGCGATGGCTGTGAACTTGGATGCCTGTATTCAATGTAACCGTTGTGTACGTGCTTGCCGTGAAGAGCAAGTCAATGATGTGATCGGTTACGCCATGCGTGGCGGTCATAGCGAGATCGTATTTGATTTGAATGATCCGATGGGTGACAGCACTTGCGTTGCTTGTGGTGAGTGTGTTCAAGCTTGCCCAACTGGCGCCTTGATGCCAAAAGGCTTGATTGGTTCACAAACGGTCGATCGCAAGGTGGATTCTGTTTGCCCATTCTGTGGTGTTGGTTGCCAAATTACATACAACGTCAAAGACGAAAAAATTGTGAGCGTTGAAGGTCGTGATGGCCCAGCCAATCACAATCGCCTTTGCGTTAAAGGCCGCTTTGGTATGGATTACATTCATAACCCACAGCGCTTAACCAAACCATTGATTCGTAAAGCAGGTGTTCCTAAGGATGAATCCATCCTGGAAGGTAAACAAGATTGGTCCGATATCTTCCGTGAAGCTTCATGGGAAGAGGCTTTGGAGTTTGCTGCCGGCGGACTGAAGAAGTTAAAAGATCAACATGGCTTAAAAGTATTGGCTGGCTTTGGCTCTGCAAAAGGCAGTAACGAAGAAGCTTATCTATTCCAAAAATTGGTTCGCACTGGTTTTGGTAGTAATAACGTAGACCATTGCACACGTCTTTGCCATGCCTCATCAGTAGCAGCGCTTCTCGAAGGTGTTGGCTCTGGTGCGGTAAGTAACCAGGTGAACGATGTTGAGCATTCCAGCTTGATTTTCTTAATTGGCTCTAATCCAACTGCAAACCATCCTGTAGCAGCAACTTGGTTTAAGAATGCTGCTAAGCGTGGTGCCAAAATCGTCTTATGCGACCCGCGCGCAACCGAGATTAGCAAGCATGCATGGCGCACCATGCAGTTCAAGCCAGACACTGATGTGGCGATGCTCAATGCCATGATCTACACGATTATTGAAGAAGGCTTGGTTGATAAAGATTTTATTCAAAATCGCTCGAACAACTTTGAAGCCTTAAAAGAAAATATTAAAGGCTATAGCCCTGAAGCAATGGCACCAATCTGCGGTATTCCTGCAGAAACCTTGCGTGAAGTGGCTAGAGAGTTTGCCACTACGAAGTCTGCAATGATTTTGTGGGGTATGGGCGTTAGCCAACACGTGCACGGCACCGATAATGCGCGCTGCTTAATTGCTTTAGTGAGCATCACAGGTCAGATTGGTAAGCCAGGCTCTGGATTGCATCCATTGCGTGGTCAGAACAACGTACAGGGTGCTAGTGATGCTGGTTTGATTCCAATGATGTTCCCGAACTATCAGCGCGTTGACAATCCAGAAGCGCATGCTTGGTTTGAGAAGTTCTGGGATACGCCGCTAGATAAAAAGCCTGGCTATACCGTTGTCGAGATCATGCATAAGATCACTGCACCTGACTCTGATCCAGACAAGATTCGTGGCATGTATGTCGAAGGTGAAAACCCAGCGATGAGTGATCCTGATTTGAATCATGCACGTCATGCTTTGGCAGCCTTAGAACACCTGGTAGTGCAAGACATCTTCATGACTGAAACAGCATTACTTGCTGACGTCGTCTTGCCAGCTAGTGCATGGCCTGAAAAAGCGGGTACTGCTAGCAATACTGACCGTATGGTCCAAATGGGTAAGAAAGCAATTAATCCTCCAGGCGATGCAAAGCCTGATTTATGGATTATTCAAGAGATAGCTAAAGGCATGGGTCTCTCCTGGAATTACCAAGGTCCGGATGCAGGTGTTGCAGAAGTCTATGACGAAATGCGTCAAGCAATGCATGGCGCTATCAACGGCATTACCTGGGATCGCTTAGAAAAAGAATCTAGCGTTACTTATCCATGCTTATCTGCTGAAGATCCAGGTCGTCCAATTGTGTTTAATGACAAGTTTGATACCAAAGATGGCAGGGTGAAGTTGGTACCGGCCGATATCATTCCAGCTAATGAGCGCCCAGATACTGAATACCCATTCGTGTTGATCACTGGTCGTCAGTTAGAGCATTGGCATACCGGCAGTATGACGCGTCGTGCCACTGTGCTGGATGCGATTGAGCCTATGGCTACCGTATCGATGAATGGTGAAGATATGACCCAGTTGGGTGTGACTGCTGGTGATGTCATTACTGTTCAGTCTCGTCGTGGCGAGGTTGGTATTCACGTGAGAAGGGATGATGGCACACCGAGAGGGGTGATCTTTATTCCGTTTGCCTACTATGAGGCTGCGGCTAACTTGATCACCAATTCAGCGTTAGATCCATTTGGCAAGATTCCGGAGTTTAAGTATTGCGCTGTGAAGCTCGCCAAAGGTGGAGAAGCATCCAAGATCATGGGCTATGGCACGAATGCCCCAGGTGGATCCAAGGTAATGTCTAACGTCTAACGGCTAACTACGGTTCTGCCAAATGACAAAAGGGCTCCCAAAAGGAGCCTTTTTGTATTTAGACCCCACTTTCTTAGTTACTACTTTTGTAGTAAAATTGAAAAAAGGGGGCCAAAATGGGTATGCCAGTAAGAATTGATGATGATCTATATGAAATGGCCAAGGTTGAGGCCAAGGTAGAGCATCGAACTATTGCTGGGCAAATCGAGTTTTGGGCAAAAGTGGGTAGGGCAGCAATTGATAACCCAGACTTGCCGGTTGCGTTCATTATGGAATCGCTTGCCTCATTGGCTGAGCCTAGGGAGCAATCAACCCCATTTATCCCTCGTACCAGGAAGCTTTAATGGCGTATGACGTTTCTCAAACACGTCGATTCCTAAGACAATACAAAAAATTAAATGACAAAACCGCTAAGGATGTTGATGACGCTGTAGTCCAGGTGGCTAAAAAACCCATGATTGGGGAAAAAAAGAAGGGCGACTTGTCTGAATTATGGGTATTTAAGTTTAGAAGCAGCAATCAGCTTTATTTACTTGGGTATTCAATAGATGACGGTCTAAGGCTAATTTACTTGGAGTCCATAGGCTCCCACGAAAACTTCTACCGAGACATTAAGAGATAAATAAGCGAATATCTCTGACGACCTTTAGAATGATCCTTCTATGGCCAGTTCTAAACCCTCCGCAAACACCGCTGCAAAAGCTGAACTTCCTGTCCTCATTATTGGGGCCGGATTAGCTGGCTTAACCGTTGCCCTCCATATGGCTGAATCTCAGCCAGTGATTTTGATGGCTAAACGGGGCTTAGGTGAAGCTGCTACAGCTTGGGCCCAGGGCGGCATTGTTGGCGTTGTCGACAAAGAGCATGACAGTATTGATTCACATGTAGCTGATACCTTAGACGCAGGTGCAGGGCTGGTAGTGGAGTCAACTGCACGTTACATAGCTGAAGAAAGTGCTGATGCAATTCGTTGGTTGGTAGAGCAGGGCGTTCCATTCACCGAAGATAAATTTGGACCTATGGGTTTGCATTTAACGCGTGAAGGTGGACACAGTCACCGCCGTATTGCTCATGCAGCTGATGCCACTGGCAAAGCCATTCATGAAGTGCTGCTTGATAAAGCAAGAGCCCATAAAAATATTCAGATCTTGGAGCATTGGATTGCACTCGATCTCATTACTAACCGTCAGCTAGATACCAAGACGCAACGAACTAAACCTAATCGTTGCTATGGTGTGTATGCACTCGACATTAAAAATAATCGTGTGGAAACCATTGAAGCAAAGTCAGTGGTATTGGCTACTGGCGGCGTTGGTAAGGTTTACAGATACACCAGCAATCCTGATACCGCTACAGGCGATGGTATCGCCATGGCTTGGCGTGCAGGTTGCCGTGTAGGCAATATGGAATTTATTCAGTTTCATCCTACGTGTTTGTATCACCCGAGCGATCGCACCTTCCTGATTACAGAAGCTATTCGCGGTGAGGGTGGTTTGCTGAAGTTGCCTGATGGCACGCGCTTTATGCCTGAGCATGATGACCGCAATGAATTAGCTCCACGTGACATTGTTGCTAGAGCTATCGACTTTGAAATGAAGAAGCACGGCTTGGACTATGTCCACCTAGATGCTACACATTTAGGTGAAGCATTTATTAAAGAACATTTCCCGATGATCTATGCGCGATGCATGAGTCTCGGTTTAGATATCACCAAAGAGCCTATTCCGGTGGTGCCTGCTGCGCATTACACTTGTGGAGGAGTAGTCACAGACCTCAAAGGACGCACAGACTTACCAGGACTGTATGCAGTTGGTGAGGCTACTTATACCGGATTACACGGTGCTAATCGCTTAGCTAGTAACTCCTTATTAGAATGCGTAGTCATTGGTAAGGCAGCAGCAGAAGACATCTCCAATCTCAAGGCCCCAGTGATGCCTACTCTTCCTTTATGGGATGAGAGCCAGGTTGAAGATGCCGATGAACAAGTCGTTATTGCTCATAACTGGGATGAGCTACGCTCTTTGATGTGGAACTATGTTGGCATTGTGAGAACCAATCGCCGGCTTGAGCGGGCCCTACATCGCATTAAGCTGTTGCGCTATGAGGTGCAAGAGTATTACGCCAACTTCAAAGTAACGCGCGATCTCATCGAGCTCAGAAACCTCTTGGAGTGCGCAGAGCTCATTGTGCGCTCAGCCTTAATGCGTAGGGAAAGCCGTGGACTGCATTACAGCCGTGACTACCCCGGTACTTGGGCGGTTTCCTATCCGACCATCTTGACTCCTCAAGCCGAGGGCTCTGAGAGCGATTCAGCCACTTAAAGGCCGATTTCAAACCCTTAAAACAGGGTTTTTTGATGATAAGCTAGCCATATCTTAAGAGGAATTTCATGGCCAGCTTTAAAGAAGAAGTCAGCGAACATATCTCTGCCGTTTATCAAACGGCAGTAGATGAAATCAAGAATTGGTTTAGCGCTTTAAGAGAAGTCTGGCCACTTGTTTTCCTATTAATTCTTGCCTTATCTATCCTGGTTTGGTATGCAAAGCCTGCGCCACCGAACAAAGTATTAATGGCAACCGGTACCGGTGGCTCCTACAAAGTCTTGGGTGAAAAATATAAGACCTATTTTGAGAAAAAGGGAATTAAGCTCGAACTGGTGGAGACCCATGGCTCTAAAGAAAATCTACAGCATTTAATTGATCGCAAGGATCCAATTCAAGCGGCCCTTGTTCAGGGTGGAATGATTGCAGTAGACAATCTCTCTGGTGTGGAATCCCTTGGCAGTGTTGACTATGAGCCAGTATGGATGTTCTATCGCAAGAATGCATTCAATGAAAACATTCACGTATCTGATAGAGATATTGCCAAACTGAGAATAAATATTGGCCCTGTAGGAAGTGGAACGCGCACTCAGGCCCTGAATATTTTTAAACTCAATGGCCTGAATGGTGACGCCCCTAATTTACTCGGACTTGGCAATGCTGAAGGTGTTGATGCCTTAGTGCGGGGCGAAATCGATGCCGTTATTTTGGTTGATGGTTTTGATTCACCAAATGTGCAAAAGCTGATTAGAAATCCTGACATTAAATTGACTTCGTTTACGCGCGCAGATGCCTACACTCGGTTATTGCCTTATTTTGAGGAAGTAGCTGCACCCATGGGCGGTTTTGATCTTGGGAAAAATATACCGGATCACCCAATTCAATTGATTTCGACTACGACCAATCTTTTAATAGATAACCGACTGCATCCAGCTATTCAAGTCTTATTCCTTGAGGCAGCACGAGAAATTAATGGCCCTAAATCTTATTTCTCAAAAACCGGTGAGTTCCCTGTTTACATGAATACTGAGGCCCCATTAAGTGATGAGGCAAAGTTCTTCTATGAAAAAGGTACGCCGACTCTCATGAAGTATTTGCCATTTTGGTTAGCAGAGTTCTTAGAGCGTATGTTCTTCCTCTTGCTTCCTTTTGCCGCTTTTGCTTACCCAGTAATTAAGTCAATACCAACATACAGAACGAATTTGGCCAAGAAACAGATCAACTCCATTTATAAAGAGCTTGATAAGTTTGAAAAAAATACAATCGCAACCTTTGATCCGGACCGACGGGGTGAATATATCGAGGTACTCAATGAGATGGAGCGAAGAGTTTTGAGTTCAAAAGCATCTAAGTTTGCTACCGCTGATTGCTACAGCCTGAGAAGCAGTATCGAATTTATTCGCAATGCGCTCGAAAAGCAGGTTATTTATAAGGGCAGGGAGGGTTAGTGTGAAAAAACTTAACCCAGGATTCGCATCGAGAAATCAACTGCATGCACATCCTTGGTTAACTTACCAAGAGAGATGCGATCAACGCCGGTGCTTGCAATGGCGCGCATTTGATCAAGGTTGATGCCGCCAGAGGCTTCCAGCAAAGCGCGTCCAGCGGTAATGGCAACTGCTTGCTTCATTTGATCGGTATTGAAGTTATCAATCAAAATATTTTTTGCACCCGCAGCTAAAGCCTCTTCAAGTTCAGCAAAGTTTTCTACTTCAATCTGAATATCCACTCCAGCATTTAAAGCTTGCGCATTTTTTAGAGCGGCAGTCACGCTGCCGGCAGCAGCAATATGGTTCTCTTTAATCAGAATTCCATGCCAAAGGGCTAGACGTTGATTCTTGCCGCCGCCAACGAGCACCGCGTACTTCTGAGCCTGGCGCAACCCCGGAACAGTCTTACGTGTATCCAGTACAGCGCAGCCTTTTGGGTTGGGGCTAGCCCCTGCAATTGCATCAACGTGCTGACGTGTAATGCTGGCCGTCCAAGAAAGCGTTTGCAAGAAATTAATACAAGTACGCTCGGCAGAAAGTAGGGCTTGTGAGTCAGCCTCAATATCGCAAACCTTGGTATCGGGCATCATCATGTCGCCCTCAAAATAATGCCAAGTTACTTTTGCATTAGGGTCGAGCTTCTTGAGTGTGCCCTCAAACCAATCCACGCCGCAAAGTACAGCCTCCTGACGAACAATGAGTTGCGCTTTGACTAGTTTGCTAGGTACAAGCTTCGCAGTCCAATCGCCAGTGCCAATATCTTCCATGAGCGCATCATGAATATTGCGTTGGCGAGCTTGTTCTAAGGTTTCGTTATGGTCAAACATATATAAATATAAAAATTAAGCGGCGCCAATATTTTTTACAAAGCCATGCTGCGCTTTTGCTAAGAGGTCGGGATGATTTTTAGTGAAGTCGAGCATACGCTCTATACAGCCCAATGCTTGAGCGCGAATAGGTTCTTCGATGAAGATTTCGCCAGAAGCGTTTTCTAGGCAATTCAAAATTCCTTGTAAGCCATTCATGGCCATCCATGGGCAGTGCGCACAACTCTTGCAGGTTGCGCTATTACCAGCAGTAGGGGCTTCAATCAGTTTCTTGTTTGGTGCTAGCTGGCGCATGCGATGCAAGATGCCATTATCAGTTGCCACAATGTACTCAGTAGCAGTGCCTTCAACCACGGCCTTAATCATGGCGGAGGTAGAGCCCACAACGTCCGCAAGGTCAACAACAGCTTGCGGTGACTCTGGGTGAACCAAGATCATGGCGTTAGGATGAGCGGCCTTCAAAAGTTCAAGCTCCACAGCTTTAAATTCATCATGAACAATGCAGGCACCATTCCATAACAGCATGTCTGCACCAGTTTGTTCCTGAATGTAGCGACCTAAATGACGATCAGGTGCCCATAAAATCTTTTTGCCTTCAACTTTCAGTTGATGCACGATGGCTAATGCGCAAGAACTGGTTACCATCCAATCGGCTTGTGCTTTTACAGCTGCAGAAGTGTTTGCATAGACCACGACAACACGATCGGGATGTGCAGCTCTAAATGCAGCAAAGTCTGTAGCATCGCAACCTAAGTCTAAAGAGCAGGTAGCGTCGAGATCAGGCATAAAGACACGTTTTTCTGGGCTGAGAATCTTCGCAGACTCACCCATGAAGCGAACTCCAGCAACTATCAAATTCTTGGCAGAGTGATTCTTGCCAAAACGCGCCATCTCTAAAGAGTCGGCAACATAGCCGCCAGTCTCCATTGCCAAATCCTGTATGTCACCGTCCACATAGTAGTGAGCAACTAAAGCAGCATCCTTTTCAACTAATAATTGCTTGATACGGGCGATTACTGCAGTTTTTTCAGAGCCATGAAGCTGAGGGGGTGTCTTGGCCCAAGCCTGGGCTGTACAGGTGATGCCAGCAGAGTCTTGCTGGGGGTAATCAAAAGCAATTGGGGTGCTAACAGTTGAATTCATACGAAATCTTACTTGACCCTTAGTTTTATTGTTTAGATCTTAGAAAGGTAATTTTGCATCCGGCTTAGCAGCTAGCATTACCGCCTTAAACTCCGCCTGAATTCGTGCAATCGCCGCTTCACTATCAGCCTCAAAACGCATCACCACTACTGGAGTGGTATTAGATGGTCTAGCTAAGCCAAAGCCATCGGCATATTCCACGCGTACACCATCAATGGTGTTGATGGATTCCGCAGTCGGAAACTTGGCATTCGCTTTAATGGTTTCAAGTAAAGCAAATGGCTCGCCTTCAGCACAAGCTAATTGCAGTTCAGGGGTGCAAATCGCATTGGGCAAATCATTGAGTGTCTGATTTGGATCTTTTTCTTTTGACAGAATCTCCAGTAAGCGAGCACCTGTATAAAGACCATCATCAAAACCAAACCAACGGTCTTTAAAGAAGATGTGGCCTGACATCTCACCGGCTAATGGCGCACCAGTTTCCTTGAGCTTAGCTTTGACTAAAGAGTGGCCTGTTTTCCACATCAAGGGCTCACCGCCGTGTTTTTTCACATAGGTTGCTAGGTTTCGAGTGCATTTGACGTCATAAATAATCTGGCCACCAGGATTGCGTGAGAGTACATCTTTAGCAAAGAGCATCATTTGACGGTCTGGGAAAATTACCTGACCATCTTTAGTTACTACGCCTAAACGATCGGCGTCACCATCAAAGGCAAGGCCTAATTCATTATCGGTAGTTTGTAAGTTCTTAATAAGATCTTGCAAGTTCTCAATATGCGCAGGATCTGGATGGTGATTCGGAAAATGACCGTCGACTTCGCAAAAGAGTTCTTCTACTTCACAGCCAAGGGCTCTGAAGAGTTTGCCAGCAAAAGCACCGCCAACGCCGTTACCGCAATCCACCACAATCTTCATAGGACGGGCTAATTTCACATCACTCACAATGCGCTCTAAGTACATTGGGAAAATATCAAAGGTGCTTCTGGATCCTTGACCTGTAGCAAATTGCTTGGCTTCAATGCGCTTACGTAGTGCCTGAATTTGATCGCCATAAATTGCAGCGCCACCTAGAACCATCTTGAAGCCGTTGTAGTTAGGGGGGTTGTGGCTACCGGTAATCATGATCCCAGATTTTGGTTTCTTACCATCGAGCGTTTGATTGGCGCCAAAGTACACCATTGGTGTTGCAACCATTCCTAGATCAATCACATTGATGCCGGTAGACAGCAAACCTTCAGTCAAGGCTTCAATCAAACTGGGGCCTGATAAACGGCCATCGCGGCCGATCACAATTTCAGTTTCGCCGAGCTCACGCATCTCTGTACCAAATGCTTGACCAATCAGTTTGGCAATCGATGGATCTAGAGTCTCATCAATAATGCCGCGAATGTCATAAGCTTTGAAAATGGATGGAGAGAGTTGCATGAGTCTTCTTTCGATGTCTAGGCTGAAGCTAGAGCTAATAAAACTATTGATTAAATAAATTAATACGAGCGGCCGTTACTTCATCAATACCGGCATCTGCATGTACAGTGCCATCATTCTTTAAGGCGGCCTCAATCGGCTTGGCCAGTACTTTGCCAAGCTCAACACCAGGCTGATCAAAGCTGTTGATATTCCA
The DNA here is from genome assembly GCF_018687355.1 of Polynucleobacter sp. VK25. Lineage (NCBI taxonomy): Bacteria > Pseudomonadati > Pseudomonadota > Betaproteobacteria > Burkholderiales > Burkholderiaceae > Polynucleobacter > Polynucleobacter sp. VK25. The sequence goes on along the minus strand of NZ_CP061288.1, from coordinate 1,066,211 downwards.
AAGAGCGCCTAACGCAGCAGTACGATTCTCATACAGCGCCAAGAGTGCGCCTAGATAGAAGGCATTGAGCTTAGGCAGAATCAGTAGGTTGCTAGGACGTTTACCTGGATAGGTATTGTTCGGGTTGTCGGTCTTCTTGCCATTAGCCAATGCTTGAGCCTGCGCTAGGCAGTTTGACAACAGAATGCGGTGATGCGCCTTTGCCTCAGGCAAATTGCTCATGGGTTCGCGTACTGCGATGAAATCAATTGGGATGACTTCAGTACCTTGATGCAATAACTGAAAGTAAGAATGTTGGGCATTGCTACCGGAGCTACCAAAGACTACCGGGCAGGAGAACTTGACTGGCTTGCCGTCACGATCGACGCTTTTACCATTGCTTTCCATATCCAGCTGTTGCAACCACTTCGGAAACCAATCCAATGCATCAGCGTAAGGAATAACGGCATACGATTTAACGTGATGTTTCTCTTGCTGATAGAGCAGGCTGAGCGCCATGATCACCGGAAGATTTTCTTCAAGAGGCGCAGACTTAAAGTGCCGATCCATTGCCTGGGCACCAGCTAAGAACTGCTTGAAAGTTTCAAAGCCATATTGCAGGGCAATCGGCAATCCGACTGCAGACCATACAGAGTAACGGCCTCCGACCCAATCCCAAAACGGATAAATATGGTCTTGATCAATGCCAAATGCTTCGGCGGCAGGAATGTTTGCTGTGACAGCAAAGAGGGATTTGCTAACTTGAGTATCAGAAAGACCATTATTTTTAAGCCACTTCACTACGGCTTGGGCATTCATAGTGGTCTCAAGGGTTGTGAAGGACTTGGAGACAATAATGACCTTGGTGCTATGGGGCAAAGCACGTTGCAGAATGCGATTTAAATCTGCAGTATCGATATTGGCCAAGAAATGCATGCGCATGCCGCGACTCTCAATATCGGGAACATGGGCTAAAGCCTCAATGGCGAGGCGTGGACCAAAGTCTGAGCCGCCAATACCAATATGAATGACATCCGTTACACCAACCCATTTATTGCACAGAGCCTCAATACGATGCCAAACTTGTGCAACGTCTGGCATGACATCTTTGCCGTCGACTAAAACCGGAGATTTGTCGAGGTTACGTAGGGCGGAATGCAGAGCGGGGCGATTCTCAGAGTTATTCACCGGCTTGCCAGCAAATAGGTCGGCAATGAACTGCTCTAAATGAGCATCTTTAGCTTGTTTGAAGAGGGATTTCCAGCTGGCAGCGTCAATGCCTTGATAAGCGCTATCTAAAACGATATCTTGGGCGCTAAATAGGGTTTTCAGATGGGCTGCAGCTGGTTTAGAAGACATTGATAGATTTTATCAAGAAGTGTCCCAAAACCCACTAAAACACTGAAAATGTTACGATTTCAGGATGCAAATAACAAAAATTCAAGGCTTGGGTAGATAAATGGATCAAGTCGACTGTGTTGTCATCGGCGCTGGGGTGGTTGGCCTAGCCGTTGCTAGAGAAATGGCACTTCAGGGCAGAGAAACGATTTTGCTAGAGCGTGAAGCGTCTTTTGGCACGATTAGTAGTGCTCGCAATAGTGAAGTGATCCATGCTGGCATTTATTACCCCAAGGATTCGCTTAAAGCAAAGCTTTGTGTAGAGGGTAATCGTATGCTCTACGAATATTGCCGCACTCATCATGTTGCTACTCAGCCATACGGAAAGCTCATCGTTGCTGCTGATGCATCGCAAATAAATGACTTACAGGCTATTTTGTATAAAGCGCAGAATAATGGTGTGCCCGAGATCAAGATGATTTCTGGCGACGAAGCTAAATCATTAGAGCCGCAGTTGCAGTGCGTGGCAGCCATTCTGTCGTCTAGCACGGGCATAGTTGATAGCCATGGCTACATGCTTTCACTCTTAGGTGGCTTTGAAGATGCTGGCGGCATGGTGGCTTACCAATCACCGCTCATTAGCGCAAAGCCTATTGGTGAAAATGCAAAAGATGGATTTGAATTAGAAATCGGTGGCGCTGAAGGTATGAAGATTCAAACGAAGCTTCTGATTAATTGCGCCGGCATGAGCGCTCCAGCAGTGGCGCAAAAAATAGAATCTTTATCTAAAGATCAAATTCCGAAAGCATATTTTGCTAAAGGTAATTACTTTTCCCTTTCCGGAAAATCACCCTTTAATCATCTGATTTATCCCATCCCCGAACCTGGTGGATTGGGTGTGCATCTCACTTTAGACATGGGTGGACAAGCCAAATTTGGTCCTGATGTGGAGTGGCTGGATATTGACCAAGAAGAGCAGATTGATTACACGGTCAACCCCAAAAGAGGCGAGGGCTTCTATGAGGCCGTGAGGCGCTATTGGCCAGGGCTAAAGGACAACGCTTTGCAGCCAGATTACTCAGGGGTGAGGGCTAAAATCGTCCCGCCCAACACTCCCGCAGGCGACTTCTGCTTCAACACTCCCCAAGACCATGGCCTACAGGGTCTCTTTAATCTATATGGCTTTGAGTCCCCAGGATTAACCTCTAGCCTAGCGATTGCTAAGCATTTGGAAGGGCAAATCAAAAGTTCTCTATAATCTGGGGCTTGAATCAGAAATGATTCAAGCAAATGGAAGAGTGGCAGAGCGGTTGAATGCACCAGTCTTGAAAACTGGCGAGGATGAAAGTCCTCCGTGAGTTCGAATCTCACCTCTTCCGCCAAGTCAAATGTAAAAAGCCCAGCAACTACTTGCTGGGCTTTTATCTTTTCAGCTACTGTAAGGAATTACTGTGCTTCTTGGCTACTTCTTGATTGCTTCTTGATTACTTCTTAGCAGCTGGTGCGCTTACTACTGCAGCGATTGCTTCTGTGTAAACCACTTTTACTTGATCATTTACAGAAATATCTTTCATCAACTCAGGGTTCTGAACCTTAACCTTGATGATATTTCCTTGTGGGCCTTTTAAAGAAACAACATTTTTAGCTGTATCAATTGCCTCAACATTAGCGGTTGCAGTAACGGTATTAGTAGTGATCATGCCCGGCTTATCACCTTGTGGAGCAGTAGTAGTGCTGGTGCTAACTTGCTCACTAGTAGTGCCTGGATTTTTAACTTTAACCAGCTCAATCGCTACAGCGAGTTCATAAACAACATCAAAACGGTCGCCTACTTTAATTTCAGCAAAGTTCTTCACTTCAGGGCCGGCAACAATAGAAGTTTCGCCATCATTGTTTTTGAGAGTCACTGTACGAGTTGCTGCATCAATTTTGGTTACTTCACCATCATAGATGAGCGCGGCTTCTTGAGCGGCTACGCCAGCAATAGGCGCTTTTGGTTTGGTTAGGAAAACGTAAGCGCCAACTGCGATTGCAGCAATGACGATAGCAATGATAATTTTTTTCATAATGTTTTGATCCTTTGGGTGGTTAAAGAACATCACCCTTGGGTGGTGATGCGGAAATGTCTAAATACTGGTGATTTAGTACTTGCGTCCATTGTATTGCTAGAAGCTAGCTGCAAGGCCAATAGAGGTGCCATGTACGTTTTGGCCAAACTGATAGCGAAATACGACCCTAACCCTAGTAAAGATAGGGTCAGATGCACTACGATCCAATTCAATACCGGTGCCAACGGAGGATAGGGAGTTAAAACCCAGCGCTCCACGTAAGTCACCCAAGAATTCGGTATGCGCCACTTCAAACACGGCTCTTAAGGGTCTATCCAGAAGTGTGATCGGTGTCGGAATACGACTTCTGGCCCAAAGTGCCAGACTTTGTGAATCTGCTGATCCTTGTACTGCGGTAGAGCTGGCAAATGTTTGGACCGGAATATTGGTGTAACGCAACTCCACATCAATCTCTTGATCGGGCTTGTAATTTTCATAATCGAGCATGACGGAGCCACCCAGGCCATAGGAGTTCATGCGACCTCCGTTCAGGAATTGCAAATCAATCCCTTTTTGATTCTGAAGCACTCTAGAGGCAATCGACAGGTCACTCTCGAGATGCCCCAACATTACATTAGCAATAGGGCGAAAGCGCAACTCATTGGTAATCGGGAAATCCCAACCGATACCGCCTGTTCCAGTAATGCTATTCCAGTGCACGGGCACGGTAACAGAGCTGTTTCCAATCCCGTCTGTAAAAGTAGGGTTGTAGCGATTGACCGCTAGGGTGCCTTCTAAATAGAGTGGAAAATTTGCACTAATACGATCACCACCGCCAAGTGAGATCATTTGTAGATCAGAGTTCTCTCCACCATTGTTGCGAATTGATAGGGAGCCTGTAGTGACATCCGGCGTTAGTGAATACCCCGTAATTGTCATGAAGGCATCGGCACGCTTTTTGAGGTAATTGTTAGCGGCGTTGTAGAAGGCGGATTGGGCCTGTGCAAAGTCAATCCCAATGATGGATAGGGTGATAAAGAAAAGGAGCTGGTTTCTACTTAAAAGCCGCATGACAGGCATTTTAGCGAATCAATTCTCTGGATGTACTATAGCGAACATGAAGCTGCTCATTTCTATTTACTTCTTTATTCTGGCCATTATTCAGATGGGCCTGTTTTTCGGTATTTATCACTATTACCGTTCTCAAAACCTACTGAGACCCAGTTTGTATTGGATGTCTTCACTACTGGTGAGTGTGGTGGGCTTGTTTATTTTTGGATTCGGGATTATCACCCTCCAAAATATTGCCAATCCAGAATTTAATTTCACTGTAGCTAATACGTTCTTCTATGTGGCCGCCTTACTGCAGGGTTTATTTTGCCAATCACTCAATCATGAGATATCTAAACGGGTGAAGATTAGTGCTGCAGTATCGGTGATCATATTTATTGTTGTATTTGAATCCATGCGACTGTATGGATCTTTTGAAAGTCGAACAGCTGTAATGGCTTTTCTGGCCAGTATTTTTTATTGTTGGCAGATTTATGAGCTTGGTAAGAAAAAGAAAGTCTCGCCGTCCAAGCAGCTGGTGTATATGCAGTATGCAAACTTTGCCGAAATATTTTTTGCAATAGGTCGGTTTTTCATTTTGGTTGCTTCTGCATTCACTATCAAACAAGTTGATCAGATCCCACAGTTATTGATTCTGTTTACCATTTCTCAGTTAGTGATGAATACCCTGTCCTATATTGCTATTGGGGGTTATTGGGCTGAGCATGTGACCATAGCCAATATTCGTTCAGCCAACGAAACTGAGTCAACCAAAAAGCTCCTGCAAGAGCGAGATCTCTTAATAGCCTCCTTATTAAAGGCTAATAAGACGGCTAGCACTGGAGCTTTATCTGCCTCCATCGCTCATGAGCTCAATCAGCCTCTTGGAGCCTCTAGTCTGAACATTCAATTTCTGCAAAAAAAGTTATCTGAAGGAAGTTTAAGTCCTGCGCTGCAAAAAGAAATTCTAGACTCTTTGCTCATCGATAATCAGCGAGCTGCAAGCATCATTCGCTCCCTCAGATCTATTTTTGCTGATGAAAAAATAGTTTCAACAAAAGTAGACATCGCTGAATTAATAGACTTAGTACTCACCATCGCAAGTCCTGAGATAGCTAAGCAGAATATCCAAATGGTATTGAATCTGGAAAATAATTTATTTGTAACGGCAAATAAGGGCGAGCTTCAACAAGTGCTTTTAAATCTATTGAATAACGCCATTGATGTCTTAAAGAACTTGGACGCAGTTGATAAAAAAATTACGATTTTGGGTCAGCACGTTGGATCTGATATTCAAATATCAATTGCAGATAGTGGTTTAGGCATTGATTCAGAGGTGCAGGCCCACATGTTTGAGCTGCTTTCTACCACCAAAAGCTCGGGTATGGGAATTGGTCTTTGGTTATGCAGGCATATTGTTTCAAGGCATGGTGGCTCTATTTGGTTTGAGTCTTATGCTGACAAGGGCACCACCTTTTTTGTCCGTTTACCTTTAGTTGCCGTGTATTCAATTTAAGCCTTTTGTCTTGCTCATTAGCTTTAGGGCTAATTGCCATAGGTATAGCCAGTCATATCATTGAAATTCCAGTAATCACCTTATTTAGGCCTCAGATGAATATCAAACTTACCAAAATATCTTTTGCAATCGTCATGATGAGCTCTGGATTTGTGATGGCAGCAGGCGGCGGCGGTGTTGTAGTTGATCCTGGCGCCATGCAAGGCAAACACTTTGATGTGAAAGGTAAGTCGCCATCGAGCTATACGGTCGAATTACAAAACGGGTTACGTAAGACGCTGCCTTTTGAGGATAAAAGGGATTTTGAAGAGTCAAAGAGGGGTTTTATTGCTGCGCCTCCTTATAAGGCCATCATGGCTGATGCAGGAAATGTTGCCTGGGATATGGGAAGCTATGAATTTCTATTGCAGGGTAAAGACTTTGACAGCGTGCATCCATCTTTGCAGCGTCAGGCAATTCTCAATATGGGGTATGGCTTGTACGAAGTCGTGCCAGACAAGATTTACCAAGTTCGCGGCTTTGACTTATCCAATATTAGTTTTGTTAAAACAAATACAGGATGGATTGTCTTTGACCCATTGACCTCAAAAGAGACCGCTAGAGCAGCTCTGGAATTGGTGAATGAGAAACTAGGTAAGCGTCCAGTAGTTGCGGTGGTGTATTCACATTCGCATGCCGATCACTTTGGTGGTGTTCGTGGCGTGGTAGAGGAGTCTGATGTGAAGAGTGGCAAGGTAAAAATTATTGCACCTGCTGGCTTTATGGATCATGCCGTTGCAGAGAACGTATATGCCGGCAATGCCATGACACGTCGTTTGTATTTCCAGTATGGCGTCTTATTGCCCCGCAGCCCATTTGGACACGTTGACCAATCGATTGGTAAAAATACCGCAGCAGGAAATCTTGGTTTGATTGAGCCAACCATTCTCATTAATGAGCCATTTGAAAAGATGACGGTTGATGGTGTGGAAATGGAGTTTCAAAATACTCCGGGAACCGAGGCACCTGCCGAGATGAACACCTATTTTCCGCAATTCAAAGCATTCTGGGCTGCTGAAAATATTACTGGCACCATCCATAATATCTATACCTTACGTGGCGCTTTAGTTCGCGATGCTTTGGCATGGTCTAAGAACATTAATAATGCTTTGTATCGTTATGGCAATGAGGCTCAAGTAATGTTTGCTTCTCATTCATGGCCTCGTTGGGGTAATGATCGCGTTCAAGAAGTGATGCGCACTCAACGCGATAGTTACGCCCACCTGAACAATGAGGTGCTTCATTTGGCAAATAATGGTGTAACCATTAACGAAGTGCATAACGTCTATCGGCAACCAGAGAGCCTAAAAAAGCAATGGGCTGCACATAGCTACCACGGCTCTGAGGAGCATAACAGTCGCGCAGTGATCAATCGATATCTTGGTTATTGGGATGCCAATCCTGCCACCTTGATCCCATTGTCACCAAAAGATTCTGCACCGCTGTATGTTGAGATGATGGGCGGTTCCGCCAAGATTATGGCCAAAGGTAAAGAGCTCTATAAGCAGGGTAAATACCGCGAAGCTATGGAAATAGTAAATAAATTGGTCTACGCACAACCAAACAATACGGCTGCTAAAGATCTACTCGCAGACATTTACGAGCAGATTGGCTATCAAAAGGAAAGTCCTAGCGTGCGCAATAGCTTCTTAGGTGCTGCATACGAGTTACGTCACGGCATGCCCTCTGGGGCATCGCCAAAGACCAACGGCCCTGACATGATTAGAGCAATGACCACCGAGCTTTGGCTTAACGCTTTGGCAATCAGCATGGATAGCAAAAAAGCTGCTGGTATGAAGTTCACTATCAACCTTAATACTCCAGACAATGGTGAAAAGTTTGTTGTAGGGATGAGTAATTCTGCGCTGACAAATATCAAGGGTTATCAGGACAAAAATCCAAACCTGACTATCACCGTTAATCGTAGTGACTTAGAAAAAGTGATGGGTGGCCAAACCACTTTTGAAAAATTGTTATCAGAAGGTAAAACCAAGTTTGAAGGTGATCGTAAAGCGTTTGATCAATTGCGCAGCACCATGACAACCTTTGCTCCAGACTTTGAGTTGATCCCTGGTACAAAGGCTAAGGCGCCGCCCGCAAAATCAAACAAGGATCCGTTTGAAGCCCCTCCGATTGCTAATTCTGATGGTGCTTAATTAAGCAATGGATGGTTATAAAAAAAGGACTCCATGGAGTCCTTTTTTATTTGATGCTAAGAATTAATTGAGATCAACCTGCAACTTGGCATCTTTAACCAACTTTGCCCATTGATTTCTGTCTTTAATAATGAACTTGCTAAAGGCCGCTGGTGTGCCGCCACCATCTTCCGCACCAACCTCGGCTAACTTTGCCTGAATTTCTGGTTTACGTAATACCGCATTCACGTCAGCGTTAATCTTATTCACGATCTTTGGGTCAAGCTTTGCTGGACCCATGAGGCCGTACCAAGCTGTTGCCTCAAATCCTACGTAACCGAGTTGTTCCATGGTGGGCAGGTTAGGGTAGGCGGCTGAGCGCTTAGTGCGGGTTTGCGCAAGAGCAATGACCTTGCCGCTTTGAATGTGCGGTGTCGCTGCTCCCATGGTTTCAAATGCATAAGTAATATGCCCAGCCATTAAATCAACCAAAACAGGTCCACTGCCTTTGTATGGAATATGCAGTGCTTGTGTGTCAGACATATGCATAAACAATTCATAGGCAAGATGTTGGGTGCTGCCATTGCCGGCTGATCCAAAGCTAACCTTGCCAGGGTTTTGCTTCATATAAGCAACCAAATCTTTAACGTTCTTAGCTGGAGCATCAACGTTTGCAATCAGAATATTGGGTGTCACGCCGAGCAAAACAATTGGCGTAAAGTCGGTAGTAGCGTTGTACGCCATCTTTTGTCCCAATGCTGGAATAATCGAGAGCGCATTGACGTGTGCTAAACCCAGCGTATATCCATCGGCTGGAGATTTAGCAACCAAATCGGCTGCAATCGTACCTGCGGCACCGCCGCGGTTATCAATAATGACCTGTTGACCCCACATTTGGGACAGGTTAATAGCGATAATGCGGGCAATCGCATCCGAGCCTCCGCCTGGCGGAAACCCAACAATTAATTTAATAGGCTTATCTGGCCATGTTTTGGCTTGCGCAAAAGCGCTAGTAGAGATAGATATTGCGCTAATGGCAAATGCACATAAAAACAAAACCCGCGTACATATGCTGCCAGCTGACTTGCTTTGAATCATTGTTTGTCTCCGAATCGGATTTTTATATTTGTTAAGTTATTTACTTTAACTGAGAAATAGCTCTTGAAGATTATTGAGGTAGCGTAAACCCTGATCAGTAGCCTTTAGCTTTGAAGGATTTTCATCCAGCAAACCTTTTCTACTGGCCTCATCTAAACCCTTGCTGATCACATTTAAAGGGAGGCCGGTACGCTCGCTAAAGCTGCTGGTATCAACTCCATCCTTTAACCTTAGGGCATTGAGCATAAATTCGAATGGGAGATCCTGGGGTTCAATAAGCTTAGACTCAATTAAGGCATTGCCCTTGGTTTCCATTGCTTGCATATAGGTTTCAGGATGTCGTTCACGTACTTGACGAGTAATCTTGTCCGGAAAAGAAATCTTCCCGTGAGCGCCGGCACCAATGCCAATGTAATCCCCGAAACGCCAGTAGTTCACATTATGTTTGCACTCTTGGTTTTTCTGCGCATAGGCAGACACTTCGTAGCGTTTGTAACCCGCTTTCATTAGTAAATCTAAATTCTGTTCAAAGATTGCATCCACTTCATCGTCACTTGGCAATTGCGGAGGAAAGTTTGCGAAGTAGGTATTGGGCTCTAGCGTGAGGTTATAAAAGGATAGATGCGGTGTTTTAAAAGAAAGTGCCGTCTCTACATCTGCCTTGGCTAGCTCTAATGTCTGCTTGGGAAGGCCATACATGAGATCCAGATTTACTGATTTAAAGTGTTTCATCGCAATTTCAATTGCTCGTCTTGCTTCTTCACCATTGTGGATGCGTCCCAAGGCTTTAAGCTGCTCATCCTGAAAGCTTTGAACCCCGATTGACACTCGATTAATTCCGGCCTTTGCAAATCCTGCAAATTTATCGGCCTCAATAGATCCAGGGTTGGCCTCCATAGTGATTTCAGCATCGGGCTCTAAGTTGACGCGGGCACGAACGGCGCACAGTAGTCGATCCATGCCGTCTGCAGAAAGAAGGCTGGGGGTTCCGCCGCCAATAAAGATGCTGTGTACCTGACGACCCCAAGTGTTGGCTAGTTCAGTTTCTAAATCGGCAATGAGTGCATTGATATAGCGCTCTTCATCAAAACCGGCTTTGGCAACGCCGTCTTTAATCTGATGTGAATTGAAATCGCAATAAGGGCATTTCTTTTCGCACCAAGGAAAGTGAATATACAAAGCCAGAGGTGGCAATGCGGTAAGGCTGACTTTATTAGGAGTTGAACTAAGCACGATATTTCAGTTACGGGATTTCAACTGAACAATCAGTTCGCGTAATGCTTGACCACGGTGACTGATTAAATTCTTCTGGGCTGAATCTAATTGCGCTGCAGTGTAGTTTTGCTCAGGCAAAAAGAAGTGAGGGTCATAGCCAAAGCCATTAGATCCCGCTGGCTGATCAATGATTTGACCGTACCAACGGGTTTGCACAATGATGGGCTCGGGATCATTGACGTTGTTGACGAACACCAAGGCGCAAACATAATGAGCGCCTCGATCTGTTTTATCTCTTAAGTCATGAATGAGCTTTTGATTATTAGCCACATCATTACCTTGATCTCCGGCATAGCGAGCCGACAATACCCCAGGCATACCATCAAGAGCATGGGCGCAAATACCTGAGTCATCAGCCAGGGCAGGTAAGCCAGATGCAGCGCTAGCATGACGTGCTTTTGCCAGCGCATTCTCTACAAAGGTTTGGTGGGGCTCCTCTGCGGAGGGAATGCCCAATTCACCTTGAGGGATGACTTGAAAATTCAGGGGGGCTAACAGTGCCTGAAACTCCTTTACCTTGCCAGCATTATTAGATGCGAGAACGAGCTTTTGCATTTCAATCTTTATTTCAATGAATGACTTTGCATTTTTGTCAGCTCTTGAATGCCTTGCTCTGCCAAGTCCAATAGGGCATTCAGCTCTGTTCTAGAGAAAGCCGCGCCTTCAGCGGTACCTTGCACTTCAATCATTCCGCCTTTGCCGGTCATCACAACATTCATATCAGTGTCACATGAAGAGTCTTCTGGATAATCCAAATCCAGTACCGGAACTCCTTGATATATGCCAACAGAAATTGCGGCAACGCTATCAATGATTGGGTCCTTAGTAATTGCGCCATTTTTTAGTAGTTGATTAACTGCATCGCGGGCTGCTACATAAGCGCCAGTAATTGAGGCGGTACGGGTGCCGCCGTCAGCTTGCAGTACATCGCAATCTAGATGAATGGTTCTCTCGCCCAATACTTTCAAATCAAAGACGCTACGCATAGCGCGACCAATGAGACGCTGAATTTCTTGAGTACGGCCAGATTGTTTGCCGCGTGCAGCTTCACGATCGCTGCGGGTATGGGTAGAACGGGGCAGCATGCCGTATTCCGCAGTAACCCAGCCTTCACCAGATCCTTTTTTATGAGGAGGCACCTTTTCTAGAATGCTGGCGGTACACAGAACTTTGGTATCCCCAAAAGCGATCAAAACGGATCCTTCGGCATGCTTTGTAAAAGCCCTGGAGATGGTCACTGGGCGCAAATCGGTTGGCTTGCGGCCGCTAGGACGGGAAATATTGGCTGGGTTGGCAGTACGCATAAAGGGGGTCCTGTGAGGTTGGTGTCTAGTTCAATAATGAATCTACAATGTCCATATGATATCGAGCATGACTGGTTATGGCAGCGCTTCTCGCCAAGTCTCCTTAGGAGCTGGTGTAGTTGCTGATCTGCAGGTGGAATGTCGGGCTGTCAATAGCCGCTTTCTGGATCTTGGATTTCGTCTTCCGGACGAATGCCGCGGGGCTGAGCCTGCCTTGCGAGAAATGGCCACCCAAAGCCTGTCTCGAGGCAAGGTCGAGTTTAGGGCGGCATGGCGGGTTAATAGTTCAGCCGCTGGGGCTGCGAAAAGTAATCCCCATGCATTAGGAGCTATTAATAAAGACCGTTTAGACGCCTTGTATACCTTACAAGAAAAAGCCCAGGACGCGTTTCCTAAAGCCCAAGAGTTGAGTATTGCGGAAGTATTGCGCTGGCCAGGAGTTGTCTCTGAGCCACGGGGTGAAGAAGATAGTTGGATAACTGCAGCAGTCGAAGCCGGACGAGCCGCTCTTGCAGCGCTGATGGAAAGTCGCCATGCTGAAGGCAAGGCTTTGGTTGGCGTTCTTACCAGTATCACCGGCAAGATGCGCGAGATCGTTAAGGTGATTGAGCCTAAGGTCCCTGAATATGTTGCCCAGTATCAAGAAAAGCTCACTGAACGTCTTGCTGAGGCACTAGCAGCCCAAGAGCAAGCGAAGGCAGGTGCTGAGTTGATGGAGCGTATTCGTCAAGAGGTGGTGCTCTACGCAGTCCGGATTGATGTAGCTGAAGAGTTCGCGCGCTTAAAGACCCATCTGCAGGCGGTTGATAATGCGCTTGCAGGCAAAGGCCCGGTTGGTAAGCGTCTGGACTTTTTGATGCAAGAACTTAATCGTGAAGCGAATACCTTAAGTTCAAAGTCTGTTTCCGAAGAATGCACACAAGCCGCGCTAGAGCTTAAGTTGTTTATCGAGCAAATGCGTGAGCAAGTTCAAAACCTTGAGTAACCCATATTTCATTTATGACTAACTCCACTCTGACACCATCCTATCAAGGCAGTATGTTGATGATTGTTGCGCCATCGGGAGCAGGAAAATCGTCATTAGTAAATGCTTTACTAAAAGAAGATGCCGGGCTTAAATTATCTCTATCAACTACTACTCGTGTGCCAAGACCTGGTGAGGTAGATGGTAAGGACTATCGCTTTTTGACCAAAGAAGACTTTTTGCAAGAACGCGACCAAGGTCATTTTTTAGAGTGGGCTGAAGTTCATGGCCATTTTTATGGAACTTCTAAACCTTGGATTGAATCTCAGATGCAGGCAGGTAGCGATGTCATGTTGGAGATCGATTGGCAGGGTGCTCAACAAATTCGGAAGTTAATTCCCTCGGTTCAGTGGATCTTCATCTTCCCGCCCTCGATTGAGGCTTTAGAGGAGCGTTTGCGCAAGCGTGGTCAGGATGATGAGGCGACCATACAGCGCCGCCTAGCGGCTGCTCACGTTGAGCTACAGCATGCCCCTGAAGCAGATTACATCGTAGTAAATGATTCCTTTGATCAGGCATTGGTTGATTTAAAGCACATATTGGCTTCAAGTCGCCTGCGTTCTGGACCCAGTATGGCCAGAAATCCAGCTCTTTTGAAGCGCCTCGGGGTCTAATCAGTTATCCTATAGGTATTGAAGCTAAATTAAGTGAGTCCAGCATGGCCCGTATTACTGTAGAAGATTGTCTTAAAACTATCCCTAATCGTTTTGAATTGGTTTTGGCCGCGACTTATCGTGCTCGCCAATTGGTACAAGGTCACTCCCCACGTGTTGAGTCCAGAGATAAAGCTACTGTAGTTGCTTTACGTGAAGTAGCTGCCGGTGTGACTGACCGTGACATGTTGACCAAAGTACCTCTGTAATTAAGGAGTTCCGGTGTGGAGCTCCCTCTAGGTATAGTCAAAACATCGGAAAAACCAGGAAGCATCTCGTCTAAAGATGCTTCGCTTGACTTGGCTCAAGCTCAGTTGTTGGATGCAGAATCCGACACCACAAACCCAAGCGGTAAAAAATCGATTATTGCGAGCTTATTGGCGCAATCGAGTCGCCATTTGTTTGGTCCGACATCTGCACCCAATCTCCCCTTAAAGCATCAGGTAGTTTCTATTGAGGGATTGCTTGCCAAGCTTTCTTATCTCAAACCAGATGAGATTGCGCAAATCAAAAAAGCATTTCAGTTTTCTGATGCTGCACATTTAGGTCAATATCGCCACAGCGGCGAACCCTACATTACTCATCCTGTTGCCGTAGCCGAGCTCTGTGCTACGTGGCGCTTAGATGCCCCATCCATCATGGCCGCCTTAATGCATGATGTGATTGAGGACACGGGCTGTACCAAAGCAGATTTAGTTGAAAAGTTCGGTAACAAGGTTGCTGAGTTGGTTGAAGGATTGACTAAGCTTGATAAATTAGAATTTCAAAGTCATGCAGAAGCTCAAGCAGAGAGCTTTCGCAAAATGTTTATGGCCATGGCACGCGATGTCCGTGTCATCTTGGTAAAGCTGGCTGATCGTACGCACAATATGCGTACCCTAGATGCGGTACCGATGGCGAAGCGCCGCCGAGTGGCGGCTGAAACAATCGAAATCTACGCCCCCATTGCGCATCGTCTTGGATTGAACGTGATTTACCGTGATCTTCAGGATTTAAGCTTCCGTTATTCCATGCCGATGCGTTTTCGTGTCATTGAGAGTGCTGTAAAGCGGGCGCGTGGTAATCGTAAGGAAATGGTCGAGAAAATTTTGCAGGCTTCTCGTATGGCTTTTGCCAAGGCCAACTTAGATGTAGATCTTCGCGGTCGTGAAAAGACGCTTTTTAGTATCTATAGCAAGATGCGTTCAAAGCATCTCAGTTTTTCACAGGTGCTTGATGTTTATGCCTTCCGGGTAACGGTACATTCGATTGATGAGTGTTATCGAGCTCTAGGTATTTTGCATTCTTTATATAAGCCGATGCCTGGCAAATTTAAGGATTACATTGCTATTCCTAAGTTGAATGGCTATCAGTCTCTGCACACCACCTTATTGGGTCCATCTGGCGTCCCCGTAGAGTTTCAGATTCGCACAACTGAAATGCATGCGGTTGCTGAAGCAGGTGTTGCTGCACACTGGGCTTACAAAGATGGCTCTCCTGACATGAGTGAGGTGCAAAACCGAGCACATCAATGGCTACAGTCATTGATTGATATTCAGGACAGCAGTGGCGACTCTCAAGAGTTCTTAGAGCACGTCAAAATTGACTTGTTCCCAGATGCTGTTTATGTATTTACACCCACTGGGCAGATTAGAGCTTTGCCAAGAGGCGCTACCGCTTTAGACTTCGCATACTCCATTCATAGCGACCTTGGTAATACATGCGTAGCGGTGAAGATTAATGGACTGCAATTGCCTTTGCGTAGCGAATTAAAAAATAGCGATATTGTTGAAGTCATTACATCGGCAAATTCTCAACCCAACCCAGGTTGGCTAGCGTTTGTTCGCACCGGCAAGGCTCGCGCCTCCATTCGCCACTCTCTCAAAACAAAGCACTATTCAGAATCACTTCAGTTGGGTGAGCGTCTCTTGGCGAACGCACTACGCCAGCAAGGTGTAGATGCAGCTCTACTGAGTCCGGAGATTTGGGAAAAGCTCATGCACTGGACGGGGGATAAAACCCGTGAAGAAGCTTGTGTCAACATTGCCTTAGGCAGACGATCTCCGCAGGAGCTTGCTATTCGCCTCAAGATTTTGATTGATGATGAGGGTGGAGCTGAGCAAATGCGTTTGGGTGTTGCTGATTGGGTTGCCCCAAATCAAGAAGTAGGTCACACCCATCAACGGCAAGCCATTATGGTGGATGGGCGCGAGGGTAATTCGATTCATTTCCAAACCTGCTGCCATCCCATTCCAGGTGACAACATCATTGGTTATCTCGGCAAAGGTGAGGGCCTGCAAGTTCATACTAACGACTGCCCCTTAGCGTTACGTATGCTCTCTAAGGATAGTGATAAGTGGGTTGAAGTTGAGTGGGCTAAAGAGCTCAACCGTGAATTTGAATTAGATCTCGCAATTGACACACGACAAGGTAAGGGTGTTCTGGCAAGGGTGGCGAGCAGCGTAACCTCTGCCGATTCCAACATCATGAATGTTTCAATGGAAGATCGCTTTAAAGAAGATTCTGTCACTATCCGTTTTACGATCCAAGTCTATGATCGTTTGCATCTATCCAAAGTAATGCGTAGCCTGCGTTCCAATCCTGATGTGATGCGAGTCACTCGGACACGTGCTGCCTAGGTCTACTAGAGCTACGAATACCTATAGGTATTGAACATCTAAGATTTCTATTTCAGCAGGGCCAGTCGGAGTTTGTATAAAGACACAATCTCCGATGCGAGATTTAATTAGGGCTTTTGCTATGGGGGATACCCAGCTGACATGCCCCTTCTCTAAATCGACCTCATCAACGCCGACGATGGTGATCTCAGTCTTTTTATTGGCTTGTGGCCCTTCTAGGGTGGAGTAAGTCACGGTGGCGCCAAAGAAGACCTGTTCGGAGTCGTTTTCACCGGATTTTCGGGTGGAATTATCGACAACTACGGCAAATTCAAGGCGTTTATTGAGGAAGCGAATTCGCCTATCAATCTCTCGAAGTCGCTTTTTCCCATAGATATAGTCCCCATTTTCAGACCGGTCGCCATTGCTGGCGGCCCAGTGGACCACCTTTACAACCTCGGGTCTATCAAGGTTTAGGAGCTGTAGGAGCTCGTTCTTGATACGCTCGTGACCAGCGGGGGTGATGTAGTTCTTCTCTTCCATGGCATAATTATGGCTGTTGCGGCTGTAGCTCAGCTGGATAGAGTACTTGGCTACGAACCAAGGGGTCGTGGGTTCAATTCCTGCCAGCCGCACCAACTTATATTGGGCCTAGTTGAAAAACTGGGCCCTTTTTCTTTTTGGGCTTTTCTCAAAGCTTTCACACAGATCCCTTATAGTCTGCTTATGAGCACTTCTGACACCATTTCTGCCGTTTCTGACACCCCAGTGGCGGTATGGTCACAGGCAGATGCCAATAACGCCAAAGTGCTGATTAGCGGCATAGTCAATGTCTACTCCTTGGGCGGTGTTTGGACCCAAATTCGTGATTCTCAAGATGCCTGGTTAAAGCAGGGTGATAGCAAAACTAAGTCTCTCACTTTTGATGCATCCAAAGTTACTTTTTTAGATGGTGCTGGCATTGCATTTCTCATAGGGGTTGAAGAGGCACAAACAACAGCTGGTGCAAAGTTCGATGTTGTCGGTTTGGATCAACGTTACGAACCTCTATTAAATGAATTCAACCCAATCAATAATTTATTTCCTGTTTCTACTGTAAAGCCTAAAAGAAGTTTTGTAGTTAGTACAGGAATGGCGACACAGAATTTAATTGATGATGCAGTTGGCTTAATTTCATTTACCGGTCATCTGGTGTCTGATTTAGCTTGGTCTATTCGTCACCCGAATCAAGTGCGCTGGGGTGATTTTGTAAATGCTGCCGTGCAGGCGGGTATTGCAGCGTTACCAATCGTTGGTTTAGTGGCATTTTTGATTGGTGTCATTCTGTCTTTCCAGGCAGCTATTGGTATGCAGCAGTTTGGCGCTGTATCCTTTGTAGGCCCTCTGGCGGCATTGGGTATTGTGCGAGAAATGGGCCCTTTGATTACGGCTATTTTGTTAGCAGGGCGATCTTCAGCAGCATTCGCGGCCGAGATTGGCACGATGACTGTTAACAGCGAAGTAGATGCGCTTGTATCTGGTGGCTTAAGCCCAATTCGTTTTTTAGTGGTGCCACGAGTTCTAGCTGGAATTTTGGTTGCACCCATTTTGACTTTGTTTGCCGATATCGTCAGTATTTTTTCATCAATGTTGACGATGTTGATTTATGGCATTCCTTTTATCAACTTCTATAACGGCATGCTCTCCGCTGTAGATATCGAAGATATTGGTTCAGGTTTAATTAAGGCTACTCTTTTTGGTGTAGTCGTTTCCGCTGTTGGTTGTCTACGCGGCATGCAAACCGGAAATGGTGCGGCTGCAGTTGGTATTTCTGCAACGCGTGCTGTTGTCAGTAGCATTGTATTAATCGTGGTGGTCGACGGCATCTTTGCCTTTATTTCCTACAAGACAGGTTTCTGATGGATATGCCAGGAAATTCTCAATACGCGATTGATGTGCAGAACCTCACCGTGGGGTACGGCTCTAATGTGCTGATGCAAAACCTGAATTTTCAAGTCAATTACGGTGAAATTTTCGTCATTCTGGGCGGGTCTGGTTGCGGTAAGTCTAGTTTGTTAAAGAACCTTTTCGGCCTTTACCAACCTTTGTCTGGAGACGTTCTTATCGAAGGTCAAAATATCACTACCGCAGTAGGAGCCCAGCGCCAGAAGATCATGACAAGTTTTGGTGTGATGTATCAACAGGGCGCCTTATTTGGCTCCATGAATTTGCTTGATAACGTGACCTTGTTTATGCAGGAATATACCCAGCTCACACAAGCCCAAATGGATTTATTGGCGCGCTGTAAGCTTGATCTTGTTGGTCTATTGCCATACGAGTCCTACATGCCGAGCGAAATTAGTGGCGGTATGCAAAAGAGGGCGGCGATTGCACGCGCAATGGCACTTGATCCTAAAATATTATTTTTAGATGAGCCGTCTGCTGGCCTTGATCCAATAACCTCCGCTGATCTTGATAGCACGATTCAAGATTTATCTAAAAACCTAGGAATCACTTTTGTCATCGTATCCCATGAGCTTGCAAGTATCTATGCCATTGCCGACAAGGTCATCATGCTTGATAAGGGGGCTAAAGGCATCATTGCCCAGGGTGATCCTAAAGTATTGCGCGATACCAGTAAAGATCCACGAGTGCATCAATTCTTCAATCGTATTATGAGCAAGGACGCAGCATGAGTAACAACTCAAATCCCAATTATTTTCGCTTAGGCGTTTTTGTGCTGGCAGCAATTGGTGTACTGATTGCTGTGATTCTCATTTTTGGTGGAGGCAAATTCTTCCAAAAATCGTTTATGGTTGAAACCTACATTAAACAGTCTGTAACAGGTTTAGATGCCGGTGCAGCCGTACGATTCCGTGGGGTCAAAATTGGTCAGGTGACTTCGATTGGTTTATCTGGGGATATTTACGAAAGAGATTTGCCTTTTCATGACCGTCGCCAGTATGTTGTGGTCAGAATGCAAATTTTTGGCGACAAGGTAAATGAAGATCAAATTAGTGAGTTTGTAAAAAATAATTTACGAGCTCGTGTGAAGTCCATGGGTATTACTGGTGTGAACTATATCGAATTTGATTTTGTGGCTAGCGCATCTTCTACTTCGCCACTTCCTTTCTCTTGGAAGCCTGAGTACCCAGTAATTCCATCTCTGCCAAATCAAGCTGATGAGATTATTTCCGGTATTCAAAAGTTAATTGGCGCTCTCAATGATATGAATATCGATGGGACCCAGAAGAAATTAGACGCATTGTTAGGTAACCTCAATGTGCTGATGGCTGGTGATGGCAAAGGTAATGAGGGTGTAATCGAGTCTGTAAAGCAGTTAAACGTCATCATGTCCCGTATATCTAAAGCAACAGACAAAGAAGAGCTCGGTATTCTCATGCGTGAGTTAGCTGCGGCAACCACCTCTTTACGTCAAACGATTACCAGTGTTCAGGGTGACACAGTTCTGACGATGGAAAACATTAAGCAAGCTAGCGAAAATTTAAATGAATTTAGCCGTATAGCCAGTCAATCACCTTCAAGCCTAATTTGGAGTGACCCCCCAAAGAAAATTACGCCTAATAGCGGTGCCGGTCAGTCTGGAGCTCAGAAATGATGAAGCGCATTCTCTTTTCCTTTGTCATCTTAGGCCTTGTCTCTTGCTCCTTGCCTACTAGGCCGCCGGTAGGGCCTACCACTTGGATAGTGTCTCCAGAAAGAACAGCTGCCCCACGTACTGCTCGGACAGACATTTGGCTAAAGATGGGTTCTGTATCTGTTACGCCACCGTTTGATGGTCGATCTTTGGTTTATCGAACAGGTGATCAACGGTACGAAAAAGATTTTTATAACGTCTACACGACAATTCCTGCCGAAATGATTGGGAATGCTGAGCGTCAATGGATGAACAAGGCAAATATTTTCTCCGCAACAGTAGGGCAGAGTAATAACCTCTTTCCTTATTATTATTTGCAAGCAACGGTTGAAGAGTTTTATGGGGATTACCGAAATAAGCCTGAGGCTGTAGTGAGTGTTGAGTTTTTCCTAAGCGCCACAAGCGCTGGAAAAGCAAATCCCTTGATTGGTGCGAATCGATATACCAGGCGTATCGCTCTTAAGGACAATACGCCAGACGCTCTGGTTTTAGGTCAGCAAGAAGCCTTGGCTCAGATCCTTAATGAATACGAGGCGCAACTTTATAAATATGCAGGCAATTTGCCAAAACCCTTAGGACAGTAATTCTATGAAATTGTTTTCATCCCCATTTGCACTGAAAAAAATTATTTCTTCAGTATTTTTCTTCTTGGCAGCTAGTCTTATTGG
The DNA here is from genome assembly GCF_018687355.1 of Polynucleobacter sp. VK25. Lineage (NCBI taxonomy): Bacteria > Pseudomonadati > Pseudomonadota > Betaproteobacteria > Burkholderiales > Burkholderiaceae > Polynucleobacter > Polynucleobacter sp. VK25. The sequence continues at coordinate 1,045,850 of NZ_CP061288.1, read as the reverse complement.
CATTGTCAATGCACAAACTTTTCCTAACCGACCCATTCGATTAGTTGTTCCATTTGCACCAGGTGGCAGCACTGACATCATTGCTCGTGCGGTGGGTGATGCTTTGGGTCGTCAGCTAGGTCAACCCGTCATTGTGGAGAACAAGGCAGGTGGTGGGGGTTCTGTAGGCGCTCTAGAGGTCATGCGTGCTCCCAAGGATGGCTACACCATTGGTATGGCTACGGTTTCTACAACAGCTGCCAATCCGGCTATCAATCCTAAAATTGGTTACGACCCCATAACGGATTTCACGGCGATTAGTAATATTGCCGCGACACCAAACATCATTGCGGTAAATCCATCGTTCCCCGCCAAGGACTTTAAAACCTTTATGGAAGTATTGAAGGCTAACCCTGGCAAGTATTCATATTCGAGCTCTGGCACCGGCGGCATTGGTCATTTGCAAACAGAGTTATTTAAAAGTTTGACCGGGGTCTTTATTGTGCATATTCCTTACCGCGGAGCGGGACCAGCGCTAGCTGACACCGTAGGTGGTCAAGTCTCGATGATCTTTGACAATTTGCCATCCTCGCTACCGTTTATTAAAGATGGCAAGCTGGTGCCAATCGTCATTGCGGCTCCTAAGCGTTTAGCGCAACTGCCGAACGTGCCGACATTTGCCGAAGTAGGTTTAGCACCAGTCAATCGTATGGCTTATTACGGACTTTTGGGGCCCGCAGGAATGCCTAAGGATATCGTTGATAAGTACAATGCCGCATTACAAAAGGCAGTCGCCGATCCTGCTGTGAAAAAGCGCATTGAAGATACGGGCTCATTGATTAACGTGAACGGACCCGAAGCCTTTGCAAAAGAAATTAAAGCTGAGTACACCGTTTACAAAGAAGTGGTGGCTAAGCAAAAATTACAGTTAGATTAATAACAATTAAATAATTAGAATCAGTTGGAGATGAAATGGATCTAGGATTAAAAGGAAAAGTTGCTTTAGTAATGGCCTCTAGCCGCGGATTAGGACAAGCAATGGCAGTGTCGCTGGCTAAAGAGGGCGTCAAAGTCGCAGTCACTGGTCGTAACCCTGAAGGTTTGCAGCAATCTGTGAAATTAATTGAAGTTGCTGGTGGCCAGGCCCTTGCCTTGAACTGGGATTTGTCTGATGCATCGATTATTGATGGCTTGATATCTAAGGTTGAAAAAGAGTTGGGGCCCATCGATATTCTGATTAATAACACGGGTGGACCTCCTCCAACACCAGCAGCCGGCCAAGATCCAGCGCTCTGGCAAAAAAGCTTCAACGATATGGTGTTATCACTCATTGCGATTACAGATCGCGTCTTGCCTGGCATGCGACAGCGTAAATGGGGTCGAATCATTACTAGCACCACCTCAGGCGCTATAGCCCCTATTAAAAATTTAGCCATTTCCAATACCTTGCGTGCAGCACTGCTTGCGTGGTCTAAAACCCTAGCTGCAGAAGTGGCCGCAGAAGGCATCACTGTCAATGTGATCATGCCTGGCAGGGTGGCGACAGATCGCCTACGTCAGTTGGACGAAGCTCGCGCTAAACGTGAGGGCACAAGCTATGAAGATGTTGTTAAAGCAAGTTTGCGGCAAATTCCGATGGGAAGATATGGTGACCCCAAAGAATATGGCGATGCTGCAGCGTTCTTAGCCAGTCAAAATGCTTCATTCATTACAGGTACTGTCATGCGTATTGATGGCGGCCAAATTCAGGCAATTTGAGTAAATTCATTTTTCGCTTTTTAGCGAATTTTCGGCGTGATGTCCGAGCGAGCGAGCTGGCTTGGTTGTTAGTTGCGTTGACAATTTCTGTCACCGCACTTTCCAGTGTGAGTTTTTTGGCAGATCGTATGCAAAGGGCATTTGCTTTTGATGCCCGCCAACTCCTTGCTTCGGATTTGCTGATTGTTTCTGATCAGCCATTGCCCAGTCTTTTTTTAGATGAGGCAAAGAGTAAAAATTTACAGCTGGCTCAGACGGTTGTGTTTCCGAGTATGGCAACCGTTGGCTCGCACAGCAAATTAGCCTCTCTTAAAGCAGTAAGCCCCCAATATCCGCTGCGTGGAGCTTTGCGTATTCAAACCAATGATCAGGAAAAGCCAACTCCCTCTGCTCCTGGTGAAGGCTTTGTTTGGGTGGACCCTGCAATGTTGGCAAGCCTGGATGCTTCACTAGGCGATGCTATTGTTTTGGGTCAAAAGACTTTTGTGATTGGCGGCGTCTTAGAGCGCGAATTAGATCGCGGTGCTGGCTTTATGAACTTTGCACCTCGAGTGATGATGTCACTTTCTGATTTAGGTGATACAGGCCTCATTGGCCTTGGTAGCAGGGTTACATATAGACTCCTGTTGGCTGGATCCGATCAACAAATCAGTTCTTATGGTTCTTGGGCCACCCAATATATTGATAAAGAGGGCCTCAAGGGGATTCGTATTGAAACTCTGGAGAATGCGCAGCCCATCATGCGCAAAACCTTGGAGCGTGCGGATCGATTCTTATCATTAATTGCCTTATTGACTGCGATGGTGGCAGCTGTAGCTATAGCGTTATCTGCCCATCGCTACACGCGCAAGCAGGCCAGCGCTTGTGCGGTCCTTAAATGTCTGGGTGCTAGCTCCAGAATGATTCTTAAGCGCCAGGCAGAGACCTTAATCGGACTTGGCCTCATTGCAGCTTTATTGGGATCTCTTTTAGGGTACCTGGGTCAATATGTATTAACGATCCTCTTAGGCAATTTAGTATTAACCCAATTACCGTCTGTCTCACTTTGGCCTGTTCTATGGAGTGTATTGGTAGCCTGGCTCTTATTGTTTGGTTTTGCTGGTCCGTCGATCTTCAGTTTGGTAAAGGTCTCCCCAATCCGACTTATTCGAAAAGAGTTTGATGGGATTGGGGTCTCCGCTTTATGGACCGTTTTATGTGCATTGGGTGCAGCAGTTTCTTTAATCATGCTTGCAGCACGAGACTGGAAATTGGCCTTATGGACGTGCGTTAGCTTTGGTGCGGCAATTGCTACCTTCGCTTTTTTGGCTTGGAGCGTTCTATGGATTCTGAGTGCTCTTCGCACAAAGCGTTTTGCACTTGGATTTGTCATTTTGTCTCAGGGGCGAAGAGCAGGGTTAGCTGTTGTACAAATTACAGCACTAGGCATAGCTCTGATGGCGTTACTTTTAGTCCTACTATTGCGTGCTGACTTTTTAAGTGCCTGGCAAGGCGATATACCTAGCGATGCACCTAATCGTTTCATGATTAATGTTCAGGGCGATCAAAAGCCAGAACTTACGAAGTCGCTTGAACGCGCAGGTATTTCAAATCCTGAGTTTTATCCAATGGTGCGCGGCCGCTTGGTTGATATCAATGGCAAAGACGTAACGCCCAATGATTTTGCTGAAGAGAATGCTAAACGTTTAATTGATCGTGAGTTTAATTTGTCCTATACAGATCAGTTACCGCCAGGTAATCAACTTATTTCGGGAAAATGGATTGAGGGTGATACACCTCAAATCTCGATGGAAACGGGAATAGCCAAAACCCTGAAATTAAAATTGGGTGATCAACTGAGCTTTGAAGTTGCCGGTGAAAAAATTACCGCACCCATTACTTCCCTACGAAAATTGGATTGGGGCTCTATGCGGGTGAACTTTTTTGTCATCATGCCGCCATCTCAGTTGCAATCAATGCCGCAGTCATGGATTACCTCTTACTATCAATCCCCCAAGCAAGAGTCTTTGGATTTTCAGTTAAGCCAAACCTATCCCAATCTGACCATTGTGGATGTCTCAGCATCGCTGCAACAAATCCAAGAAGTTCTGAATAAGCTTTCCTCTGTATTGGGCCTGCTTTTGGCTTTTACGATTGCAGCTGCGGTTTTAGTGTTGATGTCTGCGATAGCCGCCACCCAAGATGAGCGTTATAAAAATGCCGCTCTTTTAAAAGCGCTAGGAGCCTCCCGCTCAACCTTGGCCAGTATTGCAAATATCGAGTTGGCATTGATTGGTTTATTGGCGGGGCTATTTGCTGGACTTGCTTCAGGAATCGCTGCGTGGGCTTTAGGTAGGTATGTGATGGAAATTTCTTTTAATGCCTTTGCTGAGGCCTTATTGATGGGCATTACATTTGGAGTGCTTGCATGCCTTGTGTCTGGATACCGCTTTCAGAAAAGAATTCAGAAAGCTACAGCAGTTGAATGTCTGCGTGAAGCTTAGATCGACCTCTTAAGAGAGTTTTACGCGATCTTTAGGTAACTCAACTAACCGTGTTCCAGCTAGTCTATCTGGAAGGCTTTGGCGATATAAGGAGCTCTGACGATCCAAGTAAATGCTGAGGGGCCAAATGAATAAGGCCACCGTAAAGAGCATTTCAATGATTTGCCACTTCTCCAGATGAAAGGCCCACTGCAATAGAACACAGGGAATGAGCCAGAGTGAGCCATAGACATAGCGCCAGAATGCTTGTCGTTTAGTGAGGCTACGGCCACTGAGTCCAATCATACGTACACGCCAGGTTTGCATGGCTAATGTTTGACCTGACTTTGTCCAATACCAGACAAAATATATCCCCAGGACCGCGTAGAGATAAATGAAAGTTAGCCAACTAGGCAATGCGATGCCAAACAGAACTCCAAGGCCAAGATTAGGCGCCAAAAAGGTAAAGGCAATAACACCAAGTAACACTAATTGCTCATAGAGACAGCATGACACCCGTCGCCAAAATTGAGGCGATGGTAAAGCGTCAAGTTCAGCTGGCGTCATGGAGCTGCTTAGTAGGGGGAGTTGCTGGAAGAGCCGCTGTCCGCATTAGATCCAGACCCTTCTGCAGGTGCTGGCATGCTTGGTGCCAACACAGTATTTGGAAGGGCAACTTTTGGTGAAATAGCGTGCTGCTGAAGTGTTGGAGCATTAGCTGCGGTTGGTTTTTTCTTCGCCTCAGATTCAGCCAACTTCTTCTTTTGCTCGTCACTCAGTTTTTGATAGGCATACCATGCCTCTGCTTTTTTCTCAGCTGGGAATTTGAGGCTAGTGAGGTAATTTTCACGAGCCAAGCGACGATCTTTCTGTGAGAGATTTGACCAGCTAGCCATCCGAGACTGAAGGCGCTCTTGATCTTGAGGGCTCATCTTGGGATATATATTGGCAACCTGAATCCATTTTTTGCGACTATCGGGCAGCATGTAATCCCAGTCACTCTCCAGCGGTGCAAGAATTTGTTGTTGTACTGGCTTAAGACCTTCCCATGTGCCATCTGATTTTTTTTCTGGTATGGCAGTTGCCTTTCCATGAGCAGGGCTTGAAGCCGATTGAGCTTGTGCAGGCATACACTGGATGGCACAAAAGAGAGTAAACAGCGCTAGGCTGCAACATTTTTGCGTTCTAGTCGTCAGTGACATCAATCGTTTTGAAACTATTTGCTTTGGACAGAATCGGATGCGCTACCGGATTCGGAAAGAGGGCCATTTTTAAGAAAGGCCATAAATCCGCTATCGGCGTAAGCATCAGGAGGCACATCATCAGATAGAAGTGCCGCATCTACCTCGGCAATGTCATTAATGCGGGAGTCATCTTGCCATTGGGCAATGCCAATGAGGCCAAATACCAGCACCACAAGCGGTGCAATCCAACCAACCGTATCCCAAATGCCATTAGATCCAGTGGTCCAGTTACGAGCTGAACCAGCCAATACATGCTTCTGAACGCGTACTTTTTCGGGTTTTCTGACAGAAAGCGCTTTCATGCGGGCGGCATAGAGGCGATCCTTAATATTCTGAGGAATACTCTGGGCGCCTTGGCGGAGCAGGACGGCGCTAGCCTGACCAAATTGATCGGCTTGGGTCTGGGTAAATTGATCTTCAGAGTGTTTCACAGCGTAATTCCTTTTAATTTCAATGCTTTAGCTAATGTTTGAGTGGCTCTAGAGCAGTGGGTTTTGACGCTACCTTCACTGCAACTCATCGCCTGGGCCGTCTCAGTAATGCTTAGCTCATCCCAATAACGCATCAGGAAGGCTTCTCGTTGACGTACAGGTAATTTAGATATTTCTGACTCTAAAGCCTGTAAAAGCTGAGTCTTTTCAAGCTTAAAAGCCCCATCTTGGTGAATTTTGCTGTCATCCGGGGCTGAAAGCGACTCTAAGGGGTCAAAATCATCACTTTCATCACTCTTTTTGCCCATGTTGGAGAAGAGTGTGACCCAGGTATTCCGGACTTTTTGGCGTCTAAACCAGTCATGAATGCGATTTTGCAGAATTCTGGTGAAAACTAACGGAAGTTCTGCTGCAGGCCTATCACCATATTTTTCTGCCAGCTTAATCATGGCGTCTTGAACGATATCCAAAGCGGCATCATCATCGCGCACGGCGTAAACCGCCTGCTTAAAAGCGCGCTGTTCGACACTACTCAGAAAGTCAGATAGTTCTTGGGCTGATGCCATGCAATGGATTAGACCTGAATCGGTAAGAATTGATCCATTTTAGGGGATTGCTATAGAATATAGGGCTTACTACCTAGAATCTCATTCAAGAAGTGGTTTTTTCCGGTAGCAGCGCCGTTCGAACTCAGGCCATAAGCAGGAGATAGAACAGACCAAACAATTTTTTGCCGAAAATTGCAAAGGACGAAAGAAAATGAATACAAGCAGCGCCGAATTTTTAGCTTCAAAAGCTAACAAAGAATCAACAAATACAAACAATGAAGCAGCGCCTCCAGAAATGATTGGCGCAGAAATGCTCGTGCATGCATTGCACAAAGAGGGTGTTGAATTTGTCTGGGGTTATCCAGGCGGTTCCGTTCTCTTTATCTACGATGAAATTTTTAAACAAGATAAGTTTGAACATATCTTGGTTCGCCATGAGCAAGCAGCAGTTCACGCTGCTGATGGCTATGCGCGTGCAACCGGTAAGGTTGGCGTTGCATTAGTCACCTCTGGTCCTGGAGTGACCAATGCGGTGACTGGCATTGCAACTGCATATACCGACTCTATTCCGCTGGTAATCATTAGCGGTAACGTACCTACATACGCAATTGGTGAGGATGCCTTCCAAGAGGCTGATACCGTTGGTATCACTCGCCCAGTGGTAAAGCACAACTTCCTGGTTAAGGATGTTAAAGATCTTCCGTTGGTATTGAAGAAGGCTTTCCATATTGCGCAGACTGGTCGCCCTGGTCCAGTGTTGATTGATATTCCTAAAGACGTATCCGCCGCAAAAGGACCATTCGTTTATCCAGAAACTTTGGAGATGCGTTCATACAACCCAGTTGTAAAGGGTCACAGCGGTCAGATTCGTAAAGCAGTAGCTTTGCTGCAAGAAGCAGAGCGCCCATACATCTATACCGGTGGTGGTGTGATTCTGTCTGATGCAGCCCCTGAGCTTAAAGAGTTTGCTGACTTACTCGGCTATCCAGTTACCAATACCCTTATGGGCTTGGGCGGGTTCCCTGGAACAAGTCCGCAGTTCTTGGGTATGCTTGGTATGCATGGAACATATGAAGCGAATATGGCGATGCAACATAGTGATGTGTTGATTGCGATTGGCGCTCGTTTTGATGACCGTGTGATTGGTAATACATCCCACTTTGCAAGTCATCCACGCAAGATCATTCATATCGATATCGATCCTTCCGTAATTTCAAAGCGTGTAAAGGTGGATGTTCCTATTGTTGGCAATCTCAAAGAAGTATTGGTGGAGATGACTGCGCAATTGAAAGCTGCCGGTCCACGTAAGAATGGCGACAAAGTTGCTGCTTGGTGGGATCAAATCAATGAATGGCGCAAAAAAGATTGCTTGAAGTACGACGAAGCTTCTCAAATTGTGAAGCCACAATATGTGGTTCAAAAATTGTGGGGGCTTACTGGTGGTGATGCATTTATTACGTCTGACGTAGGTCAACACCAAATGTGGGCTGCTCAGTTCTACAAATTTGATAAGCCACGTCGTTGGATCAATTCTGGTGGTTTAGGCACCATGGGCGTAGGCTTGCCATATGCCATGGGTATCAAGAAGGCATTCCCTGATAAGGATGTATTTGCCATTACTGGTGAAGGATCCATTCAGATGTGTATTCAAGAGCTATCCACTTGCAAGCAATACAACACTCCCGTAAAGATTGTGTCGTTGAACAATCGCTACTTAGGTATGGTTCGTCAATGGCAAGAATTGACTTACAACAAACGTTATTCCAGTTCATACATGGATTCTTTGCCTGACTTTGTAAAGTTGGCAGAGGCCTATGGTCACGTTGGTATGCGCATTGAGAAGAAGTCAGATGTTGAAGGCGCACTCAAGGAAGCGATTCGCTTAAAAGATCGCACGGTGTTTATGGATTTCCAGACTGACCCAGAGGAAAACGTTTGGCCTATGGTCCAAGCAGGCAAGGGTATTACTGAAATGCTTTTGGGTAGCGAGGATCTCTAATGCGACACATTATTTCTGTACTCATTGAGAATGAACCGGGTGCTTTATCACGTGTTGTGGGATTATTTTCTGCACGCGGTTACAACATTGACACTCTGAGTGTTGCGCCTACGGAAGATCCATCTCTATCCCGTATGACTATCGTGACCTTTGGTTCTGATGATGTCATTGAGCAAATTACTAAGCACTTAAACCGTTTGGTTGAGGTGGTTAAGGTGTTTGATTTAAGCGAAGGCCCTCACATCGAGCGTGAGCTCATGATGATTAAGGTGCGCGCTGTAGGCAAGGAACGCGAAGAGCTCAAACGTACTACCGATATCTTCCGCGGTCGCATCATTGATGTGACTGATAAGAGTTACACCATCGAGTTAACAGGTGATGGTGCCAAGTTGGATGCCTTTATTGATTCGATCGATCGCGCATCAATTCTAGAAACAGTTCGCTCTGGCGGCTCTGGAATTGGTCGTGGCGAACGCATCCTCAAGGTTTAATTTTTTATTAACTGATTACTGCATTAATTACATTTTCAATACAAGGAAAGAGCATGAAAGTTTTTTACGATAAAGACGCTGATTTGTCCCTCATCAAGGGCAAGAAAGTCACCATCATTGGTTATGGTTCACAAGGTCACGCACACGCATTGAACCTCAAAGATTCAGGCTGTAACGTTACTGTTGGTTTGCGTAAAGATGGCGCTTCCTGGAGTAAGGCAGCAAATGCAGGTTTGACAGTAAAAGAAGTTGGCGAAGCCGTAAAAGACGCTGATGTAGTCATGATGTTGTTGCCTGACGAACAAATTGCTGATGTTTACAGCAAAGAGGTTCACGGCAATATCAAGCAGGGCGCCGCACTTGCTTTTGCTCACGGCTTTAACGTTCACTACGGTCAAGTTCAGCCACGCGCTGACTTGGATGTAATCATGATCGCCCCGAAGGCTCCTGGCCACACAGTGCGCGGTACATATGCTCAAGGTGGCGGTGTTCCTCATTTGATCGCTGTTTACCAAGATAAATCCGGTTCTGCGCGTGATGTTGCCTTGTCATACGCAACAGCAAACGGTGGCGGACGTGCCGGCATCATCGAAACAAACTTCCGTGAAGAAACTGAAACCGACTTGTTCGGTGAGCAAGCTGTTCTCTGTGGCGGCGCAGTTGAGTTGATCAAAGCAGGTTTTGAAACTTTGGTTGAGGCTGGTTACGCTCCTGAGATGGCTTACTTTGAGTGCTTGCACGAACTCAAGTTGATCGTTGATTTAATCTACGAAGGCGGTATTGCGAACATGAACTACTCAATCTCTAATAACGCTGAATATGGTGAGTATGTCACTGGCCCACGCGTTGTTACAGAAGATACCAAGAATGCAATGCGTCAGTGCTTGAAAGATATTCAAACTGGTGAATACGCAAAGAGCTTCATCTTGGAAAACAAAGCAGGTGCGCCTACTTTGATTTCACGTCGTCGTTTGAATGCTGAGCATGACATTGAAGTGGTTGGCGCTAAGTTGCGCGCCATGATGCCTTGGATCGCTAAGAACAAGTTAGTGGATCAAACCAAGAACTAAGCAATCATTAAGAAGCACGCATCAAATTAATAGAAGTTCATTAAAAGGCTCAGAACAAAGATGATGTATCCACACCCCATTATTGCGAAAGAAGGTTGGCCGTATTTAGCGTTAGTGGGGGTGGTGACTTTGCTAGTCCACTATCTAGGTGGTATTGCATGGTCATGGCCACTTTGGATCATCTTTTTCTTTGTTCTGCAGTTCTTTCGTGATCCACAGCGTATTCCTGCGCTAGGTCGCGATCTGGTTTTATCCCCAGCCGATGGTCGTATTGTTGTCGTTGAAAAAACCAATGACCCCTATGCTGGACGTGAAGCGCTCAAAATTAGCGTATTCATGAATGTTTTTAATGTGCATTCCAACCGTAGCGCAGTCAATGGCTTGGTTAAAGAGATTCAGTATTTCCCTGGTAAATTCGTTAATGCAGATTTAGATAAGGCATCAACTGAAAACGAACGTAATGCCGTAGTTATTGATGTCAATGGCCAGACAATTACATTGGTTCAGGTCGCCGGCCTGATTGCGCGCCGTATTCTTTGCTATATCCACGTTGGTGACCGCCTTAAGGCCGGTGAGCGTTATGGGTTTATTCGCTTTGGATCACGCGTTGATGTGTATTTGCCCTTAACTGCAGAGCCACTAGTTTCTGTTGGTGATAAAGTATTTGCAACAAATACAGCTTTGGCACGTGTGCCTGGCTTGGATTGATTCAAATCTTTTACCGGGATACGCTTTGAGTACATTTCGCCGTCGTGGTCGCATCGATCGTAGCCGCCTCACATCTCGCCATACCCCAACTACTGAACAGCAATGGGCAGAGGAGCTTGGTGATGGGATTGATTACGAAGTAGAGGAGTTGCATCCTCAAAAGCCGCGCTTACGTAGCAAGGGCATTTATCTTTTACCAAATGCATTTACAACCGCAGCTTTGTTCTGTGGTTTCTTTGCCATCGTGAATGCGATGAATCACCAGTTTGAAATTGCAGCGATTGCTATTTTTGCTTCACTGGTGCTTGATGGGATGGATGGTCGAATAGCGCGTATGACAAATACTCAGAGCGCTTTTGGTGAGCAATATGATTCACTGGCTGACATGGTTTCCTTTGGTGTTGCGCCTGCTTTAGTTGCCTATGAATGGGCCTTAAAAGATTTAGGCAAGTGGGGCTGGTTGGCAGCCTTTACTTACTGCGCTGGCGCGGCTTTACGTTTGGCTCGCTTCAATGTAAATACGAGCGTGGTCGATAAGAAATTTTTTCAAGGTCTGCCAAGCCCAGCTGCTGGCGCTCTCATGGCTGGATTTATCTGGCTTGCGGATGACAATAAGATTCCGGTACGTGATACCGCCATTCCTTGGATTACCTTCTTTATTGCGGTTTATGCTGGCCTAACCATGGTTTCCAACGCCCGTTTCTATAGTGGCAAAGCCTTAGATGTCCGCTACCGCGTGCCTTTTGGTGTGATGGTGTTGATGATCTTGACCTTCGTTCTGATCTCATCTAACCCACCTTTGACCTTATTTGGTTTATTCGTCGTCTACTCGATCTCTGGCTATGTCATTTGGGCCTGGGAAAGACTCAGTGGCAAGCGTTTTAGCTAATCCACGGATTTTGGGGTATATTTAATCCATGTTGATGAATTTCTCACCTTTAACCGGTCTTGCAAGCGGGAAACTGCTTCTAGCACTAAGCCTAAAGCTTGGGGCGGGTAAGGCCTGAGTTAATGAGATAAAGATATTCATTAGCCACCACATACCAGCCCCAGCAAATTGCTGGGGTTTTTGTTTTATAAGATTTAGCAAATGAATAAGTTCAGAAGTATTTAAAACTGGAGAGTAGTGATGAGCGACAAAGTAATCATTTTTGACACCACCTTACGTGATGGAGAGCAATCCCCTGGCGCATCGATGACCAAGGACGAGAAGGTTCGCATTGCTCGTCAACTTGAGCGTCTTAAAGTGGATGTGATTGAAGCAGGCTTTGCCGCAAGCTCTGAAGGCGACTTTCAGGCGATCTCCGCAGTTGCTGCCGCAGTCAAGGACTCAATTGTGTGTTCATTAGCCAGGGCAAATGACAAGGACATTACTCGTGCTGCCGATGCTTTGCAGTCAGCCAATGCCAAACGTATTCATGCTTTCTTGGCTACTAGTCCATTGCATATGGCCGTGAAGTTGCGCATGTCGCCGGAAGAGGTGTTAGAACAAGCTAAGCGCTCGATTCGTTTTGCACGCAATTTAGCCTCTGATATCGAGTTCTCTGCAGAAGATGGTTACCGCTCAGAAATGGATTTCTTATGCAGAGTGGTTGAGGCGGTTATTAATGAAGGCGCCTCTACGATTAATATTCCTGATACGGTAGGTTATGCAACCCCGGAGTTGTATGGCGAGTTCATTAAAACCTTGCGTACCCGTGTTCCTAACTCTGATAAAGCAGTGTGGTCCGTGCATTGTCATAACGATTTAGGTATGGCTGTTGCCAATTCTTTAGCCGGCGTAAAAATTGGAGGAGCGCGTCAAATTGAGTGCACCATTAATGGTTTGGGTGAGCGCGCCGGCAATACTGCATTAGAAGAAATTGTGATGGCATTACGTACCCGTAAGGACTATTTCGATATGGTCTGCGGCATTGATGCGACTCAAATCGTCCCTGCATCGAAATTGGTTTCTCAGATCACTGGCTTTGTTGTGCAGCCAAATAAAGCTGTGGTTGGCGCTAATGCATTTGCACATACCTCTGGTATTCATCAAGACGGCATATTGAAGAATCGCGATACCTATGAAATCATGCGCGCAGAAGATGTGGGCTGGTCCGCTAATAAGATTGTCTTGGGTAAATTATCCGGTCGTAATGCCTTTAAACAACGCCTACAAGAGTTAGGCATTACTGTTGAAGCTGAGGCTGACTTGAATGAAGCATTTGCCCGCTTCAAAGCCTTAGCAGATCAAAAGTCGGATATTTTCGACGAGGATATTATTGCCATCATGTCCGATTCAGCTGCGGCTGAAGAGGGCGAACACTATAAATTTATTTCATTGAGTCAGCATTCTGAGACTGGTGAACGCCCTAAGTCACGAGTGATATTCCGCATGGGTGATAAAGAAGTGAGCTCCGAAGCGGAAGGCAATGGGCCTGTGGATGCAAGCTTGAATGCAATTGAAGAGATTGCTAAGAGCGGGGCAGAGCAGTTGCTCTATTCAGTAAATGCAATTACTTCAGGCACTCAATCTCAGGGAGAGGTTACAGTACGCTTGGCTAAAGGTGGCCGCATTGTGAATGGGGTTGGTACTGATCCAGACATTATTGCCGCTTCAGCCAAAGCGTATTTATCTGCCTTGAATAAATTGCATGATCCGAGCCAAGCAAAGCTCAATGCGCAGATGACGCCCTAGGCGCCATCAATTAGTTTATTTATTTAAGTCTGTATTTTTATAGTACTTCGTGCCTTTGCCGGTGATTTCTGCGGCAAGGCCGGAGTCAGTAAGTTGATACATCAACACGCCTGGAGCAACAACAGTTGCATCTTGCAGTGCGCCACCATCTTTTTCATATTTGGCTGCAGCTGTCACTTGACCGCCAAAAGTCCAGCCTGAATTAATAAAATCCTTCATTGCCGCTTCGGATTGAAATACAAAGATATTTTGGAATGATTTAATTCCAAGCCCCAAACCCGCTTGAACTTCTGCCATATTCATGTAGATGGGTTTTTTAGTAGCTTTATCAAAAACGACGCCACTGCCGGTGCCGCCACCTGCGATCAGAATTTTCATACCAAAATTACTGAAGGTTGCATAACCCACTGACTTTTCAATTAGTTCCTTAGCTTTTGGCTGTGCCTCATAGAGTTGCTTCAATATGGATTGGTTTTTGATCAAAATATCCTGGCGTTGTTCGGCGACCGTTTTATCTGGGCCAAAAAAGGAGCCAAACTGAGCGTGAGCAGGCTGCAATAGGCCAAATCCGATGCCTAAAAAGAGGGTGAGCGCGCGAAAAATTGGGTGCATTATATGTAAGCCCTTGTTTTTAAAGGATAAATAGTAATTATGTGTCAGAATTTGATAATACAGTATGTGCTTTCCCACCATACGATTCCGTAAATGAGCCCAGGCTCTGCTACAATTCGAGGGCTTTGATTTTTAAAGCTTTTTTGTTTTATTTTGTTAATCATGCACGACACGGATTGGGTGAAAGCTCAAGTGTTCGCAAGTAAGGAGTATTAAAAATGGCAGTTGCTGATATTAAAACGGCGGAAATCGTCAAAGAAAACGCGCGCAGCGCAAACGATACGGGTAGCCCTGAAGTTCAAGTTTCATTGCTCACAGCCCGCATCAATGAATTAACCCCCCATTTCAAGGCTAACGCTAAAGATCATCACAGCCGTCGTGGTTTGTTGAAGATGGTTTCACGTCGCCGTCGCCTCTTGGATTACCTCAAAGGCAAAGATTTGGACCGCTATCGCGCATTGATTGAGAAATTAGGTCTCCGTAAGTAATTCTTATCGGTATGCAATGCCATCTATCTTAGGGTTGTTTCTTCGCAGATTCAGTCTTAAGCAGATGGCATGTTTTTTGGGCGCTTCAAGATTATTTGTGTAGGGGATTGTGTCATTCCAATGAGCTTCTGAAAGTTGATTCAGAGTCTCCCTGGAATGGCATCCCTTGTGATCTTAAATCGCTCCAGTGTTGTCGTGACACTGCTTTATCCCACGACAAGCGTAATGCTCATGTGAGCTTTACGTGAACAATTTGGAGAAGATCAGAATGACTATGTTTAAAAAAGCAGTAAAAACGTTCCAATGGGGCAATCATCAGGTAACTATGGAAACAGGCGAGATTGCTCGTCAATCCGGTGGTGCCGTTATCGTTAATGTTGATGACACAGTAGTAATGGGTACAGTTGTTGCCTCTAAGTCTGCGAAGCCAGGCCAATCCTTTTTCCCATTGACTGTTGATTACCTAGAAAAAACTTACGCAGCAGGCAAGATCCCTGGTGGATTCTTCCGTCGCGAAGGTCGCCCTTCAGAAGGCGAGACCTTGATCTCACGTTTGATCGATCGTCCATTGCGTCCTTTGTTTCCAGAAGGCTTCTTAAACGAAGTTCAGGTAGTAGTTCATGTGTTGTCTATCAACCCAGACGTTCCTGCTGATATTCCTGCATTGATCGCCGCTTCTGCAGCTCTGGCTATTTCAGGCATCCCATTTGCTGGTCCAGTTGGTGCGGCACGTGTTGGTTATGCAAATGGTCAATATCTCTTGAACCCAACTCGTACAGAACAAGCTACTAGCGAAATGGATTTGATTGTTGCTGGTACACAAGCTGCTGTATTGATGGTTGAGTCAGAAGCCAATCAGTTATCTGAAGAAGTAATGTTGGGCGCAGTTGTTTATGGTCATGACCAAATGCAAACAGCAATCAATGCAATTAATGAATTGGTTTCTGAAGCTGGCAAGCCAGAGTGGGATTGGACTGCTGCTCCTAAGGATGAGCCATTCATCGCTAAGGTAACTGCATTAGCTGAAGCGCCATTGCGCGAGGCTTATCAGATTCGTCAAAAGGGCGCTCGTTCAGACAAGCTCAAAGAAATCACTAAAACAGTTGTAGCTAAGTTACAAGAAGAAGGTGATGTTGACGCTGTTGCCGTAAACGACATCTTGTTTGAAATCGAAGCGAAGATTGTTCGTAGCCAGATTTTGAACGGCGAACCACGTATTGATGGTCGCGACACACGCACTGTGCGTCCAATTGAAATTCGTAACGGCGTATTGCCACGTACACACGGTTCTGCTTTGTTTACTCGTGGTGAAACACAAGCTCTTGTTGTAGCTACTTTAGGTACTGCACGTGACGAGCAAATTATTGATGCGCTCGAAGGTGAATATCGCGATCGCTTCATGTTCCACTACAACATGCCTCCGTTTGCTACTGGTGAAACTGGTCGTGTAGGTAGCCCAAAGCGTCGTGAAATTGGTCATGGTCGTTTGGCTAAGCGCGCATTGATCCCGGTATTGCCAAGTGCAGAAGATTTCGCATATAGCATTCGTGTGGTTTCAGAGATCACTGAGTCCAATGGTTCATCTTCAATGGCTTCTGTTTGTGGCGGCTGTTTAGCAATGATGGATGCAGGCGTTCCTGTTAAGGCACACGTTGCTGGTGTTGCAATGGGCTTGATTCTTGACGGTAATCGTTTTGCTGTTTTGACCGATATCCTGGGTGATGAAGATCACTTAGGCGATATGGACTTTAAAGTAGCGGGTACTGCTAACGGCATCACCGCGCTTCAGATGGACATTAAGGTTCAGGGCATCACTAAAGAAATTATGCAAGTTGCATTAGCGCAAGCTAAAGAAGGTCGTTTGCATATCTTGAGCAAGATGCAAGAAGCAATGGGCTCGGTTCGTACAGAATTGTCAGCTCATGCTCCACGCATGGTTTCTTTCAAGATTCATCCAGACAAGATTCGTGAAGTAATCGGCAAGGGCGGCGCAACAATTCAAGCGTTGACCAAAGAAACTGGTTGCAGCATCGACATTAAAGATGACGGCACTGTAACTATTGCTTCTACAAGCGCTGAAGGCATGGCCGAAGCAAAAGCGCGTATCGAAGGCATTACTGCTGAAGCTGAAGTAGGCAAGATCTACGAAGGCCCTGTTGTGAAGTTGCTCGAATTCGGCGCTTTGGTAAACATTCTTCCTGGTAAGGATGGCCTCTTGCACATTTCTGAGATCTCTAATGAGCGCGTAAAAGAAGTTAAGGATTATTTGGCAGAAGGCCAAGTAGTTCGCGTGAAATTATTAGCCGCTGATGAGCGTGGTCGTTTACGTTTGTCACTGAAAGCTGCGATGGCTGATGAAGGCGGCACGATTGCTCCTTTGGCAGGCGCTTCTGAAGTTGTTGCAGAGGCGGCTCCAGCATCTGGCGAGTCTGCTTAAGTAGTTTACCGAGCAGGAGTATTTATGCGCGTTGTTGAAATCAAAGAATTTGGTGCTCCAGAAATGCTGGTGCCAACCACTCGTCCCGATCCGGCAGCTCCCGCTGCTGGGACTGGCGAAATTTTGATCAAAGTTTTGGCTGCTGGAATTAATCGCCCTGATGTTTTGCAACGCAAAGGGCATTACCCAGTTCCAGCTGGCGCATCGGATATTCCTGGTCTCGAAGTAGCTGGTGAAATCATCGGTGGTGATCTAGCCCATTCTGACAATGTATTTGGGTTAAAAGTAGGCGCTAAAGTGTGCGCCCTGGTTCAGGGTGGTGGTTACGCAGACTTATGTACTGCGCCTGTTGCACAGTGTTTGCCTTACCCTAAAGGGTTTACAGACCAAGAAGCCGCAGCATTGCCTGAAACTTTTTACACCGTATGGAGCAACGTCTTCATGCGCGGTCAACTGTCCGAAGGTGAAACATTATTAGTTCAAGGTGGCTCAAGCGGTATCGGTGTGACTGCAATCTTGATTGCTAAAGCTTTGGGTCATAAAGTATTTGTTACTGCTGGCACCGACGAGAAGTGTGCTGCATGTGTAGCATTGGGTGCCGATCTCGCTATTAACTACAAGACGCAAGACTTTGTAGAGGAAGTGAAGAAAGCTACCGATGGTAAAGGCGTTAACGTCATTCTGGATATGGTGACTGGCGCTTATGTACAAAAAGAAATCGATTGTTTAGCAGATGATGGACGCATCGTGATTATTGCAATTCAGGGCGGATCAAAGGCAGAGGTAAGCACAAACCAGATTTTGCGTCGTCGCTTAACGATTACTGGCTCAACACTACGTCCACGCCCTGTGTCATTTAAGAAGCAAATCACTAAACAGCTCTATGAGAATGTTTGGCCTTTGCTGAATGCAGGCAAATTAAAGCCGGTTATCTACAAAACATTTACGCTAGATCAAGCGGCGGATGCTCATGCTTTGATGGAGTCATCCGAGCATGTTGGCAAAATTGTTTTAACTGTATAAAAATATTCATTACCCCCTATGCGACCACTCATCGTTATCGGCAACTGGAAAATGAATGGCAGTCTTGTAAGCAATCAAGACTGGATCAAAACGGTTGCCCGTGGCATGGAGAGTGGAATGCCGTCGGGACGCAAATATGCGGTCTGTCCGCCATTTCCGTATTTATCCCAATGTGCGCAGTTAATTAAAGAACACTCATTGGCTTTTTTGAACCTGGGCGCACAAGATGCATCAGCTCATAGTGTTGGTGCCCTTACGGGTGAAGTGGCGGCATCCATGCTTAAAGAGCTTGGCTGCACTTATGTCATCGTCGGCCATTCAGAGCGCCGTCAAATGCATCAAGAGGTAGATGAGGCTGTGGCTGCTAAAGCCCTTCAGGTCCTAGACAATGGCATGACTCCGGTAATTTGCGTGGGCGAGACTGCTGATGAAAGAAATTCTGGCAGGGCGGAAGAGGTTGTCTGCGCTCAGATCGCAAAGCAGGTGGGTGTATTACAAGACCGTCTTGCTGACTGCTTGATCGCTTATGAGCCCGTATGGGCAATTGGAGCCGGCAAGGTTGCCAGCGCCCAAGTTGCGCAAGATATGCATCGTGCCATTCGCCTTCAGTTGGCTGAATTTAATGAGGATGTGGCTTCTCACGTGGGAATTTTGTATGGTGGCAGCGTCAAACCTGATAATGCTGTTGAATTGTTCGCAATGCCTGATATTGATGGTGGATTGGTTGGGGGTGCTTCATTGAACCCTCAAGATTTTCTAGCCATTTGTCAGGCATAGATTTTTTATTTGGAGATAAGCTGTGGAATGGTTTAAGACTTTATTAATCGTGTTACAGGTAATTTCAGCTTTAGCTGTGATTCTTCTGGTCCTATTGCAACAAGGCAAAGGTGCTGATATGGGTGCCGCCTTTGGTTCAGGGTCTTCTGGAAGTCTATTTGGCGCCAGTGGTTCTGCAAACTTCTTATCGCACGCAACTGCAGTATTTGCAGCTGTTTTCTTCATTTGCACTTTAGGCATTACCTGGATTGGCAATAAGAAGGAAGTTAGTCCTGGCGTCCTCTCTGGCACGGTTGCCCCTGCCGTAGCGCCAGCTGCTCCAGTAGCTCCAGTTCAGGACCCAAGCAAACCAGCAGTTCCTAAGTAAAAAAGTAGGTTTTTACTTATTTAACTACCTCAAAAGATGGGTAGTGTAGTTGTGCAATGCAGTAGAATTAACGGGTTTTACAAGATGCCGACGTGGTGAAATTGGTAGACACGCTATCTTGAGGGGGTAGTGGCTTAGGCTGTGCGAGTTCGAGTCTCGCCGTCGGCACCAATAAAGAAGTATTGATCGGGTTTTTTGCTCTAAATCAATGCTTTATGTAGTTGAACATTGAATAATTTGCTTCATATAGGATTTACCAGACAAACGAATCAGGGCTATTTTGAATCTCGCTAATTACTTTCCTGTTCTGCTTTTTATCCTCGTAGGCATTGGGGTGGGATTAGTCCCCATGTTCCTCGGAAAAATTTTGGCTCCTTCGAAGCCTGACGCTGAAAAACTCTCTCCATATGAGTGCGGTTTCGAAGCTTTCGAAGATGCACGTATGAAGTTCGACGTGCGTTACTACTTAGTCGCTATTCTCTTCATCCTGTTTGATCTTGAAACTGCCTTCCTATTTCCATGGGGTGTGGCATTACGAGATATTGGATGGCTTGGCTACGCCTCTATGGTGATTTTCCTTTTGGAATTCATCGTTGGATTTGTATATATCTGGAAAAAGGGCGCTCTCGACTGGGAGTGATAGATATGGCATTAGAAGGCGTACTTAAAGAAGGTTTTGTGACCACCACTGCGGATCAGTTGATTAACTGGACGCGTAATGGGTCTTTATGGCCAATGACCTTTGGTCTGGCTTGTTGTGCAGTTGAGATGATGCATGCAGGCGCTTCCCGTTATGACTTGGACCGATTTGGTGTGGTATTTCGCCCATCTCCACGCCAATCAGACTTAATGATTGTTGCAGGCACTTTGTGCAACAAGATGGCTCCAGCCTTACGTAAGGTTTACGATCAAATGCCAGAACCACGTTGGGTAATTTCTATGGGTTCTTGCGCCAACGGTGGCGGCTACTACCATAACTCTTATTCAGTAGTGCGCGGTTGCGACCGTATTGTTCCGGTTGATATTTATGTACCTGGTTGCCCTCCAACAGCGGAAGCGTTGATCTACGGAATCATTCAGTTGCAATCCAAGATCGCTCGTACCAGCACGATTGCGCGGAAGGCTTAAGTTATGTCAGATCGTTTGAATCAGTTAGCTGCCAGCTTAGAAAAAGTTTTAGGTAAGCGCATCAAATCCATTGAGATTGCCTTGGGTGAGGTGACTGTTGTTGTAAATGCAGATACTTACCTTGAGTCAGCCATATTGTTGCGCGATGATCCCTCGCTCGCATTTGAGCAGTTGATCGATTTATGCGGTGTTGATTACCAAGACTTTCGGGATGGCGCATGGAGCGGTCAACGTTTTGCTGTTGTAAGTCACCTACTGTCCTTAGAGCACAACTGGCGTTTGCGCGTTCGCGTTTTTGCATCTGATGATAGCTATCCAGTAGTAGCTTCTATTACTCCGGTATGGAATTCGGCTAATTGGTTCGAGCGTGAGGCGTTTGACCTTTACGGCATCTTATTTGATGGACATGATGACTTACGTCGCATCCTGACTGATTACGGCTTTATTGGCCATCCATTTAGAAAAGATTTCCCAATCAGTGGCAACGTTGAAATGCGCTATGACCCAGAGTTGAAGCGTGTTGTGTATCAGCCGGTCACGATTGAGGCTAGAGAAATTACTCCACGCATTGTTCGTGAAGAGCAGTATGGAGGTCCGGTTTAAGTCATGGCACAGATTAAGAACTACACACTCAATTTCGGTCCCCAGCATCCTGCCGCGCACGGCGTATTACGTCTAGTGCTTGAGCTCGATGGCGAGGTGATCCAACGTGCTGATCCGCACATCGGCTTATTGCATCGCGCTACCGAGAAATTAGCAGAAACACGTACTTGGATTCAAAACGTGCCTTACATGGATCGCTTGGATTATGTATCCATGATGTCCAATGAACATGCTTATGTCATGGCCATTGAGAAGTTATTGCAAGTAGACGTTCCGCTGCGCGCTCAATACATTCGCGTGATGTACGACGAGTTAACCCGCTTATTGAACCACTTGCTATGGATTGGCTGTCATGGTCTAGACGTTGGTGCTATGGCTGTCTTCTTGTACGCATTCCGTGATCGTGAAGACATTTTCGACATGTACGAGGCAGTATCTGGTGCGCGTATGCACGCAGCTTACTATCGTCCAGGCGGCGTTTATCGTGATTTGCCAGATCACATGGCTCAGTACAGCAAGAACAAAATTCGTAGCGACTCTGCTATAAAGCGCTTGAATGAAAACCGTAGCGGTACGTTATTGGATTTCATTGAGCAATTTACCAATGGCTTTGATGCTAACGTAGATGAATATTGCAACCTCCTAACGGACAACCGCATTTGGAAGCAACGTTTAGTCAATATCGGTATCGTCACTCCAGAGCGTGCTTTGCAACTCTGTTTCACTGGCCCCATGTTGCGTGGCTCAGGTATTGAGTGGGATTTGCGTAAGAAGCAACCATACGAAGTCTATGACCGCCTCGACTTTGACATCCCAGTAGGTGTTAATGGCGATTCATACGACCGTTATTTGGTGCGCATGGAAGAAATGCGTCAATCCAACCGCATTATTAAACAGTGCGTCGCTTGGCTAAAAGCAAATCCTGGCCCTGTTATGAGTGATAACCATAAGGTTTCTCCACCCAAGCGCGTGGATATGAAAACCAATATGGAAGAATTGATTCACCATTTCAAACTCTTTACCGAAGGGATTCACGTTCCTGATGGCGAGGCTTATTCAGCCGTTGAGCATCCAAAAGGTGAGTTTGGAATTTACTTAATTTCAGATGGTGCCAATAAGCCTTATCGTATGAAGATTCGTGCACCAGGATTTGTGCACCTTTCAGCAATGGATGAGATGTCACGTGGCCACATGTTGGCTGACGCGGTAACCATCATTGGTACCCAAGATATTGTGTTCGGGGAGATTGACCGCTAGTTAAGCGTGCCAAGGATTATTTAATGACTACAACTCTTCAACTTTCCGATAAAACATTAGCCGATATTCAGCGCAATATCGCTAAGTACCCACCAGAGCACAAGCAATCTGCTGTAATGGCCTGCTTAATTGCGGCTCAAACAGAGGTGGGTTGGGTTTCACCTGAAGTGATCGAAACGATTGCACAAATTCTAGAGATGCCAAGCATCGCTGTTGATGAAGTGGCTACTTTCTACAACATGTACAACACCAAGAAAATTGGTAAATACAAATTAGTGATCTGTACTAATTTGCCATGCCAGCTCACTCATGGTGAAACAGCTGCTACGTATTTAAAAGAGACTCTTGGTATTGGCTACAACGAAACTACCTCTTGTGGAACATTCACCTTAAAAGAGGGTGAATGTATGGGCGCATGCGGTGACTCACCAGTAATGCTCGTGAATGACAAGCGTATGTGTAGCTTTATGAGCAAAGAAAAAATTGATGCTCTGTTAAATGAATTACGTGCAGAAGGGAAAGCAGCATGACCAGCTTGCACGATCGTCATATCAAGCCTTTGATCCTTGCTGGATTAAATGGCGACAACTGGCGTTTAAAAGATTATGAAAGTCGTGGTGGCTATCAACAGCTGCGTCGTTTAATTAACGATAAGGTCTCTCCTGATTCCATCATTGCAGAATTGAAAGCTTCATCATTACGTGGACGTGGTGGTGCAGGCTTCCCGACTGGTTTGAAGTGGAGCTTTATGCCACGTCAATTCCCAGGACAAAAATATTTAGTTTGTAATAGTGACGAAGGTGAGCCGGGTACATTTAAAGACCGCGACATCATGCGTTACAACCCACATGCACTTATTGAAGGCATGATTATTGGTGCGTACACCATGGGTATCACCACTGGCTATAACTACATCCACGGTGAAATCTGGGAAGTGTATTCCCGCTTCGAAGAGGCTCTAGAAGAAGCACGTGCCGCTGGCTACCTGGGCGACAAGATTTTAGGAAGTGATTTCTCCTTCCAATTGCATGCATCTCCAGGTTGGGGTGCGTATATTTGCGGTGAAGAGACTGCGCTACTTGAGTCTTTAGAGGGTAAAAAAGGTCAGCCACGCTTCAAACCTCCTTTCCCTGCAAGCTTTGGTTTGTATGGCAAACCAACCACGATTAACAACACGGAAACATTTGCTGCTGTGCCATTCATCTTGGCAATTGGTGGTCAGGCTTATTTAGAGCTTGGCAAGCCCAATAACGGTGGAACAAAGATTTACTCAGTCTCCGGTGACGTTATACATCCCGGTAATTATGAAATTCCATTGGGCACTCCTTTTGCAGAACTTCTAAAGCTTGCTGGCGGTATGCGCGATGGCAGAGCCTTGAAGGCCGTGATTCCTGGTGGATCTTCTGCGCCAGTGATTCCTGGGGCGCAGATGATGGATCTGACCATGGACTACGACAGCATTGCTAAAGCTGGATCGATGCTGGGTTCAGGCGCGGTCATTGTGATGAACGACACGCGTTGTATGGTTCGCGCTTTAGAGCGTTTGTCTTATTTCTATCACGAAGAATCATGCGGTCAGTGCACCCCATGTCGTGAAGGTACTGGTTGGTTATGGCGCATTGTTCACCGCATTGAACATGGCGAAGGCCGTCCTGAGGACTTGGACTTACTGAATGACGTAGCCGCCAATATTCAAGGTCGTACGATTTGCGCTTTAGGTGATGCTGCAGCAATGCCAGTGCGCGGTATGTTGAAGCATTACATGGATGAATTTGCGTATCACGTAGAACATAAGCGCTGCTTAGATTCTGCGAAACCTTTATAAAGATTTAGAGCACGGGATATCTAAAAGTGAGCATGGTAGAAATCGAATTAGATGGTAAGGCAGTAGAAGTTCCGCAAGGTTCGATGGTGATGCACGCCGCGAACAAGCTCGGCACCTACGTTCCTCACTTCTGCTATCACAAGAAGCTATCCATTGCAGCTAACTGCCGTATGTGTCTGGTTGAGGTAGAGAAGGCTCCTAAGCCATTGCCTGCTTGTGCCACTCCTGTAACGCAGGGCATGAAAGTATTTACCCATTCAGCTAAGGCGGTAGAAGCGCAGCGTTCTGTAATGGAATTCCTGCTGATCAACCATCCATTAGATTGCCCAATTTGCGACCAGGGTGGTGAGTGCCAGTTACAAGACTTGGCAGTTGGTTACGGCAAGTCTAATTCACGCTATGACGAAGAGAAGCGTGTTGTGTTTCATAAGAATGTTGGCCCATTGATCTCCATGCAAGAGATGACACGTTGCATCCATTGCACGCGTTGCGTCCGATTTGGTCAAGAGGTTGCTGGAGTTATGGAGCTTGGCATGGTCAACCGTGGCGAGCATTCTGAGATCACCACTTTTGTAGGTCAGACTGTAGATTCAGAGCTTTCTGGAAACATGATTGACTTGTGCCCAGTTGGCGCTTTGACAAGTAAGCCATTCCGCTATGCTGCCCGTACTTGGGAGCTTGGACGCAAGCGTTCAGTAAGCCCGCATGACAGCTTAGGTGCAAATACTACGGTTCAGACTAAAGCCAATAAAGTAATGCGTGTTGTTGCCTTGGAAAACGAAGCTATTAATGAATGCTGGATCAGCGATCGTGATCGTTTCTCCTATGAAGGCTTGAATAGCGCTGATCGTATAACTACACCAATGGTGAAGCAGGGCGGTCAGTGGCTGGAAACAGATTGGCAGTCCGCTTTGGATTACGTCGCACATTCACTCAAAACTATTTCAGCTGAAAGTGGCCCAGAGTCTATTGGCGCATTAGCTCACCCAATTTCTAGTGCAGAAGAGTTACATCTTTTGCAAAAAGTAGTACGTGGCCTGGGCTCTAAACAAGTTGAGACGCGTTTGCGCCAAACTGACGTTAAGGGTGCTGCTACAGCTCCGTGGTTGGGTATGCCCGTTGCAAAAATCAATGAATTAGATCGTGTATTGGTTGTTGGTAGCTTCTTGCGTAAAGATCAGCCAGTGCTGGCTGCACGTATTCGTACTGCAAGCAAGCGTGGTTTACAAGTTGCTCGCATTGATGCAGGTGGTGATGATTGGTTAATTTCAAGTACCGCCATTTCTGCAGCTCCAAGCGCATGGCTCAATGCATTAAGTGAAGTTGCGCACGCTGTTGCAAAAGCTAAGTCAGCAAGTGTCCCAGCTGGTACGGCTAACCTTACGGCTTCTCCAGCAGCGCAGAAGATTGCTGATAGCTTGTTGTCAGGTGAGTCTACTGCTGTATTGCTAGGTTCTGCTGCTATTGCACATCAACATGCATCTGATTTGCATGTATTAGCTCAATTTATTGCTGAGCAGACTGGTGCAACTTTAGGTTTCCTACCGGTAGGCGGAAATGCTGTTGGCGCATCCTTAGTAAATGCTAATGGGGCTGGCGTTGAATCACTATTGTCTGGTGATCGTCGCGCTGTCATTTTGATGAATATCGAGCCTGATTCTGATTTGCCTAACCCAACAGCAGCTCGTGCTGCATTGGCTAAAGCAAATACCGTGATTGCATTGAGCGCTTATAAGAGTGCCGATCTCATGGAGGTGGCCGATGTCATTCTCCCAATCTCCACATTCTCAGAAACAGTTTCTACCTTTGTGAATCTTGAAGGAAAGACGCAAACAGTTCAGCCTTCCGTGAAGCCTTTGGGTGATTCACGTCCAGCATGGAAAGTACTACGAGTACTGGGTGGCTTATTGGGTCTAGATGGCTTCTTATTTAATGCGCCTGAGGAAGTTTTGGGTGAGGCATTAGATCAAGGTTATTGCACTCGCCTCAATAACAAAGCTACAAGCTCAACTGTCAGCAATGGAAATGCAGCTCCATTTAATGGCCTAGAGCGTCTAGCGGATGTCAATATTTATGCTGGTGATCAAATCGTACGTCGTTCATCTGCATTGCAATTAACACGTGACGCAAAGCGTGGCAATCAAGTTGGTTTAAATAAAAATACATTTGCTGAGTTAGGTCTTAAAGAAGGTGACGCTGTTCGCGTTACTCAGGGAACGCAATCGGTTGATATGCCAGCAACATTAGAAGTAAATCTAGCGCCAGGCGCCATCAGAGTTTCTGCTGGAACTATGGCTAGTGCGAAATTGGGATCCATGTTTGGTCCAGTAACTGTTAGTAAGGCATAAGGTCAGAGATGGATAATTTCTTGAACCTCGTTACCACCCAAGGTGAAGCTATTTTTGGCTCTTTATGGCCATTGGTTTGGGCTTTGGTACGCATCGTTATCATCGTGTTACCTATGTTTGGTTGCGTAGCCTACTTAACCCTCTGGGAAAGAAAGCTGATTGGTTGGATGCATATTCGTCTTGGACCAAATCGTGTGGGTCCTTTAGGTCTATTGCAACCTATTGCAGATGCATTGAAGCTTTTGATGAAGGAGATCATTGCTCCTGCACAGGCAAGTAAGGTTTTGTATTTCATTGCACCAATTATGGTGATCATGCCTGCGTTTGCTGCATGGGCCGTTATTCCATTCCAAGCGAAGATGGTTTTGGCTGATGTAAATGCTGGACTTCTTTACATCATGGCAATTTCATCCATCGGTGTTTATGGCGTGATCTTGGCTGGCTGGTCATCCAACTCTAAATACCCATTCCTTGGCGCAATGCGTGCTTCAGCACAAATGATCTCTTATGAGATCGCCATGGGCTTTGCTTTGGTTACCGTGCTGCTGACTTCTGGCTCATTGAATCTCAGCACCATTGTTGCTTCTCAAGAGCAGGGTTACTTTGCCAGCATGGGGCTCAATTTCCTCTCATGGAACTGGCTACCTTTATTGCCAATGTTCTTGATTTACTTTATTTCTGGTGTTGCTGAAACAAACCGCCATCCATTTGACGTAGTTGAGGGTGAGTCTGAGATTGTTGCCGGCCATATGGTTGAGTATTCAGGAATGTCATTTGCGATGTTCTTCTTGGCTGAATATGCCAACATGATTTTGATTGCTGCTGTGGCATCCATCATGTTCTTAGGCGGCTGGTTACCCATTGTTGATTTACCAATCCTGCGCGATATTCCAGGCTTCTTCTGGTTGTTCGGCAAGACATTTTTCTTGCTGTCTTGCGTTATTTGGTTGCGTGCAACTTTGCCACGTTATCGCTACGACCAAATCATGCGTTTGGGTTGGAAGATTTTTATTCCCATCTCAGTGTTCTGGGTGGTTGTTATCGGCGCGTGGGTTGTATCCCCATGGAATATTTGGAAATAAGTTGATAAATCATGTTTAAGAAAATTTCCCAATTCCTCGATAGCTTGATGCTTAAAGACATCTTGACTGGTATGTCTATTACCGGTCGTTATCTTTTCAAGCCAAAAATTACTGTTCAATACCCAGAAGAGAAGACGCCTTTATCTAATCGCTTCCGTGGATTGCATGCACTTCGTCGTTATGAAAATGGTGAAGAGCGCTGTATCGGCTGCAAGTTATGCGAAGCTGTATGCCCAGCCTATGCCATCACCATTGAAACAGCTGAGCGCGATGATGGTACTCGTCGCACCAGCCGTTACGATATCGACCTTACGAAATGTATTTTCTGCGGTTTCTGTGAAGAAGCATGCCCAGTCGACGCCATTGTAGAAACCAATATTTTTGAATATTTTGGTGATAAGCGTGGCGATTTGTATTTCACTAAAGATATGCTTTTGGCAGTAGGCGACAAGTATGAAAAAGATATCGCCGCTAACCGTGCAGCTGATGCACCTTACCGTTAATCGAATCGAGCTAAGCTAATATGACATTCGATCCATCTACTTTATTTGCTGTTTTCTTTTACGGCTTTGCAGGACTATTGGTTATTTCTGCAGTGCGTGTGATTACAGCCCGCAACCCAGTCCATGCTGCATTATTCCTAGTATTGGCATTCTTTTGCGCATCCGGCCTTTGGATGTTGCTCAAGGCGGAATTCTTGAGCTTGGCTCTCATTCTGGTTTACGTAGGCGCCGTAATGGTGTTGTTCTTATTCGTAGTCATGATGTTGGATCTAGATATTGAACACCTTCGTCGGGATTTCAAAAAGTATCTGCCAGTTGCCTTTTTAATGGGCGCAGTGATTGTTTTGGAGCTTTCGATTGTGATCATTCGTAGCTTCATAGGTACGAATACCCCAGTTCAGCCAATGCCAGAAGAGATGATGGCAAACAATACTCAAGCCTTAGGTATGTTGATCTTTGTTGATTATGTCTATGCGTTTGAAGTTGCCGGTGTAATCTTGTTGGTAGCTATTATTGCTGGCGTTGCTTTGACATTGCGTAATCGCAAAGACTCCAAAGCGCAAAATATCCATGAGCAGGTCAATGTGGTTGCTGCAGATCGTATGCGTATTGTGAAGATGGGTTCTGACATGGCTGCAAAGCAAGATGCAAGAGGAGAGAAGAAATGAATATCACTCTCGCTCATTACTTAGTGCTTGGCGCAATTTTGTTTGCGACTAGTGTTATCGGTATTTTCTTAAATCGCAAGAATGTCATCGTATTGTTGATGGCTATTGAGTTGATGCTTCTCTCGGTCAACATGAACTTTGTTGCCTTCTCTCATTATTTAGGAGATATGGCAGGTCAAGTATTCGTATTCTTTATTTTGACTGTGGCAGCTGCTGAGGCAGCTATCGGCTTGGCAATTTTAGTAGTGCTCTTCCGTAAGGTTGACACTATTAATGCCGAAGATCTTGACCACCTAAAAGGCTAGTCATGCAATTGACCTTAAATATTCCTGTACTCTGCGCGATTCCTTTGGCGCCACTAGTTGGCTCTATCATTGCCGGTTTTTTTGGCACCAAGCTTGGTGGTAATCGCATTGGTCACGGCGCAAGTCAGTTCGTGACTATCCTAGGCGTTACGATTGCCTTTGTCTTATCTTGCAACGTTTTAGTGCAAGTAATGGATGGTTTTTATTTCAATGGCACTGTTTATCGCTGGATGCAATTGGGTGAACTCAATTTAGATATTGGCTTCCTGATAGACCCCTTAACCGCTACGATGATGTGTGTAGTGACTTTTGTGTCATTGATGGTGCATATTTACACCATCGGTTATATGCATGGCGAAGAGGGTTACAACCGCTTCTTCTCCTATATTTCACTATTTACTTTTGCCATGTTGATGCTGGTGATGAGTAACAACCTTTTGCAACTCTTCTTTGGTTGGGAAGCGGTGGGTGTAGTTTCTTATTTATTGATTGGCTTCTATTTTGAACGTCAGTCAGCTGTATTTGCCAATATGAAAGCATTCTTGGTCAACCGCGTTGGTGACTTTGGCTTTATCTTGGGTATAGGCATCTTGCTTGCGAGCACTGGCTCGATGCAATACGACGTCATCTTTTCACAAAACTCTGCATTAGCAGCCCAAACACTTCCCGGTACAAGCTGGAATTTAATGACCGTTGCTTGTATTTGCTTGTTCATCGGCGCAATGGGTAAATCAGCACAATTTCCCTTGCACGTTTGGTTGCCTGATTCGATGGAAGGTCCAACACCAATTTCAGCATTGATTCATGCTGCAACAATGGTTACTGCAGGTATCTTCATGGTGTCACGCATGTCACCATTATTTGAACTCTCGGATGCAGCATTGAGCTTCATCTTGGTAATTGGCTCTATTACTGCGCTATTTATGGGCTTCCTCGGTATTGTGCAAAACGATATCAAGCGTGTTGTTGCGTATTCGACTTTGTCTCAGCTTGGTTACATGACGGTGGCCTTGGGTGTTTCCGCTTATCCAGTTGCGATCTTTCACTTGATGACTCACGCTTTCTTTAAGGCGCTGTTATTCCTTGCGGCAGGTAGTGTGATTCTGGGTATGCATCACGAACAAGACATGCGTAAGATGGGCGGCCTCTGGAAATACATGCCGATCACTTGCCTCATGATGTTATTGGGTAACCTTGCATTAGTAGGTACACCATTCTTCTCTGGCTTCTATTCAAAAGATTCCATCATTGAAGCAGTTGCTGCTAGCCATATCCCAGGCTCTGGTTTTGCATACTTTGCCGTGATGGCAAGCGTATTTGTAACAGCTTTGTATTCTTTCCGTTTGTACTTTTATGTATTCCACGGAAAAGCGCGTTGGGGTCATGATGACGCACATGCACATGATCACCATCATGATCATGCAGAGCAGGGCGATGATCACGCTCACCATGGTTTGGCGCCAGGCCAGAAGCCACATGAGTCCCCATTTGTTGTGACTCTCCCTTTGATTCTCTTGGCAATTCCATCGGTGATCATTGGTTTCTACACAATCTCTCCATTACTATTTGGAACTTACTT
The DNA here is from genome assembly GCF_018687355.1 of Polynucleobacter sp. VK25. Taxonomy (NCBI): domain Bacteria; kingdom Pseudomonadati; phylum Pseudomonadota; class Betaproteobacteria; order Burkholderiales; family Burkholderiaceae; genus Polynucleobacter; species Polynucleobacter sp. VK25. Next base: position 1,015,481 of record NZ_CP061288.1, on the reverse strand, counting down.
CGGCGATTCCATCTTTATTGATCTTGCGCGTCACCCAGTAATGAAAGAATTGGAAGATGAATTCCATGGCCCAATTGCTATGGCGCTTCATGCGTTCACATCTCCAGTATTACTGTTGGTAGTGCTAGGTGTGTTGACTGCAGCCATTGGGTATTTATGGGCACCGAAGTTGCCTGGAAAAGTTGCGCAGGCATTCGCTCCTATCAAGAAATTGTTTGATAACAAGTACTACCTTGATGAAATCAACCAGGCTGTATTTGCTAAGGGCCTTATCTGGATTGGTAGCTTCTTGTGGCATCGTGGTGATCAAAAGATCATCGATGGTTTCTTTGTCAACGGCAGCGCCCATGCAGTAGGGCGCTTTGCTGGAGTTATCCGTCATTTGCAATCCGGTTATCTATACCACTATGCCTTCGCAATGATTGCGGGCTTGGCGGTATTGCTTGCTTGGGTTTTGTACGCTTACCTGCCTTTTGTTCGATAGGCCTTTGTTACTTAAGTAGCCACTATGATTCTTTCTTACGCCATTTGGACCCCGATTGTCTTTGGACTCATTATTTTGTTTTATGGGTCTGAGAAGCCAACTGCCGGTGTACGCTGGTTAGCCTTGATTGGTTCTGTACTCGGATTTATTGCAACTCTGCCATTGGTTATTCATTTTGATATTGCCAATCCTGGCATGCAGTTTGTTGAAAAAATCAGTTGGATTCCGCGCTACGACATTAACTATTACCTAGGTATTGATGGTATCTCCGTTTGGTTCATCGTTCTTACTGCATTCATCAACATTATTGTGGTGATCGCAGCATGGGAAGTAATTGAGACTAAGGTATCGCAATATTTTGCTTCCTTCATGATTCTCTCGGGATTAATGATTGGCGTATTCAGCGCGTTAGATGCCTTATTGTTCTACGTGTTCTTTGAAGCGACCCTGATACCGATGTACATCATTATTGGTGTCTGGGGTGGACACAATAGAATCTACGCAGCATTTAAGTTTTTCTTGTACACGTTGTTGGGATCATTGCTTACATTGATTGCCATGCTGTACTTGTACAACGTAACCAATACCTTTGATATCTTGGCTTGGCAGAATGCACGCCTAGATATTGTTGAGCAAATTTTATTGTTTGCAGCTTTCTTCATGGCATTTGCTGTGAAGGTGCCAATGTGGCCATTGCATACTTGGTTGCCAGACGTTCACGTAGAAGCGCCAACTGGTGGTTCGGTTGTCTTGGCCGCAATCATGTTGAAGTTAGGCGCCTATGGCTTCCTGCGCTTCTCATTGCCTATCGCTCCTGATGCAAGCCAGTACTTAGGCCCATTTGTTATTTTCTTGTCCTTAGTGGCTGTTATCTATGTTGGTGCGGTTGCTTTAGTCCAAAAAGATATGAAAAAGCTCGTTGCATACTCATCGGTAGCGCATATGGGCTTTGTGACTCTGGGCTTTTTCCTCTTTAGTCCACTGGGTATCGAGGGTGGCATCGTTCAAATGATTTCTCATGGCTTTGTTGCTGGCGCCATGTTCCTTTCTATTGGCGTACTTTATGACCGCATGCATACTCGTCAAATTGCAGATTATGGTGGCGTAGTGCATCGTATGCCTGCTTTTACTGCATTTGCTGTGTTGATGGCAATGGCTAACTGTGGCTTACCGGCAACCTCTGGTTTCGTTGGAGAGTTCATGGTGATATTGGCTGCTGTGGACTATGACTTTGTCATCGGCATCTTGGCTGCGACAGCTTTGATTTTAGGTGCCGCTTATTCTTTGTGGATGGTCAAGAGAGTATTTTTTGGCACCATCAATAATGCCCATGTAGAAGTATTAAAGGACTTGAACTGTCGTGAATATTTCTTGATGGCCATTCTTTCAATCTGCGTAATAGGTATGGGTGTTTATCCAAAGCCGTTTACCGACATCATTCATCCAGCTGTGATTAATCTGCTACAGCATGTTGCTGTTAGCAAACTCTGAGTAAGTACAAATGCAAGCATTCGATCTATTCGCCATCCTGCCAGAACTTGTTTTACTCGTAGCAACTTGCTTATTGCTGGTTGTCAGTGTGTACGTTCCTGAGAAAGTGACATCCACTCCTGGTGTGGAGCAAGACATATTCCATACTCCACGTGGCGTTGGCTTTGTGTATTTCTTTTCACTGATCTTGCTTGCTTACCTAATTTTCATGTTTATTGGTCGCATGGGCGATCCAGCATTGGTGGCAATGAATGGCTTATTTCAGTCCGATCCATTTTCAAACTTACTTAAAGCTTGTTCTTGTATCGCTGTATTGGTGAGTCTTGTTTATTCCAAGCAATATTTAGTGGATCGCGCCTTATTCCGTCCAGACTTTATTGTTTTAGCTTTGCTTGCCTTGTTGGGGCAGTTTGTATTGATCTCCGGCGCCAACTTGCTGACTCTTTATTTGGGTCTAGAGTTGATGGCCTTACCAACTTATGCTTTGGTAGCCATGCGCCACAGCAGCGAGAAGAGTGTTGAGGCTGGTATTAAGTATTTCATCTTAGGCGCATTAGCATCAGGTTTCTTGCTTTACGGCATGTCGATGCTGTATGGCGTAACAGGATCTCTTGATCTAATCGAAATCTTCAAGACCGTTGCCGATCCTCGTGTGAATCATTTAGTAATGGCCTTTGGGTTGGTATTCATTGTTGCTGGTTTAGCATTTAAACTGGGTGTTGTGCCATTCCATATGTGGGTACCAGATGTTTACCAAGGCGCTCCTACAGCCGTCACACTGATGATTGCCGCAGCTCCAAAACTAGCTGCTTTTGCCTTGTTATTTCGTTTACTGGTAAATACCTTGTTACCATTGCTAGGCGACTGGCAGCCCATGTTGGTATTGTTGGCGGTCTTATCGCTTGTCGTGGGTAACGTCACTGCGATTGCGCAAACTAATCTCAAGCGTATGTTGGCTTATTCAGCAATTGCGCAAATGGGCTTTGTTCTCCTGGGTATGTTGTCTGTGTTTGACGACCATGCCTTTAGTGCAGCCATGTTCTACGCCATTACTTATGTTTTAACTACGCTGGGCACCTTCGGCTTATTGATGGTGTTATCGCGCAAGGGATATGACTGTGAAACCTTGGACGGCCTTAAGGGGCTGAACAAGAAGCACCCCTGGTTTGCATTTATCGGCTTGGTGATGATGTTCTCCTTGGCTGGTATTCCACCTACAGTGGGTTTTGCTGCTAAGTTGGGTGTTTTAGAAGCGTTGGTAGACGCAGAACATACATTCCTTGCGGTAATCGCAGTAATCGCCTCACTTATTGGCGCCTTTTATTACCTCAGGGTGGTGAAGGTTATGTACTTCGATGAGCCTGAGCATGAAATCACAGTTTCTGGCTCTGGGTTTGCTAAAGGGCTCTTAAGCCTCAATAGTATTTTGGTGTTGGCTATTGGTATTGTTCCTGCAGGCCTAATGAGTCTCTGCTTGGATGCAATGCGTCGTACCTTACTTGGGTCCTAGTGCGAAGCAATGTCTTGATAAAGGCTCCGTAAGGGGCCTTTATTGTTTATGACATTGAAATGACATGACCATTTTGTATGATGCAGTATCTTTAATCCCTAGAGAGCATATCCGTGACTGAAAAATCGTTTAAAGACCTACCGGCCGGTGATAAACATTTGCGCGAAGAGCGTCTATCAGGCGAAGATATTTATGGCGGCATCTTCTTAAATATGAAGCGGGACAAAGTTTCACTGCCAGATGGTGAGGAAGCGATACGCGAATATTTAACTCATCCAGGTGCGGTGGCTATTATTGCAATTTTGGATGATGGCAGGGTGCTTCTTGAAAGGCAGTATCGCTATCCCATTGCAAAAGCTTGCATAGAAATTCCTGCGGGAAAATTGGATCCGAGCGAAGATCATTTGGTTTGTGCACAACGAGAACTTGAGGAAGAGACTGGGTATACGGCAAAAAAATGGAGTTATGTACGTCGCATCCATCCAGTTATATCGTACTCAACGGAGTTCATCGATATCTATTTAGCTGAAGAGCTGGTTCCCGGAAAAAGCCATCTGGATGATGAAGAGTTTTTAGATGTATTTGCCGCCCCTTTGGAGCAACTAATCGCATGGGTTGAGGGTGGTGAGATTACAGACGTTAAGACCACTATTTCAGCCTACTGGCTAGATCGTTACCGCAGGGGCTTAGTGGAGCCAAGTCCAATCAAGTAGGTCAACCTCAAACCCGATTAAAATGGGGGTATTGAATTTATCGTTTTTGCCCACATATACGTATCATGAAAGTTTATAACTTAGCGTGCCCCTTAGACCATCGTTTTGAAGGTTGGTTTGCCTCCGAAGAGGATTGCCTTGCTCAGCAAGACAAGGGAATGCTTGCTTGTCCGGTATGCGACAGTACAGAAATTACCCGCATGCCATCAGCTCCACATATTGGTAAATCGTCCTCAACGGAGTTGGCATTACCTAAAGCACAGTCTGAAAACTTAAGTGGCGGAGTAGTTGCGCTTACTGGTAGTGATCATTCCCAGCTAGAGGCGCAAGTTCAAGCCGCCTTCTTAAAAGGGATGCGCGAGTTAATGGGACGCTCTGAAGATGTAGGCAATTCTTTTGCTGACGAAGCTCGGAAGATTCACTATAAAGAATCGCCTGAGAGAAGCATTCGGGGTCAGACCACTATAGATGAAGCAGAGGCTTTAAGAGAAGAGGGTATTGATGTCTTATCTATGCCTATGATTCCTGCTTTGAAAAATACGCTCCAATAATAAAACTCGTTAATTACACTGAATAAAAAAGCGATCCGAAGATCGCTTTTTTGCCTAATGTTGCCAGGTATTACTTGGACGTCGGCATCACAAACTCTGCGCCCTTAGCGATGCTCTCAGGCCAGCGCTGCATGACACTCTTCTGCTTGGTATAGAAGCGCACACCTTCTTTACCGTATGCATGCATATCACCAAAGATGGACTTTTTCCAACCACCAAAGCCGTGCCAGGCCATTGGAACCGGAATAGGTACGTTGATACCAACCATGCCTACCTGAACACGGCGGGCAAATTCACGGGCAATATTGCCATCACTCGTAAAGCAGGCAACGCCATTACCGAACTCACAGGAGTTAACTAAATTGAGGGCATCGGTAAAGTTGGCAACACGCAAGCAAGATAACACTGGTCCAAAGATTTCTTCTAAATAGATCTTCATATCTGGTGTGACGTTATCAAATAATGTCCCGCCAATAAAGAAGCCATTCTCGTTACCAGGCACCTTAAATCCACGACCATCAACAAGCAGTTTTGCACCCGAAGCTACGCCAGCATCAATATAGCCAGTAATACGCTCCAGTGCTGCTTTAGTAACGATAGGACCCATTTCAGCATCAAGTTCCATGCCATTTTTGACTTTTAGAGTCTTAGTGCGCTCGATCAGTTTAGGCATGATTTTTTCAGCCACATCACCAACCAATACCGCTACTGAAATTGCCATGCAACGCTCACCAGCAGAGCCATAGGCAGCACCAACCAAGGCATCAATAGCTTTATCAATATCAGCATCCGGCATGATGACCATGTGGTTCTTGGCGCCACCCAAAGCTTGAGAGCGCTTACCAAAGTGCGAGCAACGCTCATAGATGTAATTGGCGATTGGAGTAGAGCCTACAAAGCTCACCGCTTTAACGTCCGGATTTTCAATTAAGGCATCAACCGCCTCTTTGTCACCTTGCACCACGTTAAACACGCCATCAGGCAAGCCTGCTTCTTTAAGAAGTTTAGCCATAAATAATGAGGCGGAAGGATCTGTAGGGCTAGGTTTAAGAATGAAAGTATTGCCACAAGCAATTGCCACAGGGAACATCCACATTGGCACCATTACTGGGAAGTTAAATGGGGTGATACCAGCAACTACACCTAGAGGTTGACGCATAACCCAGTTGTCGATACCGGTCGATACTTGCTCTGTGTAGTCGCCTTTAAGTAGCTCAGGAATGCCAGTAGCAAATTCCACAATCTCAATGCCGCGTGTCACTTCGCCTTGGGCATCAGTAAATACCTTGCCATGCTCGGCTGTAATGATGGCAGCAAGCTCATCGCGATGGGCGTTTAATAATTCAAGATACTTGAACATGATGCGTGCGCGGCGCAATGGGGAGGTTTGGCTCCATGAGGCAAAGGCAGTTTGGGCATTGGCTACAACTGCATCAACCTCTTTGCGGCTAGCAAGCGCAACACGGCGAGCTACAGTTCCTTTGGTCGGGTTGTATACATCAGCAAAGCGCCCATCTTTAGGGTTAACTACATTGCCGCCAACAAAGTGGCCAATATCTTCTTTTGATTCAAAGGCTTGAGGTGTGTTCATAATCTCTTGTGGTGAGTATTTTTAAGGTTTTTGGTAATAAAGTCGCCCAGCTTAATAGCCTGCGCGTCTTCGCTGTCTCATTTATTCTGATTTTTAAGTATTCTATCGCTTTACGACAATTTTCGTATTTTTCGACCTATTTTTGGGCTTTTTAAGGTATTCCATGAGTCTTTTATTTTCAAATTACACCCTTGGCTCTCCTAAGGGGTCTTTAGAGCTAGCCAATCGCATTGTGGTTGCTCCTATGTGCCAATATTCGGCCAATAAAGGCGAGGCAACTGACTGGCATCTGATGCACTGGGGTAACTTACTGAATAGTGGTGCCGCATTATTCATTATTGAGGCTACCGGGGTAAGCCCAGAAGCTCGGATTACGCCAGCCTGTTTAGGACTTTGGGATGACCGTACAGAAGCGGCATTAAAAGATAAATTAAGTCGTGCACGTGCTTTAGCTCCTGCAGTGCCAGTTTTTATTCAGTTAGCCCATGCCGGACGAAAAGCTTCTAGTGCTACACCTTGGGATGGCGGTCAATTACTTTCACAAGATCAAGGTGGCTGGGAAACTTTAGCCCCTTCAGCAATTCCACAATTAGATGGTGAGCGACTGCCTCATGAGTTATCGAAAGAGGAGTTAAAAAAACTGATTGATGATTTTGTTTCATCAGCAAAGAGAGCCAGCCGAATTGGAATTGATGGTATTGAGCTTCATGGTGCACATGGTTACTTATTACACCAATTTTTATCCCCAATTGCTAATCAGCGTGCCGATGAATACGGCGGCTCATTTGAAAATCGAATTCGCTTTCCTTTAGAGCTTTTTGCCGCCGTGCGAGCAGCCTATCAAGGTGTACTTGGTATCCGAATTTCAGCAAGCGACTGGATAGAGGGTGGTTGGACTCCCGAAGAAACAGCTAATTTCGCAAAACAACTTAAACCATTGGGATGTGATTTTGTGCATATTTCTTCTGGTGGTATTTCACCTAAACAGAAGATTGCTATTGGACCAAATTATCAAGTGCAATTCGCAAAGATTGTCAAAGACCAATCTGGTTTACCAACGATGACAGTAGGATTGATTACCGAACCTCAGCAAGCGGAAGATATTTTGCAGGCTGGTGATGCGGATCTCATTGCTATGGCTAGAGCATTTCTATATAAACCACGATGGGCATGGGAGGCGGCGGCTACATTGAAGGGCACCGTTACTGCAAATGAACGTTATTGGCGTTGTTTGCCGCGTGAAGCGCAGGCAGTTTTTGGTGATGTAAAAATTGGGCAGCGATAAACTTTAAAAAATACTAGCTTGGAGACAGTAATGAAAAAAATTTCAGCCATTCGTAGTGCGCTTACGGTTTTGACTTTGGGTATCGCAAGTTTAGCGTTGGCACAGTCATTTCCCGATCGACCTATTACCCTGGTAGTACCGAATCCACCTGGCGGACTGGTAGATACCTCAGCCCGTTTATTGAGCGAGCCCTTAACTCGTGTAATCGGTCAGCCAGTGGTTGTGGATAACAAACCGGGTGCAAGCGGCAATACTGCTTATCAGTATGTTGCTAAAGCAAAGCCAGATGGCTATACCTTGTTAATCTCTTACTCCGGATACCACGTTGGCAATCCCGCTTTATTCGATAAGTTACCTTGGGATCCGATTAGAGATTTTTCTCCCATTGCCTTGCTAACGATTTCCACCAATGTCATTGCAGTGCATCCTTCTGTACCGGTAAATAACCTTAAGGAATTTATTGCGTACGCCAAAGCAAATCCAGGCAAGCTCAATTACGCCTCCCAGGGGAATGGATCCGTGTCCCATATTGGTACAGAAATTTTCAAACAAACTACTGGTGTGGATATGGTGCACGTTCCCTACAAAGGATCTGGTCCAGCGATTCAGGATGTATTGGCAGGGCAGGTGCAGGTCTTTATCAGTACGCCACCCTCAGTAATGCAGCATGTTCAAAGCGGCAAGCTCAAGGGCTTAGCTGTGACCGGCAAGAACCGTCACCCTGGGATGCCAAATGTACCGACTACTGCGGAGGCTGGTCTGCCATCATTTCAGCTGGAATCTTGGGTTGCCTTATATGCACCTGCTGGCACACCAGCACCTGTGGTTTCCAAGTTGACAGATTCAGTTAAGCAGAGCTTAGCGTTGCCAGAGATTAAGGAGCGAGCAGATGCAGCGGGTGTTGAGCTGCGTTACTTAGGTCCAAATCAAACGGATGCATTGGTTAAGAAAGAGATTCCTTTCTGGAGCAAGGCGATTAAAGCGGCAAACATTACACTCGATTAGTAAGATTGCTATGCCTGATCTCGCAAAGTGGGGTCAGGCAATGCAAGCGCAAATGACCGTGCTGCACTTAGCAAGAAATGATCTTTGCCTGGACCAGTAATAAGCTGGACTCCAACCGGTAGCCCATTAGGCCCGCTGGCGACGTTGATGTTGATGCACGGCAAGCCCAGCAGAGTCCATCCGCGGCAGAAAATAGGATCTCCGGTTCCATCTCTCATGCTGGGAGCTTCACCAGCCGCACTAGGTGCAATCAATATATCAATCTCATTGGTAAATAATTCAGCAACAGCAGTTTTTGCATGATTGGCAAGTAGCAGGTCTTTTGCATATTGTTCGTAACTGATGGTCGCTCCATCGCTAAGCTGTTTAATCAGTTGGGGACTTAGTTTCTTTGCATAATGTATGCGTTCAAATAACAAGCTGCGGGACATTTCAGAAAGCATGATCCGACTCTGGGCTTGAGTAAGGTCATCACATGCCATTGGCAAGCTGAAATCATCTACCGTGCCTTTGGCGATGATTTCAGCAGCATGACGCGCTACCGCAAGAGCAGTTGCTGCCTCTTTTTGTGCAGCAGACCAGTTGGATGTTTTGCAAATACCGATTCTGGGCTTGTTATGAAGTACTTCAATTTTTGCAAGGCGATGATCACCACTCATTGCGGCTAGACCTAGACCAACATCTTCAATAGTCCTACCAAAGCAGCCCATCGTATCTAAGGTTACAGATAGACTTTTCACTCCGGCGATACTGACTTTGCCCAGGCTTGGCTTAAACCCCACTACACCACAAAATGATGCGGGTCGTATGATTGATCCAGCAGTCTGGCTACCTGTCGCTAGCGGGACCATAAAATCGGCAACTGCTGCAGCTGAACCGCTGGAAGAGCCCCCAGGACTATGTTTTGATGCATAGGGGTTGGTTGTGGCGCCGCCTTTAAATGAGGCAAATTCAGTTGTAACGGTTTTACCCAAAATGATGCCGCCTTCTTGACGCATTAAGGCTACAGAAACTGCATCCGCTACAGGGTAGTGATTTGCATAAATAGGGGAGCCATAGGCAGTGGGCAAGTCATATGTGTCGTAAAGATCCTTAACCCCAATTGGCAGACCATGCAGAATGCCCTGAAAAGCACCTTTATCGAGCTGCTTGGCTCTGGATAAGGCATTTTCCTTACCAAGGCTCGTCCAGGCCCTTACGAGGCTCTCCTTTTGTCCTATCCGGTCCAGGCAAGAAAGCAGTAAATCGGTAGCCCTAATTTCCCTCTTAGAAAGGGCTTTTATAGCTTGTGTGGCGCTAAGGCTTTCTAGATCTTTCATCCATCCATTCTACTTACGGTGGCGTATGATCGCAATTTACGGTTTTTGTCCCTGAATTTCGATAGAAGATAAGTTAGATGAAGCAACATACAGTTCGTGAAGCATGGCTAGAGGATGCGGTAAGACATCTGGAGCCAGTTTTTTCTAAAGCGGGTTATGCGATCCCTCCGGTAAGGGTTTCGTGTGGTTTTCCAGCTTCCAGTAGTCCAAGAACAACTCTTGGGCAGTGCTGGCCACGTGAGCGCTCAGGCGGAGGCGTAAATGAGATCTTCATTTCGCCTAAGTTAGATGAGCCTGTGCAACTCTTAGACACTCTAGTTCATGAGCTTTGCCATGCTGTAGACGATTGTTTTAGTGGTCACGGTGAGGATTTCAAGGGTATAGCTCAAACAGTGGGTTTAGAGGGTCCCGCCAGAATGGCGCATGCTACTGAGGAGTTAGTAGTAAAGCTGATGATGATTAGTCAAGAATTAGGGCCATACCCACACCAGGCGATTGTGTTTCCACCCCCTAGACCTAGTAATGCCAGTCGTAGCAAGGCCAAGTGCGGGCAGTGTGGTTATGAGGTCACTTTACTTAAAAAATGGGCCAGTTATGGCGCTCCAATCTGCCCAAAAGACAATATCCGCATGCTAGAAGATATACCTGAGACCATTGAAAATACAGGTGATTACGATAGTGAATCCGTTGAAAAAGGTAGCAAAAAGGCTCCAGATGAAATTCGCCGAGCCATTAGTTAGAAATTTGTAAAATTAATATTCATTCAAAAAATAAAGAGACGCACAAATTATGAACGCAAAGAAAATTTTTAAAAATCCAAAGATTGCTGTAATTCCTGGAGATGGCATTGGCAAGGAAGTCATGCCTGAGGGCGTACGCGCTTTAGAGGCTGCCAACCGTAAATTTAATTTAGGTATGCAGTTCGATCATTTTGACTTTGCAAGCTGTGATTACTATTTGAAGCACGGCAAGATGATGCCGGATGATTGGTTTGACACGCTCATGAAATACGATGCCATCTTCTTTGGCGCTGTAGGTATGCCTGACGTTCTCCCTGATCACGTTTCTTTGTGGGGAAGCTTGATTCAATTCCGTCGTGGCTTCGATCAATATGTCAACTTACGTCCAGTCCGCTTACTTCCAGGCGTGCCTTGTCCGTTAGCCAATCGCAAGCCTGGAGATATTGATTTCTTTGTGGTTCGAGAGAACACAGAAGGTGAATACTCTAGCGTAGGTGGAAAGATGTTCCCTGACACTGATCGTGAAATCGTAATTCAGGAATCTATTTTCACAAGACAGGGCGTTGACCGTATATTGCAATACGCATTTGATCTTGCTCAAAGTCGCCCCAAGAAACATCTAACCTCTGCAACAAAGTCAAATGGTATTGCCATTACTATGCCTTATTGGGATGAGCGTGTTGAAGCAATGTCCAAGAAGTTTGCAGACGTAAGAACCGATAAATACCATATCGACATCCTGGCGGCACACTTTGTTATGAACCCTGATCGTTTTGATGTTGTTGTTGCAAGCAACTTATTCGGAGATATTTTGTCTGATTTGGGTCCTGCCTGTACCGGCACAATTGCGGTTGCTCCATCAGGCAGCATCAATCCTGAGGGCAAATTTCCATCTCTGTTTGAACCCGTTCATGGATCGGCGCCTGACATCTTCGGGAAAATGATTGCTAACCCGATTGGACAGATTTGGAGTGGGGCGATGATGTTGGATCACCTGGGTTATCCAGAGGCTGGCAAAGCAATTTTTACAGCAATTGAAAAAGTCTTGTCATCTGGACCGGGGCATGCGCCCCTTACGCCAGATTTAGGTGGCACTGCAAAAACAGATGATTTGGGTAAGGCGATTGCTGCAGCAATCTAGAGTTTTAGATCCAATATGCAACCATTTTATGCGCCTTTAATTCGTCAAATACTGACTGAGTTCGAGGCGCAGAACTTCGCTGCTGCGCAGCGAACTGCACTTTCTATTCTTAAAGCAAATCCAAAAGAATCTATCGCCTTGCAAATATTGGGCCTCTCTTTTGCTATGCAAGGCAAGACCCTTGAATCGATAGACCCTTTGCGAAGAGCGTCAAAAATAGAGCCCAAAAACTCAGAGATTCTGAACAATCTAGCCAAAGCACAATTTAGCGCTGACCTTTTTGAGGATGCAGCAAAAACTTATAAAAAATTACAAGAGCTAAATCCAAACAATGCTTACATTCTGACCGACCATGCATCATGCCTATTAAAGCTTAAGCAATACGATAAAGCGTTACTATTATTTGAAAAAGCGCTTACGATAGATCCGAATCATTTTCTGGCTTGGTCAAATTTAGCGAATTTATATTCCGCATTAAATAACCATAACAAAGCGCTTGAGTATCACGAGAAAGCGTTGAGTCTTAACCAAGGGATTGCTATCGGCTGGACGCATTATGGCAATACTTTATTTTCATTGGGCCGCCTCCAGGAGTCTAAACTTGCTCATGAGAGGGCGCTCGCCATTCACCCCAATAATGTTGAGGCCATGCTAGATTACAGTAAAACATTATTGGCGCTAAAGTTTCATGCCGAGGCCTACAAAATATATCAACAAGCATTTTTACTCAAGCCAGAGCAACCCTATTTAATTGGCGAGATAGTTGCTGGAAAATTAGACGCATGCACATGGAGTGATGAAGCTCCTTCTGCCGATCAGCTCCATTCACTAGTACATCAAAACAAACCCTCATCAAGTCCATTTCGCCTACTCCAGTCAGGCGCAAGTATCGAACTGCAAAAGCAGTGCGCAATGGAGTATGTGAGAAATATTCATCCCCCACAAGATGGGTTTAGAAATAGGGTGGAAGAAGCAGGTAATAGGAAAATAAGAATTGGATATTTTTCCTCTGACTTTAAGATTCACCCCGTTGGAATTTTGATGCAGAATATTGTCAAACTCCATGACCGGGAAAAATTTGAATTATTCGGATTTTTCTTAAATCAATCATCCAATGATGAGGTTGAGCAGGCCCTAACAAAGGCCTTTGACCATACTTTCAACTTGTTTTCTATGGATGATGCTGAGGCCATTGATTTGGTTAGAAAACAAAATATAGATATTGCTATTGATCTTAATGGACATACCTCAGGAGCTAGAACAAATATTTTTGCATCTAGAGTAGCTCCTGTTCAGGTTAACTATCTTGGATATCCAGGTACCTTAGGGGCCGATTACTTTAATTATCTAATCGCTGATGAGGTCGTTGTTCCTCCTGAGCACCAAAATTTTTATGTTGAACAGATTTCTAATTTGCCGAATAGCTTCTTTCCTGTAGATACCACTATTTCAATAGAAGAATTAGGTGATATCCCCAGCAGAATGTCAGAAGGATTGCCAGAAAGTGGCTTTATATTTGGCAGCTTTAATAATGCATATAAGATCACTCCAGAAATTTTTTCAGTTTGGATGGATTTGTTAGAGCAAGTCCCCGATAGTGTTCTTTGGCTATCTAGGCCTTCTGATATTGCGATTGATAATCTAAAGGCCTTTGCTGTGGCGGCCGGTGTTGATCCTAATAGAATTATCTTTGCGCGATTTGCTCTTGAACGCAAGATGCACTTAAGTAGACTGAGGCTGATAAACCTCTTTCTTGATACGCCTAAATACAATGCTCATGCAACAGCTGCCGATGCTTTGTGGGTGGGTGTTCCGGTATTAACGCTAATGGGACAAACTTTTGCAGGTAGGGTGGCCGCCAGTCAAAATCATGCATTAGGCATGGATTGCATGATCACCAATTCACTGGATGAGTACTTTAATTTAGCGCTTAGGATTGCTAAAGACCCTGATTTGCTTAACGAGTTGAAAAGCAAAATTAAATCGAATCGTAAAACTAGTCCATTGTTTGATAGCAAACAATATGTAAGGGATTTGGAGGCTCTATATACAGACTTCATAAAGCCTAATAAAGGCTAGGCTTCACTCCATACAGCGCCACTTTTACATCCTTTGGTGATTTCGGCTAAGACTTTTAAATGATCCTGTAGGTCGTCATTGCTTGCTGCAAATACCTTGAGATTGCTTGGCAGGGCCTTGGTATGACCTGTAGAGTCGGCGCCGACTGTGTAATCAATCAGATCAATGGAGAGGTCTTCTTGGCCTCTAGTCATTGCTACATAAACTTCAGCCAATAGTTGCGCATCTAGTAAGGCGCCGTGCAAAGTGCGGTGCTTATTGCTGATAGAGAAACGCTCACATAATGCATCCAAGGAATTTCTCTTACCGGGGAACATTTGACGAGCATCAAGCAGGGTGTCAGTCACCTTCGAGGCTAAATTGCGGAATGGTGGACGCTTAAGTAAAGCAAACTCATTATCTAAAAATCCCAAGTCGAACGCTGCGTTATGAATCACAACTTCAGCGCCATCAACAAACTCAATCAACTGTTCAACAATATTTGCAAAGACCGGTTTATCGGATAAAAATTCTCTTGAAAGACCGTGAACTGCAAATGCTCCGGCATCGATATCACGCTCTGGATTGATGTAGTAGTGAAAGGTCCTATCGGTTAAGCGACGGCCCACCATTTCAACGCAACCAATTTCAATAATCCGATCTCCAGTAGCTGGATTTAGACCGGTTGTTTCAGTATCGAGAATAACTTGACGCATTAGGTTCCCTCTAAAACAGCAGGTGGAATTTCCATCGGGCCATTACCCGCATATTTATCCAAATAGAGGTAAATCACCGGTGTAATGATCAGGGTTACAAATTGAGAAAAAATCAAGCCACCCGCAACGCTGATGCCTAGTGGTTGTCGTAATTCTGCACCAGCGCCAAGACCGAATGCAATGGGGAGTGCACCCATGAGAGCCGCAAATGTGGTCATCATGATTGGGCGGAACCGCAATACACAAGCTTCACGAATTGCTTTTTCAGGAGTCATACCTTGATTACGCTGAGCATCAAGGGCAAAGTCGATCATCAGAATTGCATTCTTTTTAACAATACCGATTAATAACAAAATACCAATCGAGGCAATAACTGTTAACTCAAAACCAAATATTCTGAGGGCTAAAATTGCGCCAATAGCAGCGGATGGCAAGCCGGCCAAGATCGTGAGTGGGTGAATGTAGCTTTCATACAGTACACCCAGCAAAATGTAGATCACCCCAAGGGCAGTCAAAATCAGGATAACTTGCCCCGATTGATTGTTCTTAAACACAGCAGCATCGCCACCATAGCTTGTGATGATTGAAGGTGGCAGATTAATTTCTTTGATGTATTCCTCTATCTTTTTGGTTGCATCACCAAGGAAGACGTCTGGCGCTAAGTTAAAGGAAAGTGTCACCGCGGGAATTTGACCTTGATGATTCACGGCAGTAGGACCAACAGAACGCACAAAGGTAGCAATACTAGATAGGGGAATTAATTTATCGGTTGCTCTGCCGCGAACAAAAATCTTATTAAGATCAGTTTCGTATTGCCGATCTTCCTCTGCAGCCTCGAGAATAACGTAATAGGTATTCACTGGAGTATAAATAGTGGAGACCTGTTTCTCACCATACGAGGAATAAAGTGCAGATCTGATATCGGATATTGTGACGCCTGCGCTCGCAGCTTTTTCTCTATCAATATCAATCTTCACGTTGAGACCTTTTAATTGAGAATCGCTAGTAACATCCCTAAATATGGGATCAGCACGCATTTTTTGCATCAATTTGTCGGCCCACTCATTTACACCCTCAAAGCCAACGCTCTGCAGGGTAAATTGGTAGCGACTCTTACTGGTGCGACCACCAAGCTGTAAGTTTTGAACAGGGCGCATATAAACCTGAAGCCCTGGGATCTCTTTGAATTTATTTCGCAATCCTTCCATCACCTTAGCCATTTTGGCGCGGTCACTTTTTGGTTTTAGGATGATAAAAATACGTCCGGTATTTTTACCCGATGCGCTAGATCCGCCGCCCACGACCGAAATAGAGCTTTCTACATTAGGATCGGCGCTAACTATTTCTGCCGCTTGATCCTGCAGCTTTAGCATTGATGTAAAGGAGATATCTTCAGAAGCTTCTGTAGTGGCTTGGATTTGTCCAATATCCTCTTCAGGAAAGAATCCTTTGGGACTCGTAACAAACAAGAAAATAGTGATTACAAATGTAGAGATAGCGCCCCAGAGCACAAACTTTCTGTTTCGCAGTGCGATGTCCAAATAATGAACATAAGTTTTAAGCATCCAGTCAAAGAAACGATCAAATTTCTTGTTGATGGCATATTCCTTGGCGTGCACCCCCGGCTTTGGCAGGAAGCGGCTGCAGAGCATTGGTACAACTGTGAGCGAAACAATCGCTGATACAAAAATTGACAGTGACACAACTACTGCAAATTCTCTAAATAGGAGGCCTATAGGGCCTGCCATGAAAAATAGCGGTATGAATACTGCCACCAGAGAGATCGAAATGGAAATAATCGTAAAGCCAACCTCTTTACTTCCTTTGAGGGAGGCCTTAAGTGGATCCATACCTTCTTCAATGTAGCGCATGATATTTTCAAGCACCACAATCGCATCATCCACTACCAGACCAACGGCTAGTGTGATGCCGAGTAGGGAGATATTGTCTAGGCTGTAACCCAAGAAATAAAGTAGGAAGAACGCACCAATCAGTGATATCGGTAAGCTTACTGATGGAATTAAGGTTGCAGATGCGTGTTTTAGGAACAGGAAGATTACTAAAACTACGAGTAAAACCGTAAGCGCTAAGGTGAGGTTTACATCATGGATCGCTTCAATAATAGATAGTGAGCGGTCATTCAGTAACTGCAACTTAATAGAGCCCGGCATCTGCTTTTGCAGCTCAGGCAATAGTTCCTTAATTGAATTCACCACCTCAACGGTATTGGCATTTGGCTGACGCAAGATTGCAATAGCAATTGATCTTTCACCATTTGCGCTTGCAAAACTCTTTACATCTTCGTAACTCTCGATAACATCAGCCACATCTTTTAAATAGATCGGCAAACCATTTTTTTGGCTGATGATTAAGTTACCAAATTCTTCAGGTCTTACAAGTTGCGGGTTGGCATAAATCGTGATGGATTGGCGCGGTCCATCAAGTACCCCTACAGGGCTATTGGAGTTTGCTTTGTTGACTGCATTCGCAACATCGTCCATGGTGAGGTTGCGGTTACCCAGAGCATCCGGATGAACGCGAATTCTCACTGCGTAACGTTTTGCTCCATACACAAGAACTTGCGCCACTCCGCTGATAGTGGAAAGGTTTGGTGATAGTAGGTTCTCTGCGTATGCATTAAGCTCTGAAAGGCTCACGGATGGCGAGTTCATACGCACTACCAAGACGGGTGTATCCGCTGGATTAACCTTGCGGTATGAAGGCGGTACCGTCATTTCAATCGGTAAGCGTCTTTGAGCCCTTAATAAAGCTGCCTGAACGTCAACGGCCGCTTTATCAATATCGCGATTGTTATTAAATTCCAATGTGATGCTAGTACTACCCAGCGAATTCACTGAGCTAATAACAGTAATACCGTCAATAGTCGAAAATTCTTTTTCAAGGGGGAGTGCAACAGCCGATGCCATATTTTCAGGAGAGGCTCCCGGCAGTGAGGCGCTAACCGAAATAATGGGTGTATTAAAGCTAGGTAGAGCGGCAACAGGGATTTTAAAGTAGGCGACTGTACCAGCGATAACGGTTGCTATAGAAAGCAACACTGTCATCACAGGACGCCGAATACATAATTCGGATAAGGTCATTTTTTATCTGCTACCGGTGTATTTTTAGTATCTGCAGCCTTAGATTTCGCCTCACGTACTTTGCCCCCTGGGCGTAAATTCTGCTTTCCTTCTACAACTACTTTATCGCCAGATTCAATGCCAGTGATGACCGAAGTTCCCTGGTATTCATAAACTACTTTGACAGGTTTTGAAGCGGCCTTATTATCCTTATCAACTACGTAAACAAAGAGACCCTTAGGGTTCATGACAACAGCTTGAGAGGGTACTGAAAGGGCATCCTTTAAGGTATTTGCTACCAATGAAACACGCGCAAATTGACCGGGAAGCAGTGTCATTGAGTCATTAGAAATTTGTGCTTTAACTCGTACTGCGGCGATAGAGGGGTCGACTTGATTGTCAATGACGAGAACTTTGCCTTCGTAGGTTTTTTTGCCTGAGTCACCAACACTTACTTTCACGGTAAGTGGCTCACCATCCAACTGGTTCTCCAGTAACACAGGAATATCTTTTTCTGGGACAACAAACTGTACATTAATTGGATTTAATTGAGTTATGGTAACCATCGAGCCAACGCTAGATGTGGCCGTAGAGTTTGTAGCCGTAGATACCACGTTGCCTGCTTGAACGAGCGAGCCGGGAAACACATTCACAATTCCGGCACGCCCATCAATGGGGGAGCGAATAGAGTCAAAAGAAAGTTGCACCTCTGCCGAGCGTGCTGCAGCTTGGGCTGATTTGGCATTTGCCAGGGAGGTCTCTAAACCGGCTTTAGAAATAAAGTTTTTAGCTACCAATTCTTTGGCGCGCAAATATTGTTTTTGCGCATCTTCCGCCAAAGCCTTCAGTTTTTCGTAATTTGCTGTGTCGTTACGATTATCAAGCGTAAATAAGAGGTCACCCGCCTTAACTTCTTGACCGTCTTTCACATGAATTTTGGCAACAGTATTCGTGATCATTGGGCGAATATCAACAATGCCATTTGAAACAATAGTTCCAGTTGCCTCAATAATTAAGGGAATATCCTTTTTTTCAACAACCATCGTGGTGACCGTTGTTGGACCTCCCGCTTTGTCAGCAGTAGGAAAAAAGTATTCATATGTCTTTAAACCTGCGTAAGCAAGAACAACAACAAATAATATCCGCCACCTAAATTTCAAAATGAAAGTCTTAGCGGTCAAATAGTCAATCTTTTTTAATTGAGGTGAAAATTGCTGCCAGAGAGCGCAAAGACGACTCTTGAGCGTGCGAATGCCATTTACAAGCTTTATAAGCAGCTTATTAAGAAAAGTTTCTATTTTTGACACAGTCTCTTTTTTCTTGGTTTTATGTAATTTAGGGTGAAAATCCTACTTCCGCATTCTCTCATAATGAGGGCTATTTGGTTAAGGCAGGCTGGCTCTTTCCGCTAAGGCAACAACTCCTCAACACCCTTATTGGCCAAGACGTCAGCCAGTTCATTTCCTGGATGGCCGTTATGACCTCTAACCCAATGCCAGGAAATATCATGCTCAGGTAGCAGGGCGTCAAGCTCTTGCCATAAGTCGGCATTTTTTACGGGATCCTTGCTGGCGGTTCTCCAACCACGCTTTTTCCAGCCCTCAAGCCACTCCGTTACGCCTTTTTGGACATACTGTGAATCCGTCCAAAGCTCGACTGTGCTGCGTTGTTTAAGGGCTTTTAAGGCAAAAATGACCGCACAAATCTCCATACGGTTATTGGTGGTGTGCTTTTCACCCCCATGTATATGCTTCTCGTGCCCGCCAGACCGCAAAACAGCACCCCAGCCTCCAGGGCCAGGATTGCCCTTACAGGCCCCATCGGTATAAATGACGATGTGGGGATGATGGGGGTCATGCGAATGGTCTTTGGAATGCGGCATGGCAATAATTTACTTTGTATTGATGTTTTTGAGGTGTTTTTGGATATGGCTTCGTTCGGCTGCGGGTGTTAATTGTTGAATAGCAGGTATTCGCACCACTGTTGCGGGTCCAATCAAGCGGATTCCTTGATGCCTTTTTATTGCCGACACTAGAAAAACGGCGCCAAAAATAGGCCACCAACGATTACCCATCTTTTCCAGGAAATTCATTCTTCCCATGACGGATTCACCCTGAAGTGGGAATTTGTAGCAACCAAAGTGACCGCGATCCAGAGAGAAGTTGAGTAACTCCAGCCAGTCCTTGATACGTATAAGACCGATAAATTGCCCATCTCTTGGAAGATAGGGGTTGCCAATCAATCTACTGAGGTACTGTCTGGCACCCCATAGGCTGGCTGGGTTAAAGCCGGAGATGATTAAGCGGCCCTCAGGACGAAGCACTCTATCAACTTCACGCAATATCTGATGTGGATCGGAGGCAAACTCTAATACGTGCGGCAACACGATTAAATCCAAACTCTCACTAGCAAATGGAAGTTCTGTTGAGTTGCCTTCGATAAGATGCCAGCTATATTGAGCGGCATGAGTGCGACTATCGTTCGCATGAATCAGGATGGCATGTAGCGGCATCCTATTTTCATTGAGGGTATTCATTTGCGGTAGACCAATCTGGACCGCATGAAATCCAAATACATCCGCAACAATTTGATCAAAACACCGTTGCTCCCAAGCTAGGACATAGCGCCCAGGAGGTGATTGGAGCCATTTCTCCCATGAGCTCCAGGGAGGTGCAGGCATCTGTGTGGGGATGGATGGGGTTGGTATCATCGGTCTATGGATAAGAATACTTTATTGCAGGTTTGGCCCATACCGGCTTTTGATGACAACTATATCTGGTGCATTCATGATGGCAGCTCCGCTTTGGTGGTTGATCCGGGTGATTCTGAGCCAGTCCTGGAGTATCTGAAGGCGAGTAATCTAACCCTCAAGGGAATTTTAATTACCCATCACCATGCTGATCATACGGGCGGCATTCTGAATCTATTACAAAACCTGGGATCTGACATTCCCGTTTGGGGACCAGTGGGTGACAACATCCCCGGTCGGACTGTCTTAGTAATGCAGGATGACAAGGTGGAAATACCTTCGCCTCGTATCAGTCTTAAAGTGTTAGAAGTTCCAGGTCACACTTTAAGTCACATTGCCTACTTTGCGAATATGCAAGCTAACGTTGTTGAGCCTATGCTTTTTTGTGGGGATACGCTTTTTGCATCAGGTTGCGGTAGATTATTTGAGGGCACCCCAACTCAAATGTCGGAGTCTCTCGGAAAGTTTGCGGCGTTACCAAAAAATACCTTGGTTTACTGCACCCATGAATACACCTTATCTAATATTCGTTTTGCCTTGGCAGTAGAGCCCAATAATCTCAATTTGCTCTCTTGGGCAGAGCAAGCCAAATCTCTGCGAGAGCAGGGCTTGCCAACCCTCCCAACAACCATTGGTCAGGAGCTTCAAGTAAACCCTTTCATGCGCTGTGATCAGTCTGAGGTTATTGCAATGGCTAGAGAGGTTTCCGGTGAGGCTACATTGCCTAGCCCGGCATATGTATTGGCTGTTATTCGCGCCTGGAAAGACCGTTTCTGATGCGAATGATGTATGCAGCAATCTTGATTGCTGCTTTCTTGAGTGGATGCGCGAGTACGGGGGATTGGTCTTCAGATGCTCCAGCGAAAACGAATTCAAAAGCATCTCGGGCTACACGGGTTAACCTCAAAAATCAATCCGTTAGTAAGGTCTATGCGCCTTCAGATAATTTATGGATACGGATACGTGATGGCTTTCAGATGGAGCCAATGAATACTCCGCTTGAAATAGAGCAGGTACGTTGGTTGGCTGCCAGACCGGATTACGTTAATCGCTCTATGACACGTTCGTCGCGATATTTGTTTTACATCGTTCAGGAGGTAAACGCTCGCAATATGCCCACAGAGATTGCGCTCCTGCCTTTTGTTGAAAGTGCTTTTGTAACCAATGCCAAATCAAGCGCAAAAGCCGTAGGCTTGTGGCAATTTATGCCTGCTACAGGCAAAGACTTTCGCCTAACACAAAACGTATTTAGGGATGAGCGTCGAGATGTTGTGCAGTCAACTGATGCAGCGTTAGATTATCTTCAACGCTTAAATAATCAGTTTGGGAGTTGGGAGTTGGCGCTCGCAGCCTATAACTGGGGCGCTGGAAATATTTCGAAGGCTCAGAAGCGCAATGCTGCTGCTGGCTTACCAACAGATTATGAAAGTTTGACCTTGCCACGTGAGACTCGCAATTACGTCCCTAAGCTAATGGCATATCGTCAAATTGTTTTGGATCCGCAGGCATATGGGATTGTGTTGCCTGATCTTGAAAATCACCCATACTTTGTTGCGGTAGACGTTGGTAGTGATATTGATGTTGCCTTAGTGATTAAGTTGGCTGAAATACCTACGGATGAATTTCATAGTCTGAATCCTTCTTTTAACAAGCCAGTAATTTTGAGTAACGCTAATCAGCAGATTCTGTTGCCGTTTGCTCACGCTGAAATCTTTCAGGCTAATTTGAGGCAATACGACAAGCCACTTTCTTCATGGACTGCTGTGCAAGTTTCCAAAACCGAAAGCGTTGACCAGGCGGCGAAAACCTTGGGCGTGGATGTTGAGACGCTGAGAGAAATAAATGGCATACCGAGAGGTATGCGCATTCGGGCTGGTTCGACGGTATTAATACCTAAAACTAGCCGCCGACCGGGTGACGTATCGTCTGCGATGGCTGATAACGCTAGCCTTAGCCTTGAAAAACCTTCGCCTCCTGCAGCCAAGTGCTCAAAACCCGCCAAGGGTGCAAAAGGCACTGTCTCGGCAAAGTGCGCCCCTGCAAATAATTCAAAAACTGCTCAAAAGAGCGGCTCTAAGGGTAATTCTTCAGAGAAAAATGCTGCATCTCAGCATAAATCCGCATCGACAGGACTTGCAAAATCTGCGAAAAATGGTAGTTCAGCCACTTCCAGTACGAATAACAGCAGCAAAGGGGTGAGCAAAAGCCAGTAATTTAAGAAACTTTTTAAGAAATCAGGTTGACCATGTCATACAAAGCACACCACGAACGCTCAATTAAAGACCCGGATGGATTTTGGGGAGAGCAAGCGCAATTGATTCACTGGGAAAAGCCCTTCGATAAAGTTCTGAATTACAACAACCCACCATTTGCAAAATGGTTTGAGGGTGGCCTCACAAATCTTTGCTACAACGCCGTTGATCGACACTTAAAAGATCGTCCAGATCAAATCGCTTTGGTTGCGGTTTCCACGGAGACCAATCAAGAGAAGACCTATACCTTTAAAGAGCTATACGAAGAGGTCAATCGTATGGCGGCAATTTACAAAGCAGCTGGCGTTAAAAAGGGTGATCGCGTACTCATCTATATGCCAATGATTGCTGAAGCTTGTTTTGCCATGCTTGCGTGCGCACGTATTGGTGCCATTCATTCAGTAGTATTTGGTGGATTTGCATCACATAGTTTGGCTTCCCGCATCGACGATGCTAAGCCGACACTCATTGTTACCGCAGAAGCTGGAGCGCGTGGTGGTAAAGCAGTCCCTTACAAACCTCTATTGGATGAGGCAATTTCCTTAGCTGAATATAAGCCGGCAAAAGTATTGATTGTGAATCGTGGTCTAACCGAGTTCACTACAGTAGCGGGTCGTGATTTAGATTACGCCAGTGAGCGTCAAAAACATTTGAATGAAGTAGTGCCTGTTGAATGGGTTGATGCAACTCATCCTTCTTATATCTTGTACACCTCGGGTACAACTGGTAAGCCAAAAGGGGTTCAGCGCGATACTGGCGGTTACGCTGTTGCACTAGCAGCTTCTATGAGGCACATCTTTACTGGCAATCCTGGTGAGACGATGTTCTGCACATCGGATATTGGCTGGGTTGTAGGGCATAGCTATATTATTTATGCACCACTGCTATCAGGCATGGCAACCATCATGTATGAAGGCACTCCATTGCGGCCGGATGCGGGAATCTGGTGGGAGTTAGTAGACAAGTACAAAGTGTCAGTAATGTTCTCTGCACCAACTGCGGTACGTGTTCTAAAGAAACAAGACCCTGCTTTTCTAACGAAGCATGACCTTTCTAAATTGCGCGCCTTGTTCTTGGCAGGCGAACCCTTGGATGAGCCAACTGCAAGCTGGATTCATGGTGCAATTAATAAACCGATTGTCGATAACTATTGGCAAACGGAAACAGGTTGGCCAATGTTGGCGATTCAACGTGGCGTAGAAGTGATGCCACATAAGTTTGGCTCACCAGGCGTTCCTTCATTTGGTTACAACATGAAGCTGCTCGACGATGCTACCTCTGAGGAGTTAGGTCCAGATCAAAAAGGTGTCATCGCTATTGAGGGCCCATTGCCACCAGGCTGCATGCAAACCGTTTGGGGTGACGATAAGCGTTTTGTTAGCACTTACTGGGAAACTATTCCCGGTAAATTGATTTACTCCACCTTTGACTGGGGCATTAAAGATAAAGACGGTTACTTCTTTATTTTAGGGCGTACAGATGATGTGATTAACGTTGCTGGACATCGTCTTGGCACTCGAGAAATTGAAGAGAGCATTTCCAGCCACCCAAATGTCTCAGAGGTTGCAGTTGTGGGTATCGAAGATAAATTAAAAGGTCAGGCTGCGATTGCCTTCGTGATACCTAAGGATTCTTCAAATACTGCAACTTTAGAAGCTGAATGCATGAAGACTGTTGATACGACTTTGGGTGCAATTGCCCGTCCTGGACGTGTTTATATCGTTTCTGCTTTGCCTAAGACGCGTTCCGGCAAGATTGTTCGACGTGCACTTCAGGCGGTAGCTGAAGGTCGCGACCCTGGTGATATCAGCACAATGGACGATCAGTCTGTTTTAGCTCAGATCAAGAGCATCATCGACCAGAGTGCCAAGACTTAAAAACCTGTAATTTGGAATAAATTGCTCCTCCAGTCATTAGGCTGGAGGAGCTTTTTCCATCTAAAGCCCCATTTGGCTGGGTATCCAAGGGTTTACGAGCAAAAATGGTATGATTACAGGGTTCGAAACTTAATAAATACCCTAGCGCTTAAAGACACTCACCTCCCGCAAAAACATCCTCGGGTTGGTCTATTTGAGGGTTTTGAGCGTCGGATGGAGCAGGGACTGGAGATGGTTTGTCACCCTTGCTTCCTTCTTTTCCTCCCGCCGTGTTGGCTTTAGCCGACGGCACTATATTTCCCGGATTTAGTATTGGCGCCCCAGGCGAAACTACCGGCGAAGTCGTTTTCAATACCGCATTGACTGGATATCAAGAGATCATCACTGATCCTAGTTATTCACGTCAAATTGTGACATTGACCTACCCACATATCGGTAACGTTGGCGTTAATGCTCAGGATGCTGAATCCGATCAGATTCATGCTGCAGGTCTGGTTATCAAGGACTTGCCAAAACGTGTATCAAACTTCCGCTCAGAAGGCTCATTGGATGACTATCTCACCAAGGCCGGAGTACTTGGTATTGCTGGAATTGACACCCGCAAACTCACTAGAATTTTGCGTGATAAAGGCGCTCAATCCGGTGCAATTGTTGCTGGCAAAGTGGGCGACAGTTATGAAAATCTAGGCAAGAAGGCGCTTGAACTTGCAAAGGCTTTCCCCGGAATGTCAGGCTTAGATCTTGCAAAGGTGGTAACCACCATAAAACCTTATGAATGGCGTGAGGCTGAATGGGATCTGCATGGTCCAGATGGTAAGCCTGCCTATAGAACATTGGATGTCAGCAAGCCAGTCAAGAAAGTGGTTGCATATGACTTTGGTGTGAAGCGTAATATTTTGCGCATGCTCACCGAGCGTGGTTGTCAATTAACAGTGGTGCCTGCGCAAACTAGCGCTGCTGAAGTATTGGCTATGAATCCCGATGGTGTTTTCTTCTCAAATGGCCCTGGCGATCCTGGTCCGTGCGATTACGCAATCGCAGCAGCAAAAGAAATTATTGAAAAGGGCGTACCGACTTTTGGTATCTGTTTAGGGCATCAAATCATGGGTCTTGCTGCAGGCGCTAAAACTCTGAAGATGAAGTTTGGTCACCATGGTGCCAACCATCCTGTAAAAGATTTAGATACGGGTCGAGTAGCGATCACCTCGCAAAATCACGGCTTTGCTGTTGATGCCAATACATTGCCAGACAATATTCGTGTAACTCATGTTTCCTTGTTTGACGGATCTTTGCAAGGCCTGGCTTGGAAAGATAAGCCAGCACTCTGTTTCCAAGGGCACCCTGAGGCCTCTCCTGGTCCTCATGACATAGCCTATTTATTTGATCGATTTGTGGAGCTCATGAATGCTGCCAGCAATAAGGAGGGCAAATAATGCCTAAGCGTAGCGACATTAAGAGCATCCTAATTATTGGTGCCGGCCCTATTGTGATTGGTCAGGCTTGTGAGTTTGACTATTCTGGAGCGCAAGCATGTAAAGCGTTGCGTGACGAAGGTTACAAAGTTATTTTGGTCAATAGCAATCCTGCAACCATCATGACCGATCCTGAAATGGCCGATGTAACTTATATCGAACCAATAACCTGGGAAGTGGTTGAGCGCATTATTGCCACTGAGAAACCAGATGCGATCCTGCCAACTATGGGTGGTCAAACAGCGCTGAATTGTGCGCTAGATCTCCATCGTCATGGCGTATTAGAAAAATACGGTTGCGAGTTGATTGGCGCTTCACCAGAAGCCATTGATAAAGCAGAAGATCGTCAGAAATTTAAAGAGGCGATGACCAAAATTGGTCTAGGTTCGGCAAAGTCGGGGATTGCGCACTCAATGGATGAAGCGCATGAAGTGCAGCAGCAAATTATGAAGCAGACTGGTAGCTCTGGTTTCCCGGTGGTAATACGACCTTCATTCACCATGGGTGGATCAGGTGGTGGCATTGCCTATAACCGCGAAGAATTCGAGGAAATTTGCAAGCGTGGGCTTGATTTATCGCCTACCCGTGAGCTCTTGATTGAAGAATCTCTCCTTGGTTGGAAAGAGTTCGAGATGGAAGTCGTGCGTGATCGCAATGACAACTGCATTATTGTTTGCTCGATTGAAAACTTGGATCCAATGGGTGTGCATACCGGCGACTCCATTACCGTTGCACCTGCTCAGACTTTGACGGATAAAGAGTATCAAATCATGCGTAATGCATCGATTGCTGTTCTAAGAGAGATCGGCGTTGATACTGGTGGCTCAAACGTTCAGTTCTCCATCAATCCTATTGATGGTCGCATGATCGTCATTGAAATGAATCCACGTGTTTCGCGTTCATCAGCCTTGGCATCGAAGGCCACCGGTTTCCCTATTGCGAAGATTGCGGCTAAATTGGCTGTAGGCTATACATTGGATGAACTCAAGAACGATATTACTGGTGGAGCAACACCTGCATCATTTGAGCCTTCAATTGATTACGTTGTTACCAAGATTCCTCGGTTTGCATTTGAGAAGTTTCCCCAAGCTGACTCTCGCTTAACGACGCAGATGAAGTCGGTTGGAGAAGTGATGGCCATTGGCCGTACTTTTCAAGAGTCATTTCAAAAAGCCCTTCGCGGACTTGAGGTCGGAGTTGATGGTCTTGATGAGATTTCTACAGACCTCGATGACATCATCAATGAAATCAATGAGCCTGGACCAGATCGCATCTGGTATTTGGGTGATGCATTCCGCATGGGAATGGGGCTTGATGAGATTTACGCTGAAACAAAAGTAGATCCTTGGTTCTTAGAGCAAATTGAAGAGCTCATTACTATTGAAGCCGAACTTAAGCAGCGCAAAATAGATAGCCTGACAGCCCCTGAATTGCGTTTTGTCAAGCAAAAGGGCTTCTCTGATCGCCGCTTGGCAAAGTTATTAAAAGTTGATGCTGCATCCGTTCGTGCTGCACGTCATCGCTTAAAAGTGGTCCCTGTATATAAGCGTGTAGATACCTGCGCAGCCGAATTCTCAACAAACACTGCTTACCTGTACTCTACTTATGAAGCAGAGCATGGGGAGTGCGAGTCACAGCCTACCAATAAAGAAAAGATTATGGTTTTAGGCGGGGGGCCGAATCGTATTGGTCAAGGTATTGAGTTTGACTATTGTTGCGTTCACGCTGCTTTAGCAATGCGTGATGATGGTTACGAAACCATCATGGTTAACTGCAATCCTGAAACCGTTTCTACTGACTACGACACATCTGACCGACTGTATTTTGAGCCGCTTACTTTAGAAGATGTTTTAGAGATTGTCGCCAAAGAAAAGCCAAAGGGCGTGATCGTTCAATACGGTGGTCAAACGCCATTGAAATTAGCCCTTGATCTCGAGCGTAATGGCGTTCCAATTATTGGCACTTCGCCAGACATGATTGATGCAGCAGAAGACCGTGAGCGCTTCCAAAAGTTACTTCAGGATCTTGGTTTGCGTCAGCCACCCAATCGTACGGCCCGTACTGAAGAAGAGGCTCTTAAGCTTGCGGATGAAATTGGCTACCCATTAGTCGTTCGTCCGTCTTATGTCTTAGGCGGTCGCGCTATGGAAATCGTCCATGATGGCCGCGACTTGGAGCGTTATATGCGTGAGGCCGTCAAGGTATCTCATGACTCTCCTGTGCTACTCGACCGCTTCCTGAATGATGCGATTGAATGTGATGTGGATTGCATCAGCGATGGCACTGCTGTATTTATCGGCGGCGTCATGGAGCATATCGAGCAAGCCGGTGTTCACTCAGGTGATTCAGCCTGCTCATTGCCACCGTATTCATTGTCTGATGCGACGGTTGAAGAGATTAAGCGTCAAACTGCAGCCATGGCCAAAGGTCTGAATGTAGTTGGTTTAATGAATGTTCAGTTTGCAATTCAGAATGTAGATGGCAAAGACGTAATCTATGTCCTTGAGGTAAATCCACGAGCATCTCGTACTGTTCCTTTCGTATCTAAAGCAACGGGGTTGCAGCTTGCAAAGATTGCAGCGCGTTGTATGGTTGGCCAGACACTAGAGCAACAGGGAATTAAGAGCGAAGTGAAGCCTCCGTACTTCTCGGTAAAAGAAGCGGTCTTCCCTTTTAATAAGTTCCCAGGCATTGATCCAATACTTGGACCAGAAATGCGCTCCACTGGTGAAGTGATGGGTGTTGGCAAGACCTTTGGTGAGGCGTTATTCAAGTCTCAGCTCGGAGCCGGAATTAAGCTACCTAAGAGCGGTACAGTTTTGTTGACTGTCAAAGATAGCGATAAGCCGAAGGCAATTGAAGTAGCTAAGTTATTGCATCAACTCGGCTTCCCGATGGTTGCCACCAAAGGTACTGCTGCAGCTATTGAAGCTGCTGGTTTGCCAGTGAGAGTTGTAAACAAGGTAAAAGACGGCCGTCCACATATTGTGGATTTTATTAAGAATGGTGAGATTTCACTAGTCTTTACCACTGTGGATGAGACCCGGACGGCAATTGCTGACTCCAGATCGATTCGCACAAGCGCTCAAGCTAATGGCGTAACGTACTACACGACTATTAGTGCCGCACGAGCAGTGATGGATGGTTTATTGGCCTCTGAAAATGGCCGACTCGACTCTCTTGAGGTTTATTCCCTGCAAAACTTACATCAGGAGCTCATTTAATCTAAAATTGACTTTTATATGCGCGATTTTGCGCAAGAATTTATGTTAGGTTAGTTTCATGAGCACAATCCCGATTACCAAGCACGGTGCAGAACTTCTTAAAGAAGAGTTGCACCGTCTTAAACACGTAGAACGTCCTGCGGTAATTAATGCCATCTCTGAAGCTCGCGCTCAAGGCGATCTCTCTGAGAACGCTGAATACGATGCAGCCAAAGAAAAGCAAGGCTTTATTGAAGGTCGCATTCAAGAGTTGGAGGGCAAGTTATCTGCAGCTCAAATTATTGATCCTTCCACCTTGGATGTTGCTGGACGAATAGTGTTTGGCGCTACCGTTGATCTAGAGGACCTGGAGGATGGCACGAAACTGACCTATCAAATTGTTGGGGATGATGAGGCAGATATCGCTGTAAAGAAAATCTCTATCAGCTCACCGATTGCACGCGCATTAATTGGCAAAGAAGAGGGTGATGTTGTGGCTGTTCAAGCGCCTGGCGGTAACCGCGAAGTTGAAATATTGGCTGTGCGTTACGTCTAATGCATTGCCTTCAAACCCAGAGAGTCTTTAACCTGATTTCAGGCCTCTGGGTAGGTAGCTTCATCACCATTGGATTTTTAGTAGTTCCAATTCTTTTCTCTAGCCTAGGTGATCGACAGGTTGCTGGCATGGTTGCCGCTAGTCTTTTCAGAGCAACTGCGTATCTTGGTGTTGTCGCCAGCACACTATTAATGATTATTGCAAGCAACCTAGTAAGGCAGGGTAAGAACCATTACCGCATCATTCGCTGGATACTATTAGGAATGTTTGCTTGCGCAGTTGCTGCTGCGTTCATCATTATTCCGTGGATGAATTCACTCAGAGATCAGGCGCTCTATTTGGGTTTATCTGTCCCTGAATCAACCCATGCGCCTTTGTTCAATCGACTTCATGGGGTATCTAGCATTCTCTTTATGATTCAGGCTCTACTTGGGGTTGCGCTCGTTTGGCGAGCAACAAAAAACGCCGTCTAGCGGCGTTTTTATATCATCCTGGCTTGACTTAAGAGCCGAGTGATTTTTTCTTCGTACTACTCATTCTGACCTTACGCTTCTTAATTGGTGCTGGTGCAGCAACTGCTTTTCTGTAGCCAGGTGACGACCATCCAATTTTTGATTCTGCTGCTTCAGAGCGTAGAACTCGTTTTTTAGGTGTGGCTGACCTCACTGCGGCGGCACGTGCAAAAGGTGCAGCATTTGACGCAGAGCGACGATCTGATCTTTCGGAGGTGCTGGTGCGAATACCGGCTTTCGTAGGAGCGCGATTTGGCTGACGTTTTGTACGGGGTGCCTGTAAAGATTTTTTAGTTTGCTTGCTTGATCGACCTAAATTGCTAAAGGCCTCATCAACCATGTCTTTTGGTTTCCACAACACGAGCAATTTACCAATATGTTGAACTGGGGCGGCATCCAATTTATCGCAAAGCTCTTCATAGATGGCAATGCGTGCTTCCCGCTCATCCCCAAAAACGCGGATCTTAATCAATCCATGATGATTAATAGCCAATTTGGCTTCTTTGAGTACGGCGGGCGTTAGGCCATCGCCACCGATCATGACAACAGGACTTAAGTCATGAGCATCAGCTTTAAGGGATTTACGTTGTGCAGGGGTAATTGTTAGTGCAGTCATGGGCTTGATGATAGAGCATTGAGGGCCTAAATTGACCTTTTGGCTTGAATTTGCAGTCATTTAGGTCGATACCTTTTGCTTTAGAGCGCAGAAACTAGGAAAATAGAGGGTGAAAGTGGGTAAGTTGTGGCGAAGAATAAATTTAATAAAAGTTGGTTGCAGGATCATCTAACCGATCCTTATGTGAAGAAGGCTCAAAAAGAGGGCTATCGCGCTAGAGCGGTTTATAAGCTTAGTGAAATTGACGAGCAGGATCATCTCATCAAAGCAGGGATGACCATTGTTGACTTAGGGAGCGCTCCAGGGAGTTGGTCCCAGTACGTGCGCAACCGTCTTACTGAGCTTGGTAAAAGTAACCCCAAAATAGAATCCGGAAAGCCTGATGGACAAATTATTGCCATTGATATTTTGCCAATGGAAGATATTGCCGATGTGAGCTTTATTCAGGGTGACTTTAGAGAGGATGAGGGGCTTGCTGCGTTAGAAGCACTTTTGCCTGAGAGCGCAGATGGCAAGGTTGATTTGGTTTTGTCAGATATGGCGCCAAACCTTTCAGGGGTGGGTGTAGCTGATGCAGCCAGAATGGCTTTTTTGGCTGAGATTGCTCTAGACTTTGCTACCGCCCATCTGAAACCAGAGGGCGCTCTTTTGATTAAATGTTTCAACGGTAGTGGTTACAGCCAGATCGTGGAATCCTTTAAAAAGGTCTTCAAAACGGTTGCTTCCCGCAAACCCAAAGCATCCAGGGCAAAGTCTTCAGAGATCTTCCTTTTGGGCAGAAATCTAAAGTCCCCAAAATAATCATTTGTAGAGGCGCCAAATGTGCTCAATAACCCCCGAAATATAGGGGTTTTAATAAATAAATATGCCATTAGCCCTTGAAAAAGGGTGGTAGTAGAATCAAATACTTAGGAAGCTTATCGCTTTAACTCCTGGATCAATCCAGAAAAGGACTCATTTTGAACAGCAATATGTTCCAAAAAATCGGTGTGTGGCTCATTGTGGGCTTGGTACTTTTCACTGTTTTTAAACAGTTTGATAAGCCCAAGGACCAAACTCAGGTCACGTATTCTCAATTCATGGATGACGCTAAAGCTGGCAAAGTTAAACGCGTTGATGTGCAAGGCCGCACATTACAAGTAACCCCAGCTGATGGCAACAAGTATTCGATTATCTCTCCCGGTGATATTTGGATGGTTGGTGATTTGATGAAATACGGTGTTCAGGTAACAGGTAAAGCCGATGATGAGCCGAACATGTTGGTTTCTGCCTTGTACTATCTTGGTCCTACCTTATTAATTATTGGCTTTTGGTTTTTCATGATGCGCCAAATGCAGGGTGGCGGCAAAGGCGGAGCATTCTCCTTTGGCAAATCAAAGGCACGCCTCATTGATGAAAATAGCAATACAGTTACTTTCGCAGACGTTGCTGGATGTGACGAGGCAAAAGAAGAAGTTTTTGAGATTGTTGATTTCTTAAAAGATCCGCAAAAGTTTCAAAAACTTGGCGGCCGAATTCCTCATGGTGTCTTGCTGGTTGGTCCTCCGGGTACTGGTAAGACTCTTTTGGCTCGCGCCATTGCGGGTGAAGCCAAGGTTCCATTCTTCTCTATTTCTGGCTCTGACTTCGTTGAGATGTTTGTTGGTGTTGGCGCATCTCGTGTACGAGATATGTTTGAGAACGCAAAGAAAAACTCTCCTTGCATCATCTTTATCGATGAAATTGATGCAGTAGGTCGTCACCGCGGCGCCGGTATGGGTGGCGGCAATGATGAACGCGAACAAACTCTCAACCAGATGCTAGTTGAGATGGATGGTTTTGAAAGTAACAGCGGCGTGATCGTCGTTGCTGCAACCAACCGCTCTGATGTCTTAGATAAAGCGTTATTACGCCCAGGACGTTTCGATCGACAGGTTCATGTAGGCTTGCCGGACATTCGTGGCCGTGAGCAGATTTTGCAAGTTCATATGCGTAAAGTTCCAATTGATCCTGACGTGAATGCTGCTGTTTTGGCTCGCGGCACTCCAGGTTTCTCCGGCGCAGATTTGGCAAACTTGGTAAATGAATCTGCGTTGTTTGCGGCTCGTCGTAATAAGCGTGCAGTAGACATGAAGGATTTCGAGGACGCAAAAGATAAGATCTACATGGGGCCTGAGCGCAAGTCTGCGGTCATGCGTGAAGAAGAGCGCCGCAATACTGCTTATCATGAGTCCGGTCATGCTGTTGTTGCTAAGATATTGCCTAAGGCCGATCCGGTCCATAAGGTCACCATCATGCCTCGCGGTATGGCACTTGGTGTTACCTGGCAGTTGCCTGAGTTTGATCGTGTGAACTTGTACAAAGATCGCATGATGGAAGAGTTGGCCATTTTATTTGGTGGGCGTGCCGCTGAAGAAGTATTTTTGCACTCCATGAGCACCGGTGCTTCTAATGACTTTGAGCGCGCTACAAAAATGGCTCGCGACATGGTTACTCGCTATGGCATGAGTGATAGCTTGGGTACGATGGTTTATGTTGACACCGAGTCTGAAAGTATTTTTGGTCGCAACAGCACCAAAACTGTTTCTGAGTTGACCCAACAAAAAGTAGATGCAGAAATTCGTGCCTTGGTAGATAGTCAGTATGCTTTGGCCAGATCCATCCTAGAACAGAATCGCGATAAGGTTGAGGCAATGGTGGCTGCTTTGCTTGAATGGGAAACAATTGATGCAGAGCAAATCAATGACATCATGGAAGGTCGCCCACCACGAGCACCTAAACCACCTCCAGCGACACAGTTTGGCAATTCTGCTGGCACCCCTGGACCTGCGACTGGCAGCGCTCCAGCTACTGCATAAACGCCTTGTTTAGCGGCAGCCTTTGATGCCCCATCAAAGTCTTCAAAAGATGCCCACAACTTGGCGTTGTGGGCGTTTTCTTTTTGATTTCGATAAACGTAAGCGCCCGATTGTTATGGGTATTCTGAACGCAACTCCAGATTCATTCTCTGATGGTGGAAGATTCAGAACCCCTAAGGACGCAATTACTCAAGCAGAGTACATGATTGCTAATGGTGTCGATCTGATTGATATTGGCGGTGAGTCAACAAGACCCGGTGCTGAGCCTGTCGAATTGCAGGAAGAATTAGACAGGGTGCTGCCGGTAATTGAAGCACTTAAGGATTGCGGTGTGCCTTTATCAATAGACACTTATAAGGCGGAAACGATGCGTCAAGCATTGCATGCTGGAGTGGATTGCGTAAATGATATTTGGGCTCTTCGTCAAAGCGGTTCGGTTGATGCTGTTTTAGAAAATAAAAGTTGTGGCATTGTGCTGATGCATATGCAGCGCGATCCTCTCACCATGCAATTTGATCCCAGCTATCAAGATGTCGTTAATGATGTTAAAGAATTCCTAAAAGAGCGGGTCGAATTATTGCTTGCCGAGGGTGTTGATGGGAATCGAATTGCTATTGATCCTGGCTTTGGTTTTGGTAAAAACCTAGAACACAATCTGACTATGCTGGCGAACTTTGCTCAGTTTTCAACTTTGGGTGTTCCCGTGCTTGCAGGAATCTCTCGAAAGTCCATGCTTGGCAAGATTACTGGCAAGGATAGTAATGATCGTGTTGCCGCTAGTATTTCTGCCGCCATTATGGCTGCTGATAGAGGTACAAAAATTGTCCGGGTACATGATGTAGCGGAAACGGTAGATGCATTAAAGCTTTGGGAAGCGATTCAATAGGTCACCTCGATCTAAGTTTTATAATCAAAATATGAAAAAACAATACTTTGGCACAGACGGCATCCGGGGAGAGGTGGGGCAATTTCCTATCGTTCCCGAGTTTATGACTCGCTTAGGCTACGCTGCAGGCAAAGTATTAACACGTGACGCGAAGTCTGGTGAGCGTTGCAAAATTCTTATCGGTAAAGACACGCGGGTATCTGGATATTTATTAGAGGCCGCTTTAGAGGCTGGCTTTGCTGCTGCCGGAGTGGATGTAATGTTGTGTGGACCCATCCCAACTCCTGGAGTTGCATACCTCACTAAAGCCTTGCGTTTATCGGCTGGCTTAGTGATCTCAGCATCTCACAATCCTTATCAAGATAACGGCATCAAGTTTTTTTCTGCAAAGGGTGACAAGTTATCCGATGATTTTGAATTAGCTATAGAGGCTGAATTAGAGAACCCAATGGGATGCGTAAATTCAAAAGAACTTGGTAAGGCCTTTCGTTTAGACGATGCTGCGGGACGCTACATTGAGTTTTGTAAATCAACATTCCCTGGAGAGCTAAATCTCAAGGGAATGAAGCTCGTAGTAGATTGCGCTAATGGCGCCGCTTATCACACAGCCCCTCATGTTTTTCATGAGCTAGGTGCTGAGGTTATTTCAATAGGCGTAAGTCCAGATGGCCGCAATATCAATGATGGTTGTGGTGCAACCGCTCCGGCAGCACTTATTGCTAAGGTTAAAGAGGTCAAAGCAGATTTAGGCATTGCTTTAGATGGTGATGCCGATCGCTTGCAAATGGTAGATGCCTCTGGTCGATTATTTAATGGTGACGAGCTTCTTTATGTATTGGCAAAAGACCGCTTGGATCGTGGCCAAAAGATTGGTGGTGCTGTAGGCACTTTAATGACCAATTTAGCAGTTGAAAACGCCATCAAGGAACTGGGCATAGGTTTTGAGCGCGCAAATGTTGGCGATCGCTACGTTCTAGAGCTACTTAAGCAGAATGGCTGGATCATTGGCGGTGAGGGTTCTGGCCACTTACTTTGTCTTGATCAACATACGACTGGTGATGGAACCATTGCAGCGCTCCAGGTATTGGCCGCCATGAGTCAAAACAAAAAAAGTCTTGCACAGCTTCTTGATTTAGTAAAAATCTATCCACAGGTACTTTTGAATGTGAAATTTAAACCTGGCTATGACTGGAAGTCCGACGAGATCTTAAAAAGACAAATCGCAAAGGTTGAGGCTGATCTTCAAGATATTGGCAGAATCTTAATACGTGCCTCTGGAACAGAACCCTTATTGCGCGTGATGGTTGAGACTAAGGATGCTGATGTTGCAATGCGAGCAGCTAAAAGTATTGCTGATTTAGTTCCAACTGCATAAGCGTTAGAAGGCGGCTCTTACACCCACCATTAGACTTCTTCCTGGTTGCGGAGCGTACAGTCTGACTGCCATAGGAGATGTGGCGTAGCGAATCTCTTCATTTAGCAAGTTCTTCAGAATGAGATAACCGGTCCAATTTACCTTTCCAACGCGCTCTGTATAAGAAAGGTTGGCATTGACTAGGTTATAGCTTGGCGTTGGTCCAATTTCCCAGCTGGCCAATTTATTTTGTTGGTAACTGTAGATGTAGCTAGCGCCTGCCAACCAACCTTTGTGTAAATAAGATAATTCAGTGCCAATGCGAGGGGCTGGCTGCATAGGAAGATTCCCTCCTCCGGTAAATGTACCTTGTGATACATCCCCAAATATCCGCCCACCAACACCATTTTCACCATAGTTGTAACTTAGCTCTGCTTCTGCGCCCTGAATAGTTGCATTTGCTTGAGAGGCTTGTACAACTGAAAAATTGTCGTTGGCTTGGCTATAGGCGCCTGTGTAGAAACCGTAAATAAAGTTATTAAATTGGTTTTTATAAATGCTAGCCTTGCTGCGAACGATCCCAAGCGTTTTTTGAAAACTCAATTCAAGGTTATGCGATGTTTCAATGCCTAAATTCGAGTTTCCAATATCAAATGTCGCAGTTGAATCATGTGGTCCATATGAATACAGCTCTTGAGCTGATGGGGCTCTTTGAGAAACAGTGTAAGTAAGTCCAACACCATATCCTCTTGCAATATCCAACATCCCTCCGGCGGAATACGACATTAAATTAAATTGACGACTTTGAAGTGATGGTGGTCCATATAAGCTTGGCACAAAATCTTGACTAGCGGCACTTGGAAACTGCGTACCTGAGTTTGGATTTTGGGTAGCGTAGTTATA
This sequence comes from Polynucleobacter sp. VK25, assembly GCF_018687355.1. Lineage (NCBI taxonomy): Bacteria > Pseudomonadati > Pseudomonadota > Betaproteobacteria > Burkholderiales > Burkholderiaceae > Polynucleobacter > Polynucleobacter sp. VK25. The sequence goes on along the minus strand of NZ_CP061288.1, from coordinate 978,580 downwards.
ACGCACTCCTAGATTTGTTTTTAATAGGCCATACCGACCTTCCTCAACCAAAAACAGGGCGGATGAATTTGACTTAGTCTGCGGAACAATTGCGTAATTATTAGTCGATAAATCAGTCGCATTTAAGGTTGCGCCGGTAATTTGCACCCCTAAGATCCCTTTAGATCCCAATAACTCTCTATGAGCCAACTCTAGACGTGCTTCAGTTGCAGTGTTATTCCATTGCGTGGAAGCAACACCATTATTAGTAAATTCAGTATGTTGATAATTCGTGTTGGCAGCGCTGATTTTGACAGAGCTAAAGCCATCAAATGGGTCGTTGGATTGATGTGCAATGTCGTAACGATTTTGAGACTGCTGAATAAATCCTCCCTCGGCAGTCGGAATGCCGTAGTTATGATTCATGCGCTCCATGGAGATGCCGGTATATCCATCTGATCGAACATAACTTGCGCCTAAACCCATGCTATTTTGATTGCTAAAAGAGAAGGGCAGTTTGCCGCTATAAGGGACGTTGACTGACTCACCAGGATTGATAGACCAATTTGCGTTTGGGCCACCTTGCTCTGCATAGCCTGGAATGCGATAGTTATTTGAGTTGCTAATTGCTGAATCAAAATGAAGTGCCAATGGTCCAGCGGGAGCATCTAATTCAATATTGGCGGTCTTGCCTTGATTAACGGTTTCGTAGCTAGTATTTATGGCGCCAGAAACTGTATCGGGCATTGTTGTAACAATTCGGTCATTTACAACATTCACTAGCCCACCGCTTGAGCCCGAGCCATAAAGCAGGGCGGAAGCGCCACGCAAAATTTCAATTTGATGCGTGTTTTGCATTGGACTTGCAACGGCGTGATCAGGGGAGATACTAGAGACATCTCCAACAGACAAGCCATTTTGTAGAATTTGTACACGTGCACCATCTAAGCCACGAATAACCGGCCTTGAAGATCCAGCACCATAACCTGTAGCTGAGATGCCTAATTCATTTGCTAGTGTTGCACCAAGCGTACCTGATAGTTTGTTCTGAAGCTCATCACCAGCCAATACTTTGTTAGGCGCCAAGAATCCTTGTCCGTTATCACGCACCCCCGTGACATCAAGTTGCGGTAAAGAATCCGCTTGACCTTCCGCGTGAGCAGTATTTATAAGCAGCAGCGCGATCAAGGCATGTAGCGATGAGCAGGTAAATTTTCTAAAGCGATAATTCATATTCATCCAAATTCACCAAGTATTGGTGAGTGACTAAAACGAGGGTGCCCTCAAGGGCGCTGTGTTTTAAAGGATGAAGGTAGGGGGCGCACGCGAGTGATACGAGTTGGAAACTAAACTCCGTAATGAAGGGTTGCTTGAATTCTGCGGATCTGAAGCGCTGCCCAAGATGACTTCGGCGTCACCGTGACTGCTCGGCACAAATCCCGCAAGCGAAAGTGCATCAAACAGGTGACATACATCAGAGCTGTGACTGAAGCTCTTATCGATATTGCTTGATGCGCTAGCCTCTGTAGCTTGCTTTTGTAATCCAGCGTGAGAAATAGCATGTGAGAGGCCCACCAAGTGGGTGCCTAGCAAGCAAAATACTAGCAATGCCGCTGTAAGTGCGGCATGAACTTGCTTTGTAAATTTGCTTGAAAAATAGGCACTCATGGGATGAATCTTACAGGATTTGCCTCAAACGGCGCTCTCGGTGTAGAATATCGATTCCGTCGGAGTGTAGCGCAGCCTGGTAGCGCACCTGCTTTGGGAGCAGGGGGTCCAAGGTTCGAATCCTTGTACTCCGACCACTTTCCCTTATTGTTCTAGATAGACCCAGCACATTCTGCCCATAGCTCAGCTGGATAGAGCAACGCCCTTCTAAGGCGTAGGTCGCACGTTCGAATCGTGCTGGGCAGGCCAAAATTCTCTACACACCCAATGCTTTAAACTACGGCTTGACGTATCTTTTTCTTGCGTACATTGCCTTAGAATGATCTGATGAATACCAATTTACTCAGAACATCCTTGCTGATCTCCTGCGCCTTGCTTCTTCTTGGGGCTTGCTCATCAGCAAAGCTAGAGGCGCGACTCGAAGCGAACCCCCAATGCAAAGATGTTGTGAATCCTAAAACGGGCGCACTAATGCCTTGCCCTGGTTCAGATAAGGCGTTTTATAGAGAACTTGGTTTAGCTCCTGCAAAGCCGACTCCCGTAGCAAGCAGCCCAATCGCTCCATCGCCATCCACAACAACTACAACACCTTCAGTGCAGGCACCATTGAACAAGGTTGCACCGTCTGAAGCAATGGCTTCAACTCAGACGGCTCCTGCTCAAGCTGATTGCAAACCTCAGATTCACAAAAAGACGGGCGGAACTCTGCCATGCCCGGCACCGGATTAATTGGATGTGGGTATGATGTCCTTTTGAAGCTAGTCCTTTAAGTATCTCAATCAATCACCTGGAATCGCTATGAAAAAAATGAATGTTTTGTTAGTGTCATTTATGGCGGCTATCACATTAGCCGCTTGTAGTAATGCACCCAAATTAGCGACAGAGTCAATGCCTCGATCAGGCTTCTTGCCTGACTACAACCTTTTAGTTCCGATGGCAACGAGCGATAAAGACACCCGTATTTGGAGGTACCGTGTATCAGGTGTAAATCCTGGCATCTATACAGCAGTAATCCTTGACCCTATCTATTTAAATCAAAACGCAACCAAAGAGGTCAGCCTTGATGTGATTAATAAAGCGAAGGCTGCATTACAAGCCTCCATGGTTGAGGCAGTAAATGCCCGTGGAAATATTCGGATTGTTACGCAGCCTGGTCCTGGTACTGCGCGTATTTCAGTAGGTATTACTGGCGCTGAGAGTTCAACGGATAGTTTGCAGCCTTGGAATTTCACACCTATAGGCTTGGCCATGAATGCTGCTGCCTACGCTGGTGGAGTGAATTCAAAAACTCCTGCGCTTTTGGTTGAAAGCAAGATCACTGATAGCCAATCAAAACAACTATTAGGCGAGGGCTTAATCACTGTTCAGGGTGAATCTTTTAGAACCAATGCTGGATCTGCAGATTCTTTTGTTGCAATGGCGAAGAAAGTTGTCCGCTCAGCTTTGGAGCAATCCGCAAATCCAACGCCAACCGGGAAATAAGCGCCCATCATGAAATTATTTTGTAAATTACTAACCCTTATTGGCATAAGCTCCTTTCTAGCCTTTTCTATTCCGGTGTATGCGGATAATGCGTCTCGCAATAAGGAGGTAGCTGAGCGATTTGCTAAATGCGATGTTAATCATGATGGTAAGTTAACTCGAGATGAGGCGAAGGGTTGCATGCCTAGGATTTATGACCACTTCAGCTACATCGACACAGGTAATAAGGGCTATGTGACTGTTGCTGAAATTCAGGCAATGGCTGATAGATAAGATCGAAACTTCAAGAGCCCCCAAGGGGGCTCATTTATTTGGATGAATGATGTCTGTTTCTTTTCCAGGTTTTAAAGAAAATAAAATTACCGTCTCATCGAGCGATGGCCCCATTGAAATTGCATATCTCATTGGCGGCAGTGGGCCGCCTTTGTTGCTTCTGCACGGCTTCCCCCAGACCAAGGCAATCTGGAGTCAAGTGGCGCCTGAATTGGCCAAACTTTTTACTGTAGTTGCTGCAGATCTACGAGGTTATGGGCAGTCCTCAAAGCCTCATGGCGAGGCAGACCATTCAACGTATTCGAAACGATCTATGGCTGCAGATCAGCATACTTTAATGAAGAGCTTGGGATTTGATCAATTCTTTTTACTTGGTCACGACAGAGGGGGTAGAGTCTCCCATCGATTAGCTATGGACTTTCCTGAAAGCGTTCTGCGTTTGATGGTTCTAGATATATCTCCAACCTTAACAATGTATGACAAGACCACAATGGAATTTGCCAAAGGTTACTGGCACTGGTTCTTCTTAATTCAACCAGAGCCGGTTCCAGAAACAATGATTGGAGCCAATCCAGAATATTGGCTCAAGAATCATATGGGTCGACACGCAGGAACGGGAATATTTTCACCAGAACGTTGGGCTGAATATTTGGCAGGCGCAAGTGAGCCACAAGGTATGCATGCGATGTGTGAAGACTATCGCGCTGCTGCCACTATTGATCTTATTCATGATCGCGCAGATCGTGCCGCAGCAAAGAAACTAAATATGCCGCTCAGGGTTTTATGGGGTGAGCATGGATTGGTAAATAAATGCTTCAAGCCTCTAGAGGACTGGCAGCAAGTTGCCGATATGGTTAGCGGGGCTGCGGTACCAAGTGGACACTACATACCGGAAGAGATTCCGGCTCTATTGCTGAAAGAGGCCAAGGAATTCTTTGGCTGAAAGCCGGAATAAGAAGAGTAAAAGAAAAAATCCTAAATAAATCAGTTATTTAGGGTTTTTAACAATTATTCTGGGTGAAAATTATTGCTAGCCATGAAGCTGATAGTGCGCTCAAAGCCTAGGATACGGATATAACGCCAAGCAATATCGCGATATTTGCTATCCAAATAGCCAATAGCTACCTCAGGCGTCCTTTTGGACAAGTCGATCTGTTGAATTGCGCGGGCCCAACGTTTGAGTCTTGTTGACATATTTGCCACCTCCATGCCCATACAACGCTTGGAAAAGCGACCGAGATGACACGAATTACAAAATATTTCACAAAAAAGTGCGTATTCTGATCAAATCGAGACGACTTTATGGGGGTTAAGGATATTTTGGGGGTCTAGAGCCCTTTTTAGGGTCTTCATAAGCTCATGGGCTACTTTGCCTTTATGAGCCCTTAGGCCGTCTAATTTAAGCTGCCCAACCCCATGTTCTGCGGAGATAGAGCCTTTGCAACGTTCTACCTGGTCATAAACAAGCTCATGAATCTGTTTTTCATTAAATTCATTGAAAGTCTTAGGATCGATGCCCAAGGGTGGGGCGATGTTGTAATGCAAGTTCCCATCCCCAAGATGTCCAAAATTGATAATCCTGACACCAGGGAATCTATCCCTCATTAATGCATCAGTCACTTGAATAAAGCTCTCAAGTGAAGATAGGGGAATGGTGATGTCATGTTTGAGATTGGCACCTTCCTGAGCTTGTGCAAGAGTGATGTGTTCACGCATATGCCAAAACCCGTTCGCCTGACTTAAATTGCTAGCGATGACCGCATCACTAATCAACTGGGCCTCAAAAGCTTCTTCCAGGATTGCTTCGAGTAGCTGCCTGACATGCTCTTCGCTTTCGTGGTCTGACAATTCAATCAAGACCGTATAGGGTGGGTTTCCCTTTAAGGGATTAGCCATTTGCGGAAAATGCTTTTCATTTAAATCCAATGATTCTCGCGTCATCATTTCAAAACCAGTAAGTAATGCGCTGGCACGTTTTTGAAAGAGATTCAATAGAGTAATTGTGGATGCAACATTCTCACACGCTACCAGTGTGGTCCATTGAGAAATTGGCAGAGGGTATAGCTTCATCACTGCAGCCGTAATGATGCCAAGAGTCCCTTCAGACCCAATGAATAAGTCGCGTAAATCATAGCCAGTATTGTCTTTGCGCAAACCTTTAATGCCATTCCAAATTTCACCCTTAGCAGTAATAACTTCAAGACCTAAGCAGAGATCTCGAGTATTGCCGTAGCGGAGAACATTAGTTCCACCAGCATTGGTTGCAAGATTTCCGCCAATCATGCAGCTACCCTCTGCTCCAAGACTTAAGGGAAATAAAAACCCATGCTCGACCGCTTTATCTTGAACCGCCTGCAAAATACAGCCTGCTTCAAGCGTGATGGTTTGGTTGGCTACATCAACCTCGCGGATCCGATTCATGCGCTTAAGATTAAGAATGATTTGCGTACCACTGTTATCTGGTGTGGCGCCCCCACAAAACCCCGTGTGACCACCTTGCGGAACTACGGCAACTTGATGCTGTGCGCACAACTTAATGATTCCCGCAACTTCAGCGCTTGTACTAGGTAGCACAACGGCAAGAGCTTTTCCTGTAAAGCGTTTGCGCCAATCAGTAAGGTAGGGCGCTTTATCTTCCTCTTGGGTCAGAAGGTACTTCTGATCTATAGCGCCTGAAAGTTGTTGGATGAAGTCTTGCATTAGTTTTCGGCCCGCATTTTCTTCTTTAATGCTTTCGCGTCTTTTTTAATTGGCTTTAGATACATCAACAGACAGACAAACCCAATCGTTGCGAGAAATGTTTCAAGTACGGCAAGCCAAAAGTTTGCCCCCGTTTCAAGGATGCGAACCAAGCCTTCGGTGATATAGAGCAAGATCAACATAGAGGCCCACTGCATGGTATAGACATTTCCTTTCCAGAGTCCTGGAATAGCAAATAAGAGGGGCACGCCTTTCAGTATTAGCCATGAGCCACCGGGTCGCAACGGTGAAATAAACCACTCCCAACACACGCATAGTATGAATAAATCAATAAAGGCGGCCGTTGCAATGAGTTGGTAAGGATTTTTATTCAGAATCTTTTGCATCATGTGGAATTTGCGTGCCTTACTTTTTATTGAGGTGAAGCATTAAGGCTGTTTCAGCCAGTCGTCTTCCTTGAGCTTTTGCCAATCGTTGCTCTTCAGCGCTGATTGGTGCGCGTCCATCGGCATGAGCAAGATGAGTAACACCATAAGGACTTCCGCCCGTGCTAGAAGACATGAGATCTGGTTCGCTATACGGAATGCCCATCAACATCATGCCGTGATGCAGCAATGGAATCATCATGGTCAGAAGAGTGCTTTCTTGGCCGCCATGCATGCTGCCAGTGCTTGTAAATACGCAAGCTGGTTTACCTATTAATGCACCATTCATCCACTCTGAGGAACTGCCATCCCAAAAGTACTTCATTGGAGCCGCCATATTGCCAAAGCGGGTTGGCGATCCTAATGCAAGCCCTATACATTCCTGTAAATCCGAATATTCAGCATAAGGGGCGCCATCTTGGGGTACGGTGGCTTCGGTTGCCTCGCAAACAGCTGAAATGGCAGGAACAGTCCTTAAACGGGCATTTACCCCAGGAACACTTTCAATACCCTCGGCAATCAGACGCGCCAAATCCTTGGTTGCACCATAGCGGGAGTAGTACAAAACTAAAATTTCGTGTTGGCTCATATTGATCTCTTATGATACGGCGATGCGCCTTATTCGTAACCCCCAATTATGGCTCTCTCTGGCTAAAGAGATTTGGGAGCGTAACCGCGGCCAGAATTTGAAGCAAATTGCCGCTAGCCTAGCCTTTACAACCACGCTATCCATGGTTCCCATGGTGACAATTGCAACAATCTTAATCGGCTACCTGCCAAGCGTCATTCAAGTCAAAAATTCCTTTAAAACTTGGCTATTAGATACCTATATGCCGGGGGGTATTAACCAACAGGTATTTATTTACTTGGACCAATTTTCCTCTCAAGCACGAGGATTAACCTTTATTGGTTTAGCGGGTCTCATTATTACTACTGTAATGACCCTTGCTGTGATCGAAGGGGCCTTTAATCATATCTTCAAGGTCAGCGCAACTCGCCCTATGTACAAGAAAATCGCCATTTACAGTGCGGCAACAATTTTGGGGCCAATACTGCTGGGCTTAGGCATTTACCTTAGCGGCGTTTTGTTTAGTGCATCTGAAGGTTGGATTAGCGCTGTATCCATAGGATTTAAATTAGTGGCGACGATTGCCCCGATCTTTTTGGCAATCTTGGTCTACGCGGTAGTCTACAAAATTCTTCCGTATACCAAGATCTTGTGGCGCGATGCGTTTGCTGGAGCTTTAGTCGCTGCACTAGCTTTTGAGTTAATGAAATTTGGTTTTGCTCTTTTCTTAACGCATACAGCCTTCTACAAAACGGTTTATGGCGCTTTCGCCATCTTTCCTTTAGGGCTGATATGGATCTACTTAACTTGGTGGATTACCTTGACTGGAGCGGTCATAGTGGCCAATTTGCCCAGCATCCGCAGTGGCGTCATTAGGGTTATTCGTTACTAAAAGTTGTACCTAAGCCCTTGATTCAAAGAGGTCTTAAGTCTATATTGAAGTCATAAAAGCCTAGTTTTGGAGATCAAATGAAAGTTCGTGACATATTACGCGTTAAGGGGAGCACTCTTTTTACAGTTGCTCCAGATACAGCTCTTCAAACAGCAGTGCTCGTAATGAGCGAACACGATATTGGCTCTCTAGTAGTTATGGAGTACGACAAATTGGTTGGCATTCTAACTTTCCGCGAAGTTATTGCGGCATTAGCTAAGCATCATGGCAAGCTTGAGGGTCTTCAAGTAAGCACAGTGATGAATCAGAAGCCCTTAACCTGCAATATGGAAACTGAGATTGATGAAGTGCGTCGCATGATGTTGGTTGATCATGCACGCTACCTACCGGTGGTTGATCAAAAAATGCTAATGGGCGTGATTTCTTTCTACGACGTTGCTAAGTCTGTAGTTGAAGCCCAAGACTTTGAAAACACCATGCTTAAGGCCTATATCCGCGACTGGCCCGAAGATACCGAAAAAGCCGCATCCTAAGCAGTTCTAGCCATCCTTTTCTGACCAATGACATAATGTCGGTATGTCAGGGAATACTTTAGGCCTTCTTTTTACTGTTACCACTTTTGGTGAATCCCACGGTCCCGCTATCGGCGCGGTCGTTGACGGCTGCCCGCCGGGTATGAAATTGTCCGAAGCGGATATTCAGCTGGATTTGGATCGTCGCAAGCCTGGAACTTCTAGGCACGTTACCCAGCGCAAAGAAGAAGATAAGGTAGAAATACTTTCCGGTGTTTTTGAGGGTAAGACTACAGGTACTCCAATTGCATTATTGATTCGCAACACCGATCAACGTAGTCAAGACTACGGCGACATATTGCAAACCTTTAGGCCTGGTCATGCAGATTACGCATACCAACAAAAATACGGTATTCGTGATCCTCGCGGTGGTGGCAGATCATCCGCGCGCTTAACGGCGCCTGTAGTTGCAGCTGCAGCAATTGCTAAAAAATGGTTGCATGAAAAATATGGCACTGAGTTCTATGGCTATATGAGTCAATTGGGTGAACTGGAAATCCCATTTAAAGATGCTTCTGAAATCGGAAACAATCCATTCTTTGCTGCCAATGCTCAAGTCATTCCTCAATTAGAGAGCTACATGGATGATTTACGTAAAGCAGGGGACTCATGTGGTGCGCGCATTGAAGTGCGAGCCCGTAATGTGCCCGCTGGCTTGGGCGAACCTTTATTTGATAAATTGGATGCCGATATTGCGCATGCCATGATGGGGATTAACGCCGTCAAAGGCGTAGAGATTGGCGCAGGATTCAAGTCTGTTGCTCAACGTGGTAGCGAGCATGGTGATGAGCTGCACCCAGATGGTTTCGCAACAAATAATTCTGGCGGCACCTTGGGCGGCATCAGTAGCGGTCAAGACTTACGAGTCTCCATTGCCATCAAGCCGACCTCTAGCATCATGAGTCCTAAGCAATCTGTGGATTTAGATGGAAAACCCATTACCGTTCAAACCAAAGGGCGACATGACCCCTGTGTTGGTATTCGCGCAACCCCAATTGCCGAGGCAATGTTGGCCCTTGTGTTGATGGATCACGCACTTCGTCATCGCGCTCAGTGTGCCGACGTGTCCGATGCCGCATCCATTCCAGCCGCTCAACCTGGCTCATATCGCGATTAACTTGGCTCTATAAATGACACCTTTGCTTCGCTGGGCCTTCGGGTCCTTTTTCTTTTTATATTTTGCCTATGTTGGCCTGGTTTCACCCTACGCTAGCCTTTTCTTTTTAGATCGAGGCTTTAGCGTTATTGAAATCGCTGCATTGATGTCAATGCTGCAGATCACCAGAATAGTTGGTCCATTTTCTTGGGGCTGGCTATCTGACTATCTATCAAATCGCATTAGCATTATTCGCTTTTGCGCCTGTTTAGCTGCCATAGTATTTTTGTGCATCTATTTTTTACAGAGCTACATTGGCTTTTTCATTTGGATGTTTGCTCTGCATACCATTTTGAGTAGCCTAATGCCGCTGGGTGAATCAGCTACTATCCACGCTTTATACAAAGACAATTCTTTTGATAAACGTTATGGACGTTTACGACTATGGGGCTCGATTGGTTTTATTGCCATGGTTCTAGCAGCAGGAGAGCTGTTTCAACGCAAGTCTATTGAGCTGTACCCCTTAGTTGGCACGATTGTTCTGCTTGCACTAGCCTTGATTAGCTTTTGTTTGCGCGAGCCAAAAATGGAGCGGCGCAAGATGGTAAAGGGTGAGTTATTGATTGTGCTTTTCAATCCAGATGTGCGCTGGTTCTTAGTGTCGGGATTTTTCATGATCTTCGCACATGCTGCTTTATATGTTTTTTATTCCCTTTATCTCGCAGACCTTGGCTACGATAAATTTCAGATAGGTCTATTTTGGGCTCTCGGTGTCGCCGCTGAAGTAATCTTCTTCTACTTCCAAAGTAAAGTACTCAGCAGGCTCGATGCTGAAGTGATTTTGCAAGCTGCATTCGGGATAGGGGTAGTTCGTTTTGTTTTGATTGCATTCCTACCAATTACTTCCGTATTAATTGTGGCGCAATTAATGCATGCAGGCACTTTTGCAGCACACCATAGCGCCGCTACAAAATTACTACAACGTTGGTTTACAGGTCCGCTCCAGGCTCGAGGGCAAGCCTTGATGGCAACCGTATCTTACGGCTTAGGTGGAACGCTAGGGGGCTTGTGCGCTGGCTGGATCTGGGAAGCTTCACAACCAAGGGATGTATTTGTAATGTCCGCTTTTGCATGTGGTCTGGCGGGTATGGCGATCCAGAAACTACGACCGCGACGTTATCCCGCCAGATAACTCGACTAAAGCTAACTTATTGAATCTTTGCCTTAGCGCGCAACTTTTGCATCATCTCTGCGAACTTAGCCTTTTGCCAGTTCTTATCAGACACAATCATTTGCTTTAGCTGATCCTTCAATTCATCCATGCTTGGAGCCTTGACGTCACGTGAGTCAATTACCTTGATGATGTGCCAGCCAAATTGCGACTTAACTGGTTTGTCAGTAGTTTGACCGTTCTTGAGCTGAACCATAGCCTTTGAAAACTCCGGTACTAAAGCTTTATCGCTAACCCAGCCAAGATCGCCACCATTTTTCGCTGAACCAGGGTCCAATGATTTGGCTTTGGCAATATCCTCAAAGTTAGAGCCTGCTTTGATTTGAGCGGTGATTGCTTTGGCATCAGACTCTTTCTCAACCAGAATATGCTCTACGTGATATTCCTTGCCGGTGTACTGTGCTTTAACTGACTCATAGGCTGCTTTTAGATCGGCCTCAGCAACGCCTTCTTTTTCAACATAGTCTTCAAAAACGGCACCCACCAGCACACCCATACGAGCTTGTTCCAATTGCTCCCGAACAATTTCTTTTTGCAGTACGCCACGCTTATCGGCTTCTTGCAATACCAATTCACGAGTTACCAGCATCTCGCGAGCTTGATCGCGCACTTGCGGATTGTCAGGTTGACCAGAGCGTTGCACCAACTTATCTAACTGAGACTTAGGGATGGATTTACCGTTGACGATCACGGCATTTTGGGCGAATGCATTTCCAGACAAAAGAGCTGCACCTAGAATGCTTACTGAGAGAATTTGACGTTTATTGAACATGGTATTTAAGTGGTTAAATATAAGTGATTGTGGCTATTCTAAAGTAGCTCTAAGCAAATGCCTCATCTGGGTCAAGGGCAGTAATAGTAAGCGCATGAATTTCCTTGGGAATATGGCGATTTAAGGCCGAATAAATAGCTCTGTGACGAGCCACAAGACTTAAACCCTTAAATTCCGGAGCAATGATTTTTAGCTTAAAGTGCCCGCCGCCGCTAGCCGCACCAGCATGGCCAGCGTGCAAGTGACTTTCATCTTCAATAAATAGGTCTACGACCTGAAAAGTCTTGCGCAGGTCCTCATCAAATGAAGCAATCCGCTGTTGATTAATATTCATTCGCTTGGATGCTCCATATGTTTAGAGAGCCAAATTCCCTGTGCGACGACAAAGACCAATAGCAATCCTGTGCTACCAAATAATTTAAAGTTCACCCAAGTTTCCTCGGAATATTCAAATGCAATATAAAGATTGAGAGCGCCCATGCAGAAAAAGAATAAGGCCCATGCCATATTCAGGCGATGCCATACAGAATGTGCGCCTTTCTCCTTCAGGGTTACTTGCTTGCCCATCAACACCTGAATCCAATTTTTCTGAAAAAACTGAGCGCTTATAAAGAGGGCTCCAGAAAATAACCAGTAAAGAGCGGTCGGCTTAAGCTGGATAAACGTTTTGTCATGTAAGAAGATGGTGAGACTTCCGAAGACCAATATCATTACAAGGCTGATCCACTGCATTGCATCAATTTTGCGGTGACGGTAATAGACCCAGAGAATCTGACCTATCGTAGCAACCATTGCAACAATAGTTGCCGTGTATATATCGCCAAATTTAAATGCAACAAAAAAAAGGATGATGGGGAAGAGGTCGAATAAAAATTTCATAATAGGATTATCCAGCTATTTGCTTATTCCTCAGTCTTTGTAGGTGCGGCATTAGAGCTTGGCTCAAAATGAAGCGATGCGGAGTTAATGCAATAGCGCAATCCAGTTGGCATAGGCCCATCCTCAAATACATGTCCTAAATGTGCGTCACAGTTGGCACAACGAACCTCCGTACGAATCATTCCGTGAGTGATATCGCGGACTTCCTTAATAGAAGATGCAACTTCAGGGGCGTTGTAACTAGGCCACCCACAACCGGCATCAAATTTAGTGTCGGATAGAAATAGAGGCGTACCGCAGCAGACGCATTTATAGCGGCCTTGATCCCAGTGATCCCAGTATTTACCCGTGAAAGGTCTTTCAGTTGCCGCTTCTCGAGTGACTCGATATTCAATATCACTCAGCGATTGTTTATATTCGTGGTCAGTTTTTTTCATGGTGGCTCCAAAAAATGGCTCTAAATCTAGACTCTAAGAAGAGCAGCTTACTTCAACCAACGGAAGGTTAGGCGGCGGTGCAAATGAATATGCTTCATGCTCCGGCTGCTCATCAAAGGGACTTTCCAGGATCATCAGAAGCTTATTTACCTCAGAAAAATCCTTTTTTTGCGCAAGCTCAATAGCGGTTTGCGCTAAATGATTTCGAAGTACATACTTTGGATTGACTCGATTCATGCCTTCTTTGCGATCAGAATCAGCAATTGATTCAGCCTTCAGGCGCTCTATGTAATCAGTAAACCACTCATCAATTGCGATCCGATCAATAAAATCATTTCTTAAATTAATCTGTTGAATTGACGTTTTTGTATTGATTGCCCCAAGACTTCGGAAGAAATTCGTGAAATCGATTCTGGAGTCGTGCATTGCTTGCAGCAACCTTTCTATCAGGGCGATGTCTCCGTCTTGTGAGCTTACAAAGCCTAATTTCTTGCGGAATAGAGATTGCCATGCTTGCGCATAGGTAACAGGGAAAGCTTCAAGCGCAGTACGCAATTGCTCCTGCGCTTCATTCTCATTGGAATTGACTGAGAGTAGGGGAATCATGGCACTTGCGAGACAAGCCATATTCCAATGCATGATCTGCGGCTGGCGATGGTAGGCATATCGACCACCTTGATCACTATGGTTGCAGATATGGTCAATTTGAAACTGATCCAAGAACCCAAAAGGGCCATAGTCCATTGTCAAGCCGAGCACACTGATATTGTCACTATTGAGTACACCATGGCAAAAGCCAAAAGCTTGCCACTGCGCAACCAGTTTTGCATTACGTTCACAAATACTTCTAAATAGGTCCAAATAAGGAGCCGCTGATTTAAGACATTCGGGATAGTGGCTTGCAATTAAATAATCAGCCAATTCTTTCAATCTATTGCGGTCCTGGAGCGCAGCAAAATGCTCAAAGTGTCCAACGCGAATGAAGCTGGGCGCAAGTCGAGCGCAAACTGCGGCTGTTTCAATCGTTTCTCTTCTTATCGGCAAATCAGAACCAATAACCGATAAGGCTCTAGTTGTTGGCACACCTAAAGCGTGCATTGCTTCGCTGCATAGAAACTCCCTGATAGAAGAACGTAACACAGCTCTGCCATCACCCATGCGTGAGAACCGAGTTTTACCAGCTCCTTTCAGTTGAAGCTCTTGTCCGGCAAGATCGCCAAGCAATATTGCGCGACCATCCCCAAGTTGTCCGGCCCAGACGCCAAATTGATGTCCGCTATACACCGTAGCAATGGGGTTTAAAAAATGATGCTCGGATGTATTTAACTGGTTCCCAGACAATACCGCCAACCAAGCTTGATCTTCTGGCAGCTTATTTTTACCAATGGTAATACCCGCTAATTTGGCTGAAGAGGGCGAAAAAGCAACCCAGTATGGGTTGGGTATAGAGGTGGGAAGGGCTGTTTGGCAGACGTCATCGCCGCTTAAGGTAAAGGCCATATGACCTATTCTAGGGGGATTTCCCAATCTACGTACATGCCTCTAGAATTACCTTATGAATAAACAAGTTCAAATTAACCCGCAGACCCAATTGGCCAATTTAGGCGAAGAGTTAAACGTTCCTTTTTTAAAGCTTCTCGGGGTTCGTTGCTTAAGCGCAGTAATGGGTAAGGGTGAGATTTTGCTGGCACTCAAACCAGAACATAACAACACTTGGGAAGTTGCCCATGGTGGCGTTCTATTGACCTTGATGGATGTTGCTATGGCCGTTGCCGCCAGATCTGGAGATCCCGGCGATAGAAGTGTTGTCACTATAGAAATGAAAAATAATTTCATGCAGGCTGCCACTGGAGTATTGCGTGTTAAGGCAGATACCGTTCGCAGAACTGCAACGATGGCTTTTTGTGAAGCCAAACTCTACAACGATCAAGGCGAAATCTGCTGCATGGCTACAGGAACGTTTAAATATTTAAAGCGCTTGGCAACGCGTAATGCAGAGGGTGTTCGTGTTGTAAACGACGATGGTCGTTTTGAAGCAAGCTAGACGGATAGATTGGAGTCAGATGAGGAGCTTAGAGCTCCTGTAACTACGTCATGGCCAACTGTTCCTGAGGTATCGAAGCGACGTTCCACCAATTCGAATTGACCATCCTTGCGAATTCTGAGAACAGTACTTGAGCGGGTGCCATAAGCAGGCGTTTTGATAAATGCAGGGGAGAGGGCCTTTTCCCACTCTTTGCTTACCCCTGTACTCGGGAGCTCATGATCGCTGGCGTGATGGGTATCGGCCAGCAACTTTAAATACTGATCTGCATTCTTCAATTGCCCTTGATCCATAGCTAAAGCCTGGGCAAACGCTGCTACACGGTGATTTACCTTGGGCCATGGCGTATCTAGCATGGCATTCGATAGTCCGTAAACACCTGGCTCTAAGGCTTGTTGCGGAAATACCTTACGAGGACGAATGCTTTGACCCATCATCATGCGATTACTTACCCAATGCATTTCAGCATTGACGGGATCGCTGAGATCTGCCATTAAGAGATTAAATCCGTTGTACTGCTGAAAACGTTTTGAATTGCTCTGAATAAATTCGGTGGGTCCATCTTTGCCAGTGAGATACATTAATGAAAGCTCACCTCGAGTTCTTGCATCAGGATTTTTTTCACTCGGCGCCCTAACATTCGTTAATGCAGCAAATTTTCCAGTCTTTGTAAAACCCAACCAAGTGCCAGGACTGCCCAAGACATCTGCGCGATCACGTCCTGCCAATACATGCGGGTGCTCTGGCCACCATCCAACCGCATCGGTATTGCGTTCATAAAACTCGTCGCGATTCGCCGCTACTACTAGGGAGTAATCCGGATGAGAATTCCAGGCGAAGAGAATGAGGCACATAAATTAGTTAAATTTCAATCAATGGGTATGGCAATGAATCTATTTTTAACACAGGTCCATCGGTGCCGCCTAGATGAATTTCACCAGTCTCGAGCGCCTCTAATTTGCATTCAATTTGAATATCTGTGCGCCCAGAAATATATGGGGACTGGGCTGATAGCACTACCATTCCGGCCGGTTGCCCCGGGTCTGCAGAGTGAAAAAGTTCCGTACCTGGCGCTGTTAGTTCAGCATTCGTTGCATATGCTAACTGGAGTCTACGCTTAATAGCGCCACGATATTGACTGCGCGCAACAATTTCTTGACCTGGATAACACCCTTTTTTAAAGTCAACACCTGAAACAGATTCAAAATTAATCATCTGTGGCACAAATTGCTCTTGCGTCGCTTGAACAATGCGCGGAATGGCGCTCAACACCTCAAGGTCATTCCATGTAGATAGGCGTATATCAGAATTTTCCAAAGCTATGGAAACATCTTTAGGATATGCCATCAATAGACGGGCTACCGATTGCTCGCTAACCAATACATTGGGTATGCGCAAATTAATGCAATGTGGATCAAGTTTTATATTGTCTATCTGACTACGAGAGCAAAAAAGCCCAGCAATATTCCAGTCATTTGAAAGATCTGTAACTTTCACTTTTGAGCGAAGTATGAACATAGACAAACGCTTAGCCGTACTAGCTGCGATATCTTTTGAAATAAATAACGCAAAGCGGTCATCTGTATCGCCTGCTGATGGAAAGAGGCCAAGCCAGGCGCTTGCTAAGAGCCTGCCTTTGGGGCTGCAATAGCCCGCCAAACGGGTACCCGTGAAATCCTGGGCCATCTGTCCAGGTAAGGTGCGGGAAAGACCCAAAACAGAATTGGTTAATTGATTTTGTAAAAAACTTGCAGCATCTGAGCCTTCGACCACAATAAGCCCCCAATCAGGCAGATTGCAGGGTAGGGAGGAGGGGTTATCCAGCCACTTTTGCTGAATTTGGGATGTATTTGTCATGACCCTTTTATCATAGCCTGATGCGTAGAAAAATTCAGAGAAGGGCTTTATTCATAAATAAGAGGCCCGGAAATTCAGTTGTTAAAAACGGCTTAATTTTGCTATTAGCCTTATTGGGACTTATGTATGGCGCCATCTTTTTAATACCGATAGTGCCTAGCCAATCAAACACTATCGATGGCTCCGTTTATAAAGTAAAGATTAATCAACACTCGGGTCTCTCCAGTATCGCTGAGCAACTAAAGGAGCAGGGTCTATCAATCACTCCTTCTATCTTGCATCTATCGGCCAGAAGCTTATTTATTGGCTCAAAATTAAAGCCTGGCACCTATTTACTACCGACAAGTGCCAGTCTTGGAAAAATACTTCTACAAATTGCACGCGGCGATCGCGTTAGAGAAAATATCGCAATCATCCCTGGAATGACAATTTGGCAGCTAAGAAATTTAATGGATTCTCATCCAGCCCTCATTCATCAAACCAAAGGGATGAGCAATAAGGAACTTTTGCAGAGCTTGAATCTGAGTTACCCGAGTGATGAGGGAATTTTTTTACCGGACACCTACATTTTTGACCCTGATGAGCCTGATCTCAATATTTATCGCAAAGCCGCCCAAGGCATGCAAAAACAGCTTATTCAGATATGGGACAAAAGGGATGGGGGCCTGCCTCTTAAAACACCCTATGAGCTTCTTATTTTGGCCTCTATTATTGAGAAAGAGACTGGTCGCCTTAGTGATCGAGGCATGGTTGCAGCCGTCTTTGTTAACCGCTTAAATATAGGCATGCCCCTTCAAACAGATCCTACGGTGATCTACGGAATTGGCCCTAAATTTGATGGAAACTTACGGAAAGCGGATTTGCGTAAAGACACTGCCTACAATACCTATATGCATAAAGGTTTACCCCCAACTCCTATAGCCATGCCAAGCAAAGAATCTATTCTTGCTGGGGCGCATCCTGCAAAAAGCAAGGCACTATTCTTTGTTGCAAAAGGAGATGGCAGCAGCCATTTCTCTCAAAACCTAAAAGAGCATGAGTCGGCAGTAGATCTATATCAACGTAAGATTGCTCCCAAGGGCAGCAATAACTAAATTCATTCATTATGACATCAACATACACAGGATATTTCATTAGTTTTGAAGGCATCGATGGTGCTGGCAAAAGCACACATATCGATGCATTTCGTACGCTGATGCAAGAGCGCTACCCAGATAGGGAGGTCGTGATGACTCGAGAGCCCGGGGGAACTCCGCTTGGCGAGCAATTGCGAAAGCTGCTTTTGGACTCCCCAATGAATTTAGAGACTGAAGCATTATTGATGTTTGCCGCGCGACGCGAGCATATTGCTCAAGTGATCGAACCCGCACTGGCAGCGGGCAAGATCGTTATATCTGATCGCTTTACAGATGCTAGCTTTGCGTATCAAGGTGGGGGTCGCGGATTGAGTCTGTCCAAATTGAATGAATTAGAGCGTTGGGTGCAAACACTTCCCAATGGATCGCTGTTACAACCCAATCTAACTATTTTGTTTGATTTGCCTGGTGAGATAGCGGAAGCACGCCGTTCAAAAGTTCGGACCCCAGACAAATTCGAACAAATGAATTTGGATTTTTTTGAAAAAGTACGCCAGGAATATTTGCGACGTGCAAAAGAAGATGCTGGTCGCTTCCACTTGGTTGATGCAACCCAAACCCCGGAAGCTATTTGGAATGGTTTGAAATTGATTCAGATTGCGCTTTAAGTGAATCCTTCAGCTCAAATTGCACCCTGGCTTGAGCCCCTTTGGGGAGGCTTAGACTTCGGCAATTTTCCTAATGCCATCTTGTTGCATGGTCAATCCGGTATTGGCAAGTTTGCCTTTTCGGTTGAGCTAGCCAAAGCATTACTTTGTGAAAATTCTAGCGCTGCTATACGTCCTTGCAAACAATGCGAGGCATGCCATTGGTTCGATACCGGCAATCACCCAGACTTTATTGCACTAGTTCCTGAAACACATCGGAAGCTCTTGCCTCATGCAGACTATGAGGGCGATGATGCCCCTAAGAAGGGAAAATCTATACGCGATGATGATGCTGAATCTAGCGAGAAAAAAGAAAAGAAAAATATCTCGATTGAAGAAACGCGCAGTGCTATAGAAAATCTTTCCATAGGCTCACATCGGGGTGGTAATCGCGTGATATTAATTTATCCATTGGAGATGCTGCGCTCAGACTCAGCCAATACCTTATTGAAGTCATTGGAAGAGCCGCCAGCAAGTACTATTTTTATATTGCTAGCCGATCGAGTTGATCGCGTATTACCTACCATTCGATCTCGTTGTCGCCTTTTGACTGCTCCTCGACCTAACCGTGAGCAGGGGTTGACTTGGCTTAAAAAACAACTAAGCAACATCAGCGGTCTAAAAGCCAGTGATGCCGATATTGAAACTGTTTATGACGAGCAGGGTGGGGCACCCTTCTCAGTACTGAGCTCTCTTATTGCAAGACACAATAAAGACGATAAGGACGAATTAACAATCTCTATTCAGGCCACTCGTTATTTACTCCAATCGATGGCTCAAGGAGTCAGAATGAATTGGCTCGATGCGGCTGAGAAAACCCATAAAGCTCAATATGGATTCTTATTGGCTAGCATGCAAAGATGGGTTTCTGATTTGCAATCAGTGTCCCAAGGCGGTGAGCCACGGTATTACCCTAAGCACTTGAATACTCTTGACGGCCTTTCTAAGATGGCTAACACCCACAAAATTGATCAATTCTGGAAATCGCTTATTCAGGCACGGCGCCATGAAAATCACCCCTTAGCTAATCGAATTCAGCTAGAAGCACTGCTTTCTCAATATCAACAGATATTTGGAGCTTGATATTGCCTTTGAAAGACTAAAATACGAGTCATGTTCATAGACTCCCATTGCCATCTCGATTTTCCGGAATTTCAATCTCGACTTCCCGAGGTTTTGGCCAATATGCAGGAAGCCAAGGTAACCCATGCCCTTTGTGTCTCCGTCGACCTACCGGACTTCCCAAATGTTTTAAAGCTGGCAGAAGAGCATCCAAATCTTTATGCATCGGTCGGCGTTCATCCAGACTATGAGGATACGCCTGAACCAACATTTGAATTTCTCGTAGAAACCGCTGCAAAACACTCCAAAATTATCGCCATTGGTGAGACAGGTCTTGATTACTACCGCATGGGTGATCGCAGCTACGATTCCATGGAATGGCAGCGTGAACGTTTTAGAACCCATATTAGGGCGTCTATTAGCTCTGGTAAGCCATTAATCATCCATACTCGCTCAGCTTCTGAAGACACCATCAATATCCTTACAGAAGAGGGTGCTCAGAAGATTGGCGGTGTCATGCATTGCTTTACGGAGTCCTATGAGGTTGCAAAGGCGGCAATGGAAATGGGGTTTTATATTTCTTTCTCAGGGATTGTGACCTTTAAAAGCGCTAAAGAGCTTCAGGAAACGTGCAAACAAGTCCCGTTGGATAGGATGCTCATTGAAACTGATTCTCCGTATTTGGCGCCAATTCCTTATCGCGGCAAGACAAATGAGCCAGCCTGGGTATCAAAAGTTGGTCAATTTGTTGCGGAACTAAAAGGTATTTCTGTAGAAGAATTAGCCATCACCACATCAAATAATTTTTATGAATGTTTTCATATAGATAGAAATCTATCATGAGAATTAAGTTTAATAAATTCTTCTTGGCTTTAGTCGCCTCAGCCGTACTTAGCGGACCTGTATTTGCTCAAACAGACGTTCAAATTGCAGATTTTGCTAAAGCAGCTAAATTTAACGATATAGCCACAGTTAACTCGCTGTTATTAAAAGGTGTTAGCCCCAATACAACCGATCCTAGGGGTGAGCCCATGTTGAATTTGGCGATCAAAGAACGGTCTAACGATGTAATCGCTTTGCTGATTGCCAATAAGGCTACAGACGTTGATCTCTCCAATAAGTATGGCGAAACACCCCTCATGATTGCCTCAATAGATGGCAATTTACCTGTTGTTAAGATGCTTGTAGAGCAAAGAAAGGCCAGGATTGACCACATAGGTTGGACGCCGTTGCATTATGCGTCTGCTAAAGGTCACTTGGACGTAGCCCAATACTTATTAGCTAATGGTGCAATTGTTGACTCATTGAGCCTAGGTGATACAACGCCATTAATGATGGCAGTTCAATCTGGCAATGAACCACTTATCAAGCTATTACTTGATAAAGGTGCTGACTTACAAATACGTAATTCTGTAGGCTTATCGGCCATTGACATAGCGGTCATATATGACAAGCCTTGGATAGTGGATGGCCTCAGTTCACGTTGGCTAAAGCTATATAAAAAGCCATATGTAAGCCCAAAGGGACTAGTTCAGCCCAAGACCTGATGCATGCCTTCTGCGTATAATCATTATTATGTCAAATAAGATATTTCTGTAATCCTACTCATATAACCCAGACCATGTTTAGCCTATTTCACAATACAGACCTACCTAGCTTTGCAACCCTCTTTAGTGAGATCAATACAGATATGGGTAACGGTCAGATCTGGGTAATGGTTGTATCTGCGTGCCTCATGCTAGCAGTCCATGCCGTAGTCGTTTTGGGTATTGCCGGCGCATTTCATGCCATCGATGACGTCATGACTAGGAAGCGAATATTTGGTGCAAGCTTTCTCTCGTACTTTATTGCCATACTTTTAGTGATCGCAATACATTTAACGGAAATAGTTATTTGGGCATACATCTGTGTGGCCCTGAAGGTTTTCCCAACAAATCCACAGACCTTCTACTTTGCAGGTGAAATGTATACAACCGTTGGATACGGCGATTACAAACTTTCAGAACAATGGCGAATTCTTCCCATCATCATCTCTTTTTCAGGAATTTTTGCCGTGTCAATGTCTGGTGCAGCCCTCTACACCATGATGGGTGCGCTTTTGGGTCATAACAATCAAAATCAGAACCCTAAATCCGGCTCTGGATTTTAAATCTAGGGCTTTAATCCAGCTGGTAAAGGGTTCTTCTGCTTAAAAATCAGCTCAAGCACCCTGCCATTCGCCTCTAGGGACCGAATCCGGCCTGGGAGCCATTCCAGGTCTTTTGCCAGCCAGATATCAACTTGACGCTTATAAGGGTCGTTTTCACGCTGCATTAATGCGTAGTGTCGATTTAATGTTCTGCCGAGACTAGGAATATCCTCCGAGACTGTCTCGCCGTAACTCTTAAAGTTCCACATTTCCAGGGTGTTGTAGTCAACCACCGGAATGGCTCGGATACTTCCGGCATCATCCATTTTGCTATCGCCGTTCAATAAAGACGCTAATTGGAACATCAGGCTAAACCGGTCTTGGGTTCCTGGAAGTAATGCGGGTGTGAATTCAGGCTTCTCAGAGAAAAACATCTGCCCTTCACCTTTTTCATTTCGATCAAAACGTGAATAACGGGGTGGCTTTGTACCGCGCTGCGTCCAATAAATACTGGGCGCAATTCCATAGGAATCAACCGTTCCGCGCGATTCAAAAACAAACGGTCCTACAAATGCATAAGGGATGTTGACGTAGAGACGGTAGTTATTACCCTCAGCAATCCAATCAATCTCGCCGGTTTGGAGCTTTTGTCCGTCAAGGTATGCATCGTAATAAATGATTCCTGACTGCGGAAGTTTAAATGGAGCCCCAGATTGATTATTGGATCCGCCCTGCTCCCCAGCAATATTAGATTTAAGATCTTCAGAAAGATTGCTTGATGATGTTTTCTTAGGCGTCTTGTGCGGAGATTTCGCCATCTGAATTTTTTTTGGTGGCTCCGTCTTTAACTCGGTTCTAATAATTAAATCATCTGCAATGGGTGGAGCATCAGCATATGAAATAAACGGGATGCCAAAAAATAAAATCAAATGCCCCGCTACTGATAGGCACCAAGCAGCAAGAATAATTCTCAGGGAATTTACTTTAGGCAGTTGAAATGAATGTTCCCGCCCTATTTTCTGACTCAGGGTAATGCCTCTAAAAGACGGCTGTTCTTGGGAAGATTTGCAGCTAGAAAATCCATCTGGTCAGATAAGATATTGCGCCCTTTCAGAATCATATCCTCATAAAGACTAGGCAAATAAGGGGCGTACAACAAGCCCATGCCGGCCTGCTCTGGCGTCCGATTAGCTTTGCGTTGGTTGCAAGGCCTGCATGAAATCACCAGATTCATCCAGCTATATTTGCCGCCACGACTATTGGGAATGATGTGCTCTGCTTCTGCTTGGTTTTCATAAATTGCATCGCCACAATAAGCGCAAAGACCTCTGTCGCGCTTATAGAGTTTATGTTTCGTAATGATAGGGACCACATCAAAAAGATTAATCTTGGCGCTACCCTTCACTGCGATGATGGAGTGAAGCTCGATGAGAGATTGTTTGCCTGTGGAGCGAGAGATGCCACCACGCATCTGGAAAATAGGGTCGCCTAAAGTCCACAACACACTACTGTCGGCATACTGTTTAGTGGCCTCTTCAGCGTTAACCCAGCCCTGGGGAATTCCTCCTGCGTCTAATTTCAAGATGCTAAGCACAATCTCTCCTTTCTAGACGTCCTAACCTAGGAACATCGCCAGGACCATCTTACAGAAGAAGATGGTGGCAATCAATCACCTAGCCAAAGATGAATCGCATGACCTTGGGTAAGTAATCAGAATACTCTGAAATCCCATGGTCACTACCCTCCAGAACTAACTGCTCTGAGCCTTTATAGAACTCAACCATTTCATGCCAGTCAAGCAGCTCATCCCCTTTTGCCGCCATTAAAAAATAGCGAGAAGGGTTGCTAATAGCCTCGACTTGAAGATCTCTCAATTGGTCAATATATTCTGACCGAAAATCATATGGCTCGTCTGTATCGTATGAAGTCAACATGCCTACATGAGAAGCTAATTCTCTTGGGGCCCTCACCGCAGGATTTAGCGCCACCCCTTTGCAGCCATACTTCTCGGTAAGGTAATTTGCATAGTAACCACCCAAAGAGGATCCAATCACGACTAGGCGATCGTGTTTTGAATCTTTAATATGCTTTTCTACCATGCCCATACTTTCTTTTGGAGAAGCCAATAATTGTGGGCAATACCATTCGATCGGATTTTCCTGAGTAGATAGTGCATTAATAGCTTCCCCTGTCATGACTGCTTTACTTGACCGAGGTGAGGAGCGAAAACCGTGAAGATAGACGACCAAGGTTGTGGGCATAGAGGGTACTTAAGCCTTCTGGCCAATTTCAAAGTTTGCTAACTTCTCAAGCGCACGCACCATGGCTGAGTGATCCCAGGCTTTGCCGCCGTGAGCAGCACATGAGTTGAATAACTCCTGAGCAGTAGCAGTATTTGGAAGCGAAACACCAAGGGCTCTTGCACTATTTAGAGCTAGATTTAAGTCTTTCTGGTGTAATTCAATCCTAAAGCCGGGATCAAACGTTCTCTTAACCATTCTCTCGCCGTGAACCTCTAATATTTTAGAGCCTGCAAATCCACCCATTAAAGCCTGACGTACCTTTGCAGGGTCCGCCCCAGCTTTAGAAGCAAATAAGAGTGCTTCAGCAACCGCCTCAATATTTAAGGCAACAATAATTTGGTTGGCAACCTTTGCTGTCTGACCATCACCATTAGCACCAACAAGATTAATATTTTTTCCCATCAACTCAAAGATGGGCTTGACCTTTTCAAAGACTTGATCATCGCCGCCAACCATAATAGAAAGCGTTGCATTCTTAGCCCCAACCTCTCCGCCAGATACTGGTGCATCAAGATAGTCACAGCCCAAAGCGTTAATTTTTAGAGCAAATTCTTTTGTAGCAATAGGAGATATAGAGCTCATATCTACAACGACTTTGCCCTTAGATAAGCCCGAAGCAATTCCTTTGTCGCCAAAAAGCACTTTCTCTACGTCAGGCGTATCTGGAACCATAGTGAAAATAATGTCGGCCTTATTGGCAACTTCTTGGGGTGAATTACATTGCACCGCAGAGGTAGAAGCCAAGTTCTCTGGAACCTTGCTGCGAGTATTAATAAAAACCTCATGACCTGCATTCACTAGATGCCCTGCCATTGGGGCACCCATGATGCCTAGACCGATAAAACCCAACTTTAATTGCTTACTCATTATGTCTCCGCATCTATTTTTTAATTTAATGATTTAATCCAGCCCAAGCCAACTTCAGTGCCAGCAGCGGGTTTATATTCGCAGCCAATCCAACCTGTATAGCCAATGCTATCAATGAATTTAAAAAGGTGAGCGTAATTTATTTCACCAGTTCCTGGTTCGTTGCGACCAGGATTATCAGCCAATTGAATGTGAGCAATTTTTGAAAGGTTAGCTTCTAAATTTTTACTAAGCTCACCTTCCATACGTTGCGCATGGTAAATATCGTATTGAATAAACAAATTATCTGAGCCAACCTCATTCAAAATATTAAGAGCCTGCTGAGTTTTAGATAAATAAAATCCAGGGATATCAAAAGTATTGATTGGTTCGATGAGTAGTTTGATGTTAACTTTTTTCAGCTCAGAAGCTGCATAACGTAAATTATCGACAAAGGTTTTATGCAATAAATCTGGTGCCACTCCACTAGGAGCTTTTCCTGCCAGGCAATTAATCTGATTTACGCCCAGCACTTTTGCATATTCGATAGCCTTGCTAACGCCCGCCCGGAACTCTTCAATACGATCGGGTAAACAAGCAATTCCACGCTCTCCAGCGTCCCAGTCTCCTGCTGGCAAATTATGAAGCACCAGTTGAAGCTGATGCTTGTCTAGTTCGTGACGAATATCATTTGCTGAAAATGGGTAAGGGAAAAGAAATTCAACGGCCTGAAACCCAGCTTTTGCAGCTCTTTCAAAACGCTCCATAAATGGATGCTCATTAAAGAGCATGGTGAGGTTAGCTGCAAACTTTGGCATTTCAAATCCTTTTAAGAAAGCGAGTAAATCTAATGGGATTGCAGATCTTAACAAAAGTTGTCTATTTAAGCCTCGTAATGAAATATCACGCTAATAGGCCATTTTTGGCAATAAAAATAGGCTAAGATTGAATTTAGTGGATTTTATATATAAGGAAAATAATGAATATCAAATATAGCCCTATCGCCCTAGCGCTTACAGTAGCTCTTGCAGGTGCATCATTGGCAAATGCCCAATCTATTCCGGCAACAGGATCAGCTAAGCCTGTTGTGATCGATGCCGCTGTAACTGACAACCGCTATCAGCTATACGAGGGCGAAGTAGTAAAGATTGATAAAAAGACGCGCACCATTACTTTTAAAAACAAAGAAGGTGAAACTAAATTTGTTGCTGGTCCTGAGATCGCCAACTTTGCACAGATTAAAAAAGGCGACCGCGTTAATGTAAGTTATGAATTGGCTGTTGCCATTGAATTGATCAAGACTAAAAGTGATGGCGTTCGCAGCAAAGTCGAAACCAATACCGTAACGAAGTCTAAGGCAGATGAAAAGCCCTCTGAAACAATTACGAACAAGACCACTATCGTTGCCGACATTGTTGAGGTGAATCGCGAGAAAAAACTGGTTTCCGTTAAAGGTCCCAGCGGCAAGATAACAACCGTGACCGTTAAGAACCCCGCCCTCTTAGCTGATATCAATGTGGGTGAGCAAGTGAAGGTAATTTACTTTGATGCAATGGCTGCATCTATCACCACGCCAAAGAAGTAATCCATATCCCTGACCTTCGGCAATCCTAAGGTCAGGGGCTTTTGACAAGAAGCCCCTTACAACAGTCTCAAACGATTTACTCAGCGCCTGTCTTTGAGATTGCTTTCCTCATAATGCCTCTCATTTTTTGATCACCCTCAACCATCAGTTTCAGCCTCGTTTCGCTGACCAGAAATGCCATATTGGCGTTGTACTGTTCGCGACGTAAAAGCTCCACCAGAAGGCCTGTTAATAAGGTATATGAGAAGTAAACGAACAGAGTAGTTACATCCCTTTGATCAACCACTGACAATGCCCCAAAGGGCTCCAAAAAGAAAAATATCAATAGTGGCGCACTCAAAGCGAGGGTTAGAATCGCCGGAAAGATGCCAAAGAAATACGCAATCACAATAGTATTCACTTGAAAGAAAAATAGCGGCAGTGATGCACCCAAAAAGGGGTGCAGAATATAGCGCAAGGAGAATGCGACTAAAACGCCAAATACAGCCACCAAATAACCGTGACTAATATTGGAGCTCCAACGTTTTGCGTTTAAGTTATGTCTCATCTTTTTTCTCTATTTCGGTGTATCCTAACCCATCTCCTAGAATAAGCCCATATTTAGATGTTAGAGCCCGTTAACAACACACCTAAACACGACCTGACCATCCTTTTGCCCGGACTCAATGGTAGCGGGCTTGAGCTGGGACAGCTGCCTAGATTTTTGGAGGCGGCTGGGCACGATGTTTTAATCCCAGAGATTCCAGGCTATTTGTTTGGTAGTCCAGCCAGCAAATACACCGACTGGGTTCAAGAGCTCCATCGAATTATCGACGAACAGAGGGAAATCTACTCCGTAGTCAATCTTGCGGGCATTAGCATGGGCGCTACTTTGGCCACATTGGTTGCGGCCCAAAGGATAGACATTGCATCACTCGCCCTAATGTCACCAGTACTTAAATATGATGGCTGGTCAGTACCCTTTTATCGACCCATGCTAGATTTACTCTACTTTCTTGGCGCACGAAACTGGGAATATTCTGAACGTGAGCCTTTTGGCGTCAAGAACATCGATTTGCGACGTCGCATTAGTGAAAAATTTAAAACCTCTAAAGTATCTGAAGTTGGCGCAGCTTCAATCTCTGCACGACATCTACATGAAGCCAAGGGCTTGATGGTAAATGCTAAAAATAGTCTATACGACCTGAACTGTAGATTACTTTTAATCCAGTCGGTGGAAGATGACACATGCTCAGTCTGGTCTGCCGATCAAATACTGGAACACTGCAAATCAGAAGTGCGTCGCGTTATTTGGCTTGGTAATAGCTACCACATCATTACTATTGATAATGAACGTGAGATTGTTCTTAATGAAGTATTGAACTTTATCTCTCAGACAAGCGCTGTTGAAAAACATGCGGCAGATCCAGCAACATCTGATAATCGCAAAGTTCTGAAATTAAGAGTTGGTTACGAATAAATTTCAGAAAATATATGAATAAAAAAAAGCCCCCTATTAAGGGGGCTTTTTAATTGTCTTGGCGGAACGGACGGGACTCGAACCCGCGACCCTCGGCGTGACAGGCCGATATTCTAACCAACTGAACTACCGCTCCAAATGCATCGCGTAACGCAACATCATACATCTTTACTACTACCAGAAGAATCTGGCGTCCCCAGGGGGATTCGAACCCCCGTACTCACCGTGAAAGGGTGATGTCCTAGGCCTCTAGACGATGGGGACCTGGACTACAACATACTTCTATTTTAAATGCTTGGTGGAGATAAGCGGGATCGAACCGCTGACCTCTTGCATGCCATGCAAGCGCTCTCCCAGCTGAGCTATACCCCCGAAATCTCGCGATAAAACTACAAGACACTCAAAACAATCCAAGATTTTATCCTATTTTTGTGCGAGTGCGCAAATTCTCTACTGGATCACCTTGGAGAGCCTTTGGATAGCCTCTTCCTTGCCTAATACCACCAGCACTGAATCTATCGCCGGAGTTTGCGTGGTTGCAAATAAAGCGTACCTAACAGGCATTGCCAAGGCAGGCATTTTCAGCCCATGTTTTGCTAATACCTGCTTAAATACTGCTGCATAACCCTCTTTAGTTGGTTCAGCCAGCGTAATTGCCTCAACTAAATCTTTTAATGCGGGAATGACTGCTTCAGCAACATTTTCCTTGATCTGCTCAGGATTTAAATTGGGGGCTGGCACGTAAAACAGCTTAGCGCCTTCAGCAATCTCAATCAACGTATTTGCACGATCTTTCAACAGTCCAACTACTTGAACAAAGTCTGGACCAGCTTCAGTATTAATGCCTAACTCATGCGCAAATGGTTTTGTCTCTAAAGCTAATTTTGTAGGATCTGCATTTTGTATGTACTGATGATTTAGCCAAAGTAATTTTTCTGGATTGTGCTGTGCTGGTGAGCGCCCTAAACTTTCTAGATCAAACCAATCAACGAATTGCTCTTTGGTAAATACTTCGGCATCGCCGTGAGACCATCCAAGGCGCGCCAGATAATTGAGGATAGCCTCGGGCAGGTATCCTGCTTTTTGATAGTCACGCACACTCATCGCTCCGTTGCGCTTACTCATCTTTTCGCCAGAATCATTTAAAACTGTTGGCAAATGAGCATATACAGGAGGTGTGCCACCTAGAGCCTTCATGATATTAATTTGCCTCGGCGTATTGTTGACATGATCATCGCCTCGAATAACATGGGTAATGTTCATATCCATGTCATCTATTACCACACAGAAGTTGTAAGTCGGCGTTCCATCTGGCCTAGCAATCACCAAGTCATCTAGCTCATCATTACTGATTTCGATTTGACCTTTAACTGCGTCATTCCAGACGACTGATCCACCGATAGGATTCTTAAAGCGAATAACCGGATTCGCTCCCTCAGGAATCGGAGGCAATGTTTTGCCTGGCTCCGGTCTCCATAAACCGTTATAGCGAGGCTTTTCTTTATTCGCCATCTGTTGATCGCGCAATAGATTGAGGTCTTCCTCGCTCATGTAGCAGGGATAAGCTAAGCCAGCATCGAGCATTTGCTTTACCACTTCACGGTATCGATCAATGCGCTGCATTTGATAGATAGGACCCTCATCTAAATCAAGTCCAAGCCACGCCATGCCTTCGATGATGACGTCAACAGCCTCTTGGGTAGATCTCTCTAGATCGGTATCCTCGATTCGCAGAATAAAGTCACCTTTATTATGGCGAGCAAATGCCCATGGGTAGAGGGCGCTGCGTAGGTTTCCCAGATGAATAAAGCCCGTGGGACTAGGGGCAAATCGTGTACGTATATGCATAAATGCCATTATCTCAGGTCGCGAATGATAGGACTAAATCTGAAAAAAAGTGGATACTTTCAGGTATGAATGAACTACTGGTCTTTATGTGTGATGGCGCCCCGGTCCGCGGGGAAATTGTGTCAATTGGCAGTGCCTGGCAGGCAGTTTTAGAGCGCCGAAATGACCCCCCGGCTGTGCGTCGAATTTTGGGCGATTTTGTAGGTGCCGCCACACTTTTAAGTGCTAGCTTGAAATTTGATGGGACTCTGATTATTCAGGCCCAAAGTAAAGGTCCAATTCAACTGCTGGTGGTGGAATGCAAGTCCGACCTGTCCATGAGGGCAACAGTAAAGCTATCGGTGGACCCAACGGAAATATCGCCTGATGCAACGCTAGCCGATCTGCTAGATGTCAGCAATAGCGGAAGATTGGTTATCACCTTAGATCCAGCAGACCGCGAACCAGGTCAAGCGCCTTACCAAGGCATTGTTGCACTTCAAGACCACCAGGGATCGGTAATCAAGCCCGTAACCAGCGCTGCTGAAGCTATCGCTTTGTATATGCAAAACTCTGAGCAATTAGATACGCGTATTTGGCTTGCATCAAGCGATACCCATGTTGGGGGCCTGTTGTTACAGCGCTTACCTAACTCGGGTGGCCACGCGCATTTGGATCCACAAATTGCAGCTGAAGGCTGGTCTCGCATCCAAACACTTGGCGAGACCATTACCAATGAAGAATTACTTACCCTTCCTCCGGAAACTATCTTAAGGCGCCTGTTTTTAGAAGAGTCCACGGAGAACGGTGTACGAAGCTTCCCTGCCAGACCTATTTGCTTTTCTTGTCGCTGCTCCCGAAGCAAGGTTGCCGATATTTTGCGAATGCTGGGCGAAGAAGAGGTTCAAAGCATTCTTGCGGAACAAGGCGCCGTAGAGACTGTTTGCGATTTCTGTGCGAAACCCTATCGCTTTGATGCAGTCGATTGCCTGCAGGTATTTAAAACGGATTTATTAAGCGATGCAACAAGACCGCCATCTAGCGGTCATTAAGCAATAGCCGTTGATTACTGCTTAGTAGCTTGTGATTCGCTTTATTTTTTTGCCGGCAAGATTTGTACAAAGAACTCACCCTCTTTAATTAGACCGTGCTCAACACGAGCCCGCTCCTCAATTGCTCGGGTCCCATCTTTTAAGTCTTTAACATCGCCTGATAACTTGGCATTGCGCAAAGCCAAGAGACTATTTTTAGCCTCTTGTAACTCTACTTGGCGTTCCATCTCATAAACCTTTAGCCATCCACCCTTCCCCAACCAAAGTGGGTACTGAATTGCGATCAGCAATACCAGCATAGAGTAGATGACGATCCGCATAATCTATTAAAGGCTAGCGCTTGAGGTTATAAAAAACAGACTTACCTGGATAGGTAGCAACATCACCCAAATCCTCTTCAATACGCAAGAGTTGGTTGTACTTAGCAATACGATCAGAGCGTGATAAGGAACCAGTCTTAATTTGACCCGCATTGGTACCAACAGCGATATCTGCAATAGTACTATCTTCGGTCTCACCAGAGCGATGTGAAATTACTGCAGTGTAATTTGCACGCTTGGCCATCTCAATTGCGGCAAAGGTTTCTGTCAGGGTACCAATCTGGTTAATCTTGATCAAGATAGAGTTGGCGATCCCTTTATCAATACCCTCTTTTAGGATACGAGTGTTGGTAACAAATAAATCGTCACCAACTAGTTGAATATTCTTGCCGAGCTTTTTAGTAATGTCAGCCCATCCGTCCCAGTCGCCCTCATGCATACCATCTTCAATTGAAACAATTGGGAATTGATCGGCTAAATTACCGAGGTAATCTGAAAACTCACTTGAGCTCAGTTGCAGGCCTTCGCCAGATAAGTGGTACTTACCATCTTTATAGAATTCACTCGCAGCGCAATCCAAGGCTAATACGACATCTTCACCAGCTTGGTAGCCAGCACCTTCGATGGCCTTCATAATCGTCTGCAAGCACTCATGATTGCTCTTAAAGTTTGGGGCAAAACCACCCTCATCCCCAACGGTCGTTGGCATACCTTGAGCGCCCAAAATCTTTTTCAGTTCATGGAAAATTTCAGCGCCACAGCGTAATGCATCACGGAAATTTTCAGCGCCAACTGGCATCACCATGAACTCTTGGATATCCAAGCTGTTATTAGCATGTGCACCACCATTAACAATATTCATCATGGGTACTGGCAATTGCATGCCACCAGATCCACCAAAGTAGCGATATAAAGGCAAGCCAGCCTCTTCAGCAGCAGCTCTAGCAACGGCCATGGATACAGCTAAGGTTGCGTTAGCACCTAAGCGTGCTTTGTTGTGTGTACCGTCTAATTCAATCAAAGTGCGATCTAAAAAAGCTTGCTCGCTTGCATCCAAACCAAGAATAGATTCCGCAATCTCGATGTTGATATTTTGAACTGCTTTAAGGACGCCCTTACCTAAATAGCGTGTTTTATCGCCATCACGTAGCTCAATCGCTTCGCGTGATCCTGTGGATGCCCCAGAGGGTACAGCTGCACGGCCCATAACACCAGATTCAAGCAATACATCACACTCAACCGTTGGATTGCCACGTGAATCTAGAACTTCTCTACCGATAATGTCAACAATGGCGCTCATGCACCTTCTCCTTAAAACAATATGAAATGGATATAACTAATTTCTTAAAACTACTTAAAACTGTCTTCTAAAAATGACCCCGTTGACTTAACAACGCTGTCAATGGCCACCAATGATTCAAGCAGTTCTTTCATGCGATCCAGTGGAACCGCGTTAGGGCCATCCGATAAGGCTTTAGCAGGATCTGGATGAGTCTCCATAAAAAGACCGCTGATTCCAACCGCAACAGCAGCACGGGCTAGCACGGGTACAAATTCACGCTGACCACCACTGGAGCTACCCTGGCCGCCAGGAAGCTGAACTGAATGGGTTGCATCAAAGACTACTGGCGCTTTTGATTCACGCAAGATTGCCAAGCTACGCATATCCGATACAAGATTGTTATAACCGAATGAAGCGCCACGTTCGCACACCATAAATTGATCGGCGAGGTTTTTTTCGGCAGCAGCTACACGTGCCTTTTCAATCACGTTGAGCATTTCATGCGGCGAGAGAAACTGGCCTTTTTTGAAATTCACAGGTTTGCCGCTTTGAGCGCAGGCGCGAATGAAATCAGTTTGTCTGCATAAGAATGCTGGGGTTTGCATAACATCCACAACGCTTGCCACAGCAGAAATCTCGCTGATGTCATGCACATCAGTCAAGACAGGAACATCAACTTGTTTTTTGACCTTAGCAAGAATTTCCAAGCCCTTCTCCATTCCCAAACCACGGAATGAGGTTCCTGAAGAGCGATTGGCTTTATCAAAAGAAGACTTATAGATAAATGGAATCTTTAATGCAGTGGTAATTTCCTTTAGCTGGCCAGCAATATCAATGGCCGATTGCTCGGATTCAATAACACAAGGACCGGCAATCAAAAAGAAGCGGTGATCCAGACCAACATCAAAACCACAAAGCTTAAATGCGCTCATATTCTTCCTTTATGCAGCTTGCTTCTCAGCGGCTTTTTGGTGCTCAAGTGCAGCGCTAATGAATGCGGAGAACAAGGGATGGCCATCACGTGGTGTTGAAGTGAATTCCGGGTGAAATTGCACGCCAAAGAACCAGGGGTGGATGGATGCAGGCAGTTCCATCATCTCCGGCAACTCTTCATTGGGAGTTCTGGCAGAAATTATTAAGCCAGACTGCTCCAGTTGCGGCACATAAGTATTGTTAACTTCATAGCGATGGCGATGGCGCTCATTCACTTCAGCCCCATAAATGCGATGGGCTAAGGTGCCAGCCTTTACTGGACAACGTTGTGAGCCGAGACGCATCGTTCCACCCAGATCAGAGTCGTTTGTACGTTTTTCAACGTTTCCATCTCGATCAAGCCACTCTGTAATCAGAGCTACAACGGGTTGCTCAACTTGAGGATCAAATTCAGTACTGTTTGCTTTTGTAAGATTGGCAACATGGCGAGCAAATTCAATAACGGCCAATTGCATGCCCAAACAAATGCCTAAATAAGGCACATTGTTTTCGCGCGCATAACGAATAGCAGCTATCTTGCCTTCTGTTCCGCGCTTACCAAAGCCCCCGGGAACCAAAATAGCATCTAAATTTCGCAAACAATCGATGCCATCTTTTTCAATGACTTCGGAATCAATGTAGTTGATATTGACGCGTGTATGGGTATGAATACCAGCATGGCGCAAGGCTTCAATGAGTGACTTATAAGACTCAGTTAACTCAACATATTTTCCAACCATACCAATGGTCACTTCATGTTGCGGATTTGCCATTTCATAAACTAAATTCGCCCATACAGAAAGATCTGCTGGTTTAGCTTTGAGATCAAGTTGACGACAAATTAAATCATCCATGCCTTGTGCGTGCAGCATTTCAGGAATCTTGTAGATTGTGTCCACATCCCAAACAGAAATAACGGCTTCTTCACGAACATTTGAGAAGAGAGAAATCTTAGCGCGCTCATCCTCTGGAATAGGTCGATCTGCACGGCAGAGTAATACAGTTGGCATGATGCCAATCTCGCGAAGCTTTTGAACGGAATGCTGTGTTGGCTTAGTTTTTAACTCGCCAGCGCTATTAATGTAAGGCACGAGAGTCAGGTGGACAAAGGCGCAGTCATGCAAAGGAAGTCGCAGACTCATCTGTCTTGCCGCCTCTAAAAATGGTAGTGATTCGATATCACCGACTGTGCCGCCTATTTCGCAGATCGCAACATCCGCATTGCCTTCATGACTTGCTTTTGCACCGCGTTCAACAAAAGCCTGAATTTCATTTGTAATGTGCGGGATAACCTGAACCGTCTTTCCTAGGTATTCTCCGCGACGCTCTTTGCTGATTACAGATTCATAAATCTGGCCAGTGGTGAAGTTATTACTTTTACGCATCTTCGCAGAAACGAAGCGCTCATAGTGACCTAAGTCCAAGTCAGTTTCAGCACCATCTTCGGTTACAAAAACCTCACCGTGCTGGAGGGGACTCATTGTGCCCGGGTCAACGTTGATATAAGGGTCTAATTTTAGGAGGGTGACTTTCAGGCCGCGGGATTCGAGAATCGCGGCAAGCGAGGCAGCTGCGATTCCTTTCCCTAAAGAAGAAACCACACCACCAGTGACAAAAACGTATTTGGTCATCGCTTAAGCTCTGTTGGAAAAAGTAATTATAACGATAGAGGGCTATTAGATATAAATTTCAAATTCGGTAATATGGCAAGAATACCCATCTATCTGACCAATTTTTCCCCTTATGCGCCTTATATTTGCAATCATCCTCACCATCCTCTCGCTCTTCTATTTCCTACCCTTTGCAATTGCATTTAATAAGAAAAGGGCTAATTCCGGTGCTATTTTTGCCTTAAATCTCTTTCTGGGCTGGTCTCTTATTGGCTGGGTAGTGGCTCTTGTGTGGGCAATGAAGGATGAGCAGGTTTTATAGTTTTCGGCCTCCTTCGTCAAAAACCCTCTGGGCAACTCAATATTTCCGTAAAAACCCTAATATTTGGCTAAATTGCCCTTTTTTAGGGGAAATTTGAGACTCAAAGTCTTATATAAGACTTAAATAAACATCTATAATTTAGAGAATCGGGAGAAAATTCCCTTTTGGCCTTTCTATTGACCACTTTTACCTCATAGGAAACACAATGTTAGAAGCCTACAACGCCCAAGTTGCCGAACGAGCAGCCCTTGGAATCCCA
Organism: Polynucleobacter sp. VK25; assembly: GCF_018687355.1. Taxonomy (NCBI): domain Bacteria; kingdom Pseudomonadati; phylum Pseudomonadota; class Betaproteobacteria; order Burkholderiales; family Burkholderiaceae; genus Polynucleobacter; species Polynucleobacter sp. VK25. The sequence continues at coordinate 942,895 of NZ_CP061288.1, read as the reverse complement.
GCCCTACCTTTGACCAAAGACCAAACTGCTGAATTGGTTAAATTGTTAAAAAATCCACCAGCTGGCAAAGAGACTGAACTCGTAGAGTTAATTACGAATCGTGTGCCTGCGGGTGTTGATGAGGCAGCTAAGGTAAAAGCTGAGTTTTTAGATGCCATCGCTAAAGGTACAGAAAAATCACCATTAATTTCTCGCGTACAAGCCACTGAATTATTAGGCACCATGCTTGGCGGCTACAACATCAAGCCATTAGTTGAGTTACTTGCTGATGCCGAGTGTGGCGCTGCAGCTGCTGATGCACTTAAGAAAACACTCTTGATGTTTGATTACTTCAACGACGTTCAAGAACTTGCTGAAAAAGGCAATGCTAATGCTAAAGCTGTAATGCAAAGCTGGGCAAATGCAGAGTGGTTTACTAGTCGCCCTGTAGTTCCAGAAAGCATGAAGCTTACCGTTTTCAAGGTAACTGGCGAAACCAATACAGACGATCTCTCCCCTGCACCAGATGCATGGAGTCGCCCTGATATTCCTTTGCATGCAACGATCATGTTAAAAAATCCACGTCCTGGGATTGAACCGGATGAGACTGGTGTTCGCGGCCCAATGAAGCAAATCGCAGCCCTGCAAAAAAAAGGCAATCAGATTGCATATGTTGGAGATGTGGTTGGTACAGGTTCTTCACGAAAATCTGCTACAAACTCTGTTCTCTGGTGGACAGGTCAAGACATTCCCTTCGTACCAAACAAGCGTTTTGGTGGTGTGTGCTTAGGCACCAACATCGCCCCAATCTTCTTCAACACCATGGAAGATTCAGGTGCGCTACCAATTGAATTAGATGTTTCCCAAATGAATATGGGTGACGAGATTGAGCTTCGTCCGTACGAAGGTAAAGTATTTAAAAATGGAAGCGAGATCACTAGCTTTGCTTTGAAATCCCCAGTGATTTTGGATGAAGTACGTGCTGGTGGACGAATTCCTTTGATTATTGGCCGCGGTTTAACTGCTAAAGCACGTGCCGCACTTGGCTTGCCTGCCTCTACAGAATTCCGCTTACCCGTCAATCCCACAGATAGCAAAAAGGGCTTTAGCTTAGCTCAAAAGATGGTTGGCCGTGCGTGCGGGGTGCCAGAAGGCCAAGGCGTTCGCCCTGGCACTTACTGCGAGCCACACATGACTACCGTTGGTTCGCAAGACACCACAGGCCCAATGACTCGCGATGAATTGAAAGACTTAGCATGCCTTGGTTTCTCATCCGATCTGGTGATGCAGTCCTTCTGCCACACTTCTGCCTATCCTAAGCCAGTTGATATTCGCACTCAACATGAGCTGCCACCATTCATGACCAATCGTGGCGGTGTTGCCTTACGTCCAGGTGATGGCGTGATCCATAGCTGGTTGAACCGTTTACTCCTTCCAGACACCTGTGGTACTGGTGGCGATAGTCACACTCGTTTCCCAATCGGTATCTCCTTCCCTGCTGGATCCGGCCTCGTTGCATTTGCTGCAGCTACCGGTGTAATGCCATTGGATATGCCTGAATCTGTATTGGTTCGCTTCAAAGGCAAGATGCAACCTGGCATCACTTTGCGTGACTTGGTTAATGCCATTCCTTTGTATGCAATTAAGAAAGGTTTGTTAACTGTTGAGAAACAAGGGAAAAAGAATATCTTCTCTGGTCGTATTCTAGAGATCGAAGGTCTGCCTGATCTGAAAGTTGAACAAGCTTTTGAATTATCTGATGCATCAGCCGAGCGTTCTGCTGGCGGCTGTACTGTTCACTTGAACAAAGAACCGATTATTGAGTACATGACATCCAACATCACATTGATGAAGTGGATGATTGCCAATGGTTATGAAGATAAGCGCACTCTTGGTCGCCGCATTAAAGCTATGGAAGCCTGGATTGCTAATCCACAACTTCTAAAGGCTGATGACAATGCTGATTATGCAGAGATCATTGAAATCAATATCGATGAAATCAAAGAACCAATTCTTGCATGCCCTAACGATCCTGATGATGTCAAAGTATTGTCTGAAGTAGCTGGTGACAAGATTGATGAAGTATTTATTGGTTCATGCATGACTAATATCGGTCACTTCCGTGCAGCTGGTCAAGTATTGCAAGGCAAGAAAGATATGCCAACCCGTTTATGGGTAGCCCCTCCAACCAAGATGGACGCTATGGTATTAATGGAAGAAGGCTACTACGGTATGTTGGGCGCTGCTGGTGCCCGCATGGAAAGCCCAGGCTGCTCCCTTTGCATGGGTAACCAAGCTCAGATCCGCAAGGGCTCAACTGCAGTATCAACCTCAACACGAAACTTTCCTAATCGTTTAGGTATTGATACACGCGTATATTTGGCTTCAGCTGAATTGGCTTCTGTTGCAGCCCTTTTAGGCCGCTTACCTACCCCTGCCGAGTATCTGGAGCAAGTGAAGGCGCTTGATGCTAAAGCCGGTGATGTTTATAAATACATGAGTTTTGACAAACTCAAGTCATTTAGTGATGTTGCAGACACTGTAACGGTTTAATGCAACAAAAGCCTCAGTCTTGAATAGAGGCTGAGGAATGAAAAAGGCGATCAATTGATCGCCTTTTTTGTTTTCTTAATTCGCAATCAGCTCAATCTGGTTTAGATGGAAAGCTTTAATTCCTGTCTTGCATTCTCACGACTAATTCCGGAAACCCATTTATTCGTTGGTAAACCTGTCTTCTCCAATATGAGCTTGGCCCGCCTAGATACATCTTTCCATTCTGCCTCTAGCTGTGGACCCTTAAATGCAATAGCTACAACATTGCAATCATGTGACTCCGGAAACAAGAGCACTCTATTGTTAAAAGCCTCGCAGATATTTCTTAAATTCACATCAAAACTTTTGTGACGCGAGAATAAATTTACCGTCATTACGCCAGGGCCTTTAAGGATATTGAAACAGCCTTTATAGAACTCTAAAGAGCTTGCTGAAGGTCCATCACATATTGCGTCATACAAATCGACTTGAACGGCATCAAACTGGTCTCGGTACTTTTTATCCTTCACAAATAACTTAGCATCTGCTTGGAGAGTTTCTAATTTACGGTCGTCATCGGGCGTAAAAAACATGGACCTTGCGGATACGATTACCGCAGGATTGAACTCAACGACAGTAGTCTTAACGGCTGGGCAATACCGATGCTGGAATTTAGTCAAGGCACCAGTTCCTAAGCCAAGCTGAGCAACACGCATCCCTGGCTTAGTCTCCAAGAATAGTAACCAGGCCATCATCTGCTGGTTGTACTCAAGATAAATCTCATCAGGATCACGCAAGCGCATGGCACCCTGAATCAGCTCAGTTCCAAAATGAAGATACCGAATCCCGCCACTTTCTGAAAAAGTGACCGGCTCCATTAAGTGCTCAGAAGACAACTTAATTTGCCCAACGACGGGCGTTTCGGAATAGACGCAACCATGGGCTGGCGCCATCTGGTGTATCCAACCATTCCGGTGGGCACCAGCTCATCTGAGCAGCTCTAAATACTCGCTCTGGATGGGGCATCATGACCATAAAGCGACCGTCTGGAGTGGTCACCCCAGTTAATCCTCCTGGCGATCCATTTGGATTCATGGGATAAGTTTCGGTTGGATTGCCCTGATGATCCACAAAACGGAATGCTGCTAAGCCCCGCTTTTGAATCTGCTCTAGATTTCCTTGTTGACTAAAGTTGGCAAATCCTTCGCCATGCGCAATCGCAATGGGAATCTGACTGCCTTCCATGCCTTGCGTGAATATGGATGGAGAAGCCATTACTTCGGCCATCACTAAACGCGCCTCATATTGCTCTGATTGATTACGAGTAAATTTAGGCCATGCCTCGGCACCAGGAATAATTCCGGAAAGATTGCTCATCATCTGGCAACCGTTACAAACTCCGAGCGCAAAGCTATCTTGGCGATTGAAGAATGTTGAAAATTGATCACGTAGCTGCTGATTAAACAGAATCGTTTTAGCCCACCCCTCGCCAGCACCCAATACATCACCATAACTAAAGCCACCGCAAGCAATGAGACCTCTGAAGTCATCTAACTTAGCTTTACCACTCAGTAAATCAGACATGTGAACGTCATAACTGTCAAATCCAGCCCAATTTACTGAATAAGCCATTTCCACATGAGAGTTAACACCCTGCTCTCGCAATATGGCCACTTTGGGACGTGCATTTTTAGATATGTATGGCGCTGAAATATCATCAGATGAATCAAACGTGAGCTTTGGGCTCATGCCTGGATCAGAGGTATTGTCTAAAATAGCAAATTCGCTATCTGCACAAGCAGGGTTATCGCGCAAACGAGCAATTTGATAGCTAGTATTAGTCCACATTTTCTGCAGAACTTCACGGGGCTCGGCAAAAATGTTCTTAGCGTCACGCCAAATTTCAATGCGACCGTTGGTGTTTGGCTTGCCAATTACATGGCTATAGGCACTTAAACCCAATTTTCTCAATACGGCAAAGACGGCATCGCGCTCATCTTTTCGAACTTGAATAACTGCGCCAAGCTCTTCGTTGAATAATGCACGCATTGTTTGTTCGTGACGACGGCCTGAAACCTGTTGTGCCCAATTTTTAGCATCGCCATAATCTGGTTCTTGCCCTGCATCCATGGCAATCATGTCTACATTAAGAGAGATGCCACTATGTGATGCAAATGCCATTTCAGCAACGCAAGCCAGTAAGCCTCCGTCTGAACGGTCATGGTATGCCAATAACTTGTCTTGTTTGCGAAGCTCAATAATGGCTTGGGCTAATGCCTTGAGATCTTCCGGATGATCAAGATCTGGCGCAATCTTTCCTGATTGATCCAGCACCTGGGCCAAGATACTTCCAGCCATACGATTCTTGCCACGTCCCAAATCAATCAAAATCAGCTCAGACTCTTGAGGCGATCCATCTTTAGCTTTTAATTGAAGAAGTGGCGTCAATGTCTTGCGCGCATCTTGAACTGAGGCGAAGGCTGAAATAATTAAGGAAACAGGTGCAACGACCTTCTTATCTTCCTTGTTGTCTCGCCAGGCTGTAGACATAGACAATGAATCTTTGCCAACTGGTATGGAAATGCCAAGTGCCGGACATAATTCCATGCCTACAGCTTTTACAGAATCATATAACTTGGCATCTTCACCAGGCGCGCCGCAGGCAGCCATCCAGTTAGCAGAGAGCTTTACGCTATCGAGGCTCGCAATATCAGCAGCTAATAGATTGGTAATCGCTTCACCGACTGCCATGCGAGCAGCCGCGGGTGCATCAATTACGGCCAATGGTGTTCTTTCACCCATGGACATGGCTTGGCCACGATAGCCCTTGTAATCCATCAGAGTAACAGCGCAATCTGCAACAGGAACCTGCCATGGACCAACAAATTGGTCGCGAGCATTTAAGCCGCCAACAGTTCTATCGCCAATCGTAATTAAAAATGATTTGCTTGCTACGGTAGGCTGTTGCAAGACCCAGGCAATCGATTGCGCTAAATCCGCATCAGTAACATCCAACTCTTTAAATTGTTGAGTCACTCTCGTGACATTGCGATGCATTTTAGGGGGCTTACCCAACAGAACCTCCATCGGCATATCAATGGGAGACGCGTCATCAGTACCAGCCACTTTATTGGTATCACTCAGTTTAAGCTGGCGCTCTGCTGTAGCCTCACCAACAACTGCAAATGGGCAACGCTCACGTTCACAAAACGACTTAAAGAGATCTAAATCTTTTTTATCAATAGCTAATACATAACGTTCTTGAGATTCATTGCACCAAATTTCCGCAGGACTCATGCCGCTCTCCTCAAGCGGCACGCTACGAAGCTTAAATGAAGCTCCTAAACCAGCACCATCAGCTAACTCAGGGAATGCATTTGATAAACCACCTGCACCAACATCATGAATAGAAACGATTGGGTTATGTTCACCAAGCGCGCGGCAAGCATTAATCACTTCTTGTGCGCGACGTTCCATCTCTGGATTACCACGCTGCACAGAATCAAAATCAAGGTCAGCAGTATTTGTGCCAGTTGCAACAGAGCTACCAGTAGCACCACCCATGCCGATACGCATACCAGGACCACCAAGCTGAATTAAAAGGTGACCTGATTGAATCGCTTTTTTCTCGGTATGGATTGAATCAATACTACCAATGCCACCAGCGATCATGATGGGCTTGTGATATCCACGACGCGTGCCATCTAAGGTTTGCTCAAAGACGCGGAAGTAACCACCCAAGATTGGGCGGCCAAATTCATTGTTAAATGCAGCGCCACCCAGCGGACCATCAATCATGATTTGTAAAGGTGTCGCAATGCGCTCGGGCTTGCCGTATTTCTCAGCCTCCCACGGAAAATCTGTACCGGGGATATTGAGATTGGAAACGGAGAAACCTGTTAAACCCGCCTTAGGGCGGCCGCCAATACCAGTAGCACCCTCATCACGGATCTCACCACCGGCGCCGGTAGATGCGCCAGGGAATGGCGCAATTGCTGTTGGGTGGTTATGTGTCTCCACCTTCATCAAGGTATGGACTAAACGCGTATCTTTTTTATAGAGTTGATTGCTGCCCTGCGGTGCCCAGGTTTCGGCTTCACAACCAACCATGACTGCTGAGTTATCAGAATAAGCAACAATTGTTCCTGCTGGTTGTAGCTGATGGGTGTTACGAATCATGGCAAATAAAGATCGCTCTTGATCATCACCATCAATTGTCCAACTGGAGTTAAAAATCTTATGGCGACAATGCTCACTATTTGCCTGGGCAAACATAATTAACTCAACATCAGAGGGATTGCGCTTTAGCTTAGTAAAGTTTTCAGCAAGATAGGCTACTTCATCATCAGATAAGGCAAGACCTAAATCTTGGTTGGCCTTATCAAGCGCCGCTCTGCCCTCAGTCATTACAGGGATACGCGCTAAGGGCTTATCCTCTAATGATTGATACAAGTTATTGGCAGCATCTGTTGAATCAATAACCGCTTCAGTCATTCTGTCATGAACCGCTGCAAGCACCAATTGTGTTTGCTCGGGAGTTAGCGCTTTTCTACTCTTCCATGCAAACTGAACACCACGCTCAAGACGCAATACATCCAAACCGCATTGGCGGGCTATATCCGTTGCCTTACTTGCCCAAGAAGAAACGGTGCCAAATCGTGGAATAACAATTGCGCCATGGCTGTCAGGCTTGTTATTGCCGAACCAAGTTTTCCCTGGATGAATTTTGGAATTAAATGGCTGCCCATAGGTCAATAGACTTGCTATGACCTCTTGGTTTTTGGCGCTAAGTTCAGCAGTCGACCAAATGAAATGAAGGAATTGAGCTTCGATGGACTCAAGATCAACCCCTTGTGCTGCCAGAGCGGCTAAAAGTCGCTGTTGGCGGAAGGGGGAAAGCGCATCAGCGCCAGGCAAAAAGTGGAAAAAAGACATCCCTAGATTATAAGGTTTTGCCTACAGCAATCGGCCACCTTGCAAGTGCAATTGCCGCTGACACCGATCAGCCAAGGTCTGGTCATGGGTCACCAGAATCAGAGTTGAATTATTGGCCTGATTTAGCTCAAAAAGGAGCTCAATTACCCGATTTCCGCTAAGCTCATCCAGGCTGCCAGTAGGCTCATCGGCAAATAAGATTGCAGGTTTCATGATGAAGGCCCTGGCCAGCGCTACCCGCTGTTGCTCACCCCCAGAAAGCGTTTTGGGGAAATGGTTGGCTCGATCAGCCAAACCGACTTGCTCAAGACAAATCTGAGCATTTTCTTTAGGGGAAGCAAGTCCGTTCAACTCAGCCGGAAGCATGACGTTTTCAAGCGCTGTTAAATGAGGCAGCAATTGGAAGGATTGAAATACAAATCCGACCTTTTGACCTCTTAGCTTTGCCCTACCATCTTCATCCAACTGACTCAGATTATGAGATGCGAGCTCGACATGCCCACTGGTGGGTGCATCCAAACCAGCCAGGAGCCCGAGTAAAGTACTTTTGCCGGAGCCTGATGCACCAGTAATGGCAACACTTTCACCCTCGCAGACATCAAAGCTAATGTCGTGCAAAATAGTTAATGATCCATCGCTAGATAAAACGTGTTTACCTAGGTGTTTCGCGCTAAGGACCTTTACTGGAATACTCATAAATGAATCAAATGATTTGGTTGAACTTCTTGAGTAAAAAACTGTCGGCCATTGTTATGGCATTCACCCTATTTTGCCTGTTAATTCCCTTTGGCACCTATGGGCAGACAAATGCCACCATTTTGGTGATGGGTGACAGCTTATCGGCAGAATATGGCTTAGTACGTGGTACTGGCTGGGTAAGACTGCTAGAGGAACAGTTGCGCAAGCAATCTAGCCCTTGGAGTGTATTTAATGCCAGCATCAGTGGCGAAACAAGTTCTGGAGGCATCACAAGGCTGCCGAAACTTTTAGAGCAAAAAAAACCTGGAATTGTGCTTTTGGAGCTAGGTGCAAATGATGCTTTGCGCGGATTATCCATTCAAGATTCAGAAAAAAATTTACGTGCGATGATTCAATTAAGCAAAAACTCTGGAGCAAAAGTTCTTTTGTTTGGCATGCAAATACCGCCCAACTATGGGCAGGAATACACCAAACAGTTTAGGGATCTATATGCAAGGCTGGCTTCGCAAGAGAATGTGCAATTACTACCCTTCTTTTTGGACGGCGTAGTCTCTGACAGCGCTTTCTTTCAAGCGGATAGGATGCATCCAAATGAAAAAGCGCAACCCATCCTCTATAAAAACGTATGGGGCGCTATGGCCCCATATCAAACACTACTGAAGAGTAAATAACTTAGCTACCAGAGCCTGAAGATGGTGGCTTCAGTGGGTTGATGACTTTCACTCCAGCCACATCACGCCAATAGGCCATAAAGCCCGCAAACTCAGCCTGGGCAGCCAAGGCTTGTATCTGCTGGGCTTGCGCCTTATGTACCTTTGTATCAACACCAGTGGGTTGGCGCACTTGATCTACGCGATACAAAATCGTGCCAACACCAGGATTTTGAACAGATATCACCACAGGAAATTTGTCTGGGTTCACTGACATCACATCATCAAGCGCCCCGCCTACCAAATTACCAGGCTTGTTACGAGATACCCAAATCGGACTAGCAAAACCAGAAGCGCTCTTCGAATCTTTTTGCAAAACAGCATAGCGATCTGCTGCAGCACTAATTGCCAACTTCTCAGCCATACGCTGGCTTACTTGACGTTTCACCTCTACAGCAACCTCTTTGAATGGCAAAGTTTGGGCTGGGTGAAAGGTGATTACTCGGGCTGAAACAAAAACACCTGGTGAGGTTTGTACTGCCTCAATATTGCGCTTGTTCTTAACGACCTCATCACCAAACAAAGATTGAACAACCTTAGGATTGGCTAGCGGGTGATCTTTAGATACCCCAGTTGCTCCAGAGCGAGTGACACCTTTCTGGGTTTGGACGTTGAGCTTTAATTTATCTGCAGCTGGCTTCAAACTATCAGACTGGTCATAAGTCATGTTGGCGAATTGATCTGCTTTTTCACCAAATACCTTAGCATCGTCCTTAGGATCAGCCTTCAGAACAATGTACTCGACGTCCACGTATTCAGGACTCTCAAAAAGCTTGGTATTTGCGTTATAAAAAGCTTGAAGCTCCTCTTGCGAAGGGTTCACCTTGGAAAGGTAATCTTTTGCATCAAACGATAAAGCTTGAACTTGGCGCTCTGTCTCATACAGAGTTGAAACGATTTCAGATAATTTTGGGTTACCAATTTCTGTACGAGCCACAGAGTTCACTAGTTGACTGATTTTCAAATCAAAGGCTTGGCTTGCGTAAAACTGCTCTTCATTTAATCCGTTGCTTGCCAATAATTGCTTGAAGCGCGCATCGTCAAAACTACCGTCTTGTTTATAGAGGGCACGAATTTGCGGAATATTTTGCAAACTCTTTACAAGGGCTTCCTTGCCAACCTGTAAGCGCAAATTATTAACCGCAAATCCTAGAATGCGTTGTTGCAACAACTCATTCAAGATTGCCTGTCTAAACTGAAGGCTCTGCGCAATTTGCGCGTTTCCACCAACGCGTTCTGCCTGGCGTTTTGCAGCAGAATCTACTTCTTGCGCAGTAATGGGTTTGCCATTGATTTTGACAAGATCAGTTTCTTTGTCCAAAAAGCTGGAATAGCTTGAGATGCCAAAAAAAGCAAAGGAAGGAACGATCAAAAGCATTAATACAAACTGCAGGATTCGCTGGTGCTTACGGACGGTATCAAACATGTAAAAGTTCGCTAGTAAAAATGAATACTAGGAGTTTACTAGGGCTGAAGGGAAATGGTATTGAAATGCCTGAGTAGGCTTGAGATGATTCGTAATAGTTTGGTGGGCGCTGAGAGGCTCGAACTCCCGACATTCTGCGTGTAAGGCAGACGCTCTACCAACTGAGCTAAGCGCCCCAAAATATTACAGCTGAGATTGTAACCTAAACATGGGTTTTAGGTGGATTTTCCGCTAAATCGACCGCAAAAGATGCGGTGAGCCTAACGGAAAATCACCCTATTTTCAGTGCTTAAGAACGTCTGGAGCAGCACCCTTTTCACTAGCCTTACTGGCTTCTGCAGCCTTTTTGGCTAGCTCTTCAGGTGTTGGATCAGGCAATGCTTCTGGCATACGCTCTAGTGCCAACTCCAAAACCTTATCAATCCATCGAACGGGAATAATCTCAATCGCATTTTTAACATTATCTGGAATGTCGATGAGATCCTTCACGTTTTCCTCTGGAATTAAGGCCAACTTAATTCCACCACGGTGTGCTGCCAACAGCTTCTCTTTTAAACCACCAATTGGCAGGACTTCACCGCGAAGTGTAATTTCACCTGTCATGGCAACGTCTGCCCGAATTGGAATGCCAGTAAAGACAGATACCAAGGCTGTTGTAATGGCGATGCCTGCAGATGGACCATCTTTAGGAGTTGCACCGTCTGGGAAGTGAATGTGAATATCCTTCTTCTCAAACGACTCGTCGGTAATGCCAAGACGTTTTGCTCTAGATCGAACCACTGTACGCGCAGCCTCAACAGACTCCTTCATCACATCACCGATCGAGCCTGTACGGGTAATTACACCTTTACCTGGCATAACAGCCGCTTCAATGGTGAGCAAATCACCGCCGACTTCAGTCCATGCCAGGCCGGTGACTTGTCCAATTTGATTTTCTTTACCAGCCAAACCAAAGTCGTACATGCGTACAGAAAGGAATTTCTCTAGGTTATCTGCATTAACAACAACGGGGGCAGCCTCTTTCTTCAGGAGCAAAAGCTTGACGACCTTACGACAGATCTTGCTAATTTCACGCTCTAATGAACGCACACCAGCCTCACGCGTGTAGTAACGAATCATATTACGCACAGCACTATCTTCAATCTTGAGCTCGTCCTTTTTCAGGCCATTATTTTTGATTTGTTTTGGAATCAAATAATTCACGGCAATGCTGGTTTTTTCATCTTCTGTATAACCAGCCAAGCGAATAATCTCAAGACGATCCAACAATGGGCCAGGAATATTCAAGGAATTTGAGGTGGCCACAAACATTACATCTGAGAGATCAAAATCAACCTCAACATAGTGATCTTGAAAGGTGTGATTTTGCTCTGGATCTAAAACCTCTAATAAAGCACTAGCTGGATCTCCACGGAAATCCATCCCCATCTTATCCACTTCATCCAAGAGGAATAAAGGATTGCGAACGCCCACCTTAGTGAGGCTAGTCAAAATCTTACCGGGCATAGAACCAATATAGGTGCGACGATGACCACGAATCTCAGACTCATCACGAACACCGCCCAAAGCCATACGCACAAACTTTCTGTTCGTAGCGCGGGCAATAGATTGACCCAAAGAGGTCTTACCAACACCAGGAGGCCCTACCAAACAAAGGATTGGCGCTTTTACACGATCAACACGTTGTTGAACTGCGAGGTACTCCAAGATGCGCTCTTTGACTTTGTCTAGGCCATAGTGATCCTCATCCAACACCTTCTCAGCATTGGTAAGGTCATTGTTGATCTTGGTTTTTTTCTTCCAAGGAAGATTCACCAACGTATCAATAAAGTTACGGATCACAGTTGCCTCAGCAGACATAGGCGACATTAGCTTCAATTTCTTCAGCTCAGATTCCGCCTTCTTCAGCGCTTCCTTAGGCATGCGTGCGGCTTTAATGCGCTTCTCTAGCTCTTCTAAATCTGCGCCCTCTTCACCCTCACCCAATTCTTTTTGAATTGCTTTTACTTGCTCATTTAAGTAGTACTCACGCTGACTCTTTTCCATCTGACGCTTTACACGTCCACGAATGCGTTTCTCAACCTGAAGAATATCGATCTCACTTTCGAGATCAGCAAGCAAGCTTTCTAAGCGTTGAACAACATCCATCATTTCAAGCAAACGTTGCTTCTGCTCAAGCTTGACAGGCAAGTGTGCACAGATGGTATCAGCCAAACGACTTGGGTCATCAATGCCGCCCAAAGAAGACAGAATCTCTTGAGGTACTTTTTTGTTTAGTTTTACGTATTGATCAAACTGCGCCATGATCGCGCGACGCAATGCTTCGGTTTCATGAGCATCAATTGCATTAATAGCGGTTGGAGTTGCCTCACAATTGAAGTAACCAAGACTATCTTCAATTTGACTGACTTCTGCACGCTGAACGCCTTCAACAAGCACCTTTACAGTGCCATCTGGCAACTTCAGCATTTGCAATATATTTGCAATGCAACCTACCTCATAGAGGTCTTCAATGACAGGCTCATCCTTAGCAGCTGTCTTTTGGGCAACCAAAAGGACATTTTTGCCAGTTTCCATGGCAGCCTCTAGGGCTTTAATCGATTTGGGGCGTCCCACAAACAACGGGATGACCATATGAGGAAATACAACTACGTCCCGCAATGGGAGCAAAGGTAGTTGAATGGGTTCAGAGGGTAGTAATAAGTGGCCAGGCATGGGGCAAATCCTCCAAAGTAATCAAACCTCAAAAAATCCTTTTTAGTAGCAATCACATCATTAGCCACTAAATACAGACATTATTCATGAGTAGCATACTACCTATATGGGTAGGCTTTAGAGAAAAACAAGGGGTAAAAAGACAAAAAAGGGGCAAAAAAGCCCCAAAAATAGCAAAAACCCTAAGAATTTAGGCTTTTTTGCTCAAATCAACCTGTTCGGCATCTTGTTTGTAGACTAAAAGTGGTTTTCCACCCTCAGCGATGCTAGCCTCGTCGATAACAACTTTTTGAACATTCTTAAGAGATGGCAGGTCGTACATGACATCCATCAATGATCCTTCAAGAATCGATCTAAGGCCGCGAGCACCCGTTTTGCGGGCAATCGCCTTTTTAGCGATAGCTGAGAGTGCTTCACGACGCACTTCAAGCTCAGCGCCTTCCATGGTCAGAAGTGCTTGATATTGCTTAACTAGGGCATTTTTGGGTTCGGTCAGAATCTGAATTAAAGCCTCTTCATCCAATTGAGCCAAAGTAGCAACAACTGGCAAGCGACCAATCAACTCAGGAATCAAGCCAAACTTAATTAAGTCTTCTGGCTCCACTTCAATCAAGAGATCACTTACACCACGATCATCCTTACCTGGAACAGTTGCATTAAATCCAATGCCGGTTTTGGCAGTACGCTGCTGAATAACCTTTTCCAAGCCATCAAATGCGCCACCGCAGATAAACAGAATATTGGTTGTGTCTACTTGCAGGAAATCTTGGTTAGGATGCTTACGACCGCCTTGTGGAGGTACAGAAGCCATCGTGCCTTCAACAAGCTTTAACAAAGCTTGTTGAACACCCTCACCCGATACGTCACGAGTAATGGATGGATTATCGGACTTACGTGAGATCTTATCGATCTCGTCAATATAAACGATGCCGCGTTGTGCTTTTTCTACGTTGTAGTCACATGCTTGTAACAACTTTTGGATGATGTTTTCTACATCTTCACCAACATAACCTGCCTCAGTCAACGTAGTTGCATCAGCCATTACAAATGGCACGTCCAACATGCGGGCCAATGTCTGCGCTAACAAAGTTTTACCCGAGCCTGTAGGTCCGATCAATAAGATATTGCTCTTTGCCAGCTCTACGCCATCAACCATTGCTTTGGCTGGGAGCTTGGATTCTTTCTTATCTGCGCCCTCTACTGGCTTACCATCCTTGTCCAATTTCTCTTTTTTAGGCTTTGGCAAATACTGCAAGCGCTTGTAATGGTTGTAGACAGCAACCGCTAGTGTTTTCTTGGCATGGTCTTGACCGATAACATATTGGTCCAAGTTCTCACGAATTTGATGCGGCGTTGGTAATGAGTCATCACCGTCTTCCTTGGGAAGCTTAGCAATTTCTTCTTGAATAATGTCGGTGCAAAGATCAATACACTCATCACAAATAAATACAGAAGGGCCAGCGATGAGTTTTTTAACTTCATGCTGACTCTTACCGCAAAAAGAGCAATGCAGAACTTTATCTGATGAATTTGTGGTGTTGGTATCGCTCAAGATAGGGGTCTAATAATATATTAAGGACGTTTGTCGATGACTTTGTCGATCAAGCCATATTCTTGCGCCTGGTCTGCGGACATAAAGTTGTCTCGGTCAGTATCTTTAGCAATTGTTTCAATCGTTTGACCCGTGCGATCAGCCAAAATTTTATTGAGGCGTTCACGCAAGTACAAAATCTCACGAGCTTGAATCTCGATATCAGACGCTTGTCCACGAGCGCCGCCCAATGGCTGATGAATCATCACGCGCGAATTTGGCAAAGCATAACGCTTGCCCTTTTCTCCAGCGCACAATAGGAATGCACCCATGCTGGCAGCCATGCCCATGCACAGAGTGCTGACATGCGGCTTAATGAATTGCATCGTGTCATAAATCGCCAGACCGGCCGAAACTGATCCGCCTGGTGAGTTGATATACAAAGAAATTTCTTTGTCTGGATTTTCACTCTCAAGGAATAGTAACTGAGCAATCACCAAGTTAGCAGTTTGATCGTTTACTTCGCCAACCAAGAAAACAACGCGCTCACGCAATAATCTAGAATAGATGTCATAAGCACGCTCACCTCTACCAGAGGTTTCAATCACCATTGGAACCAAGCCCAGGCCTTGCGGTTCTAAATTTTCAGACTGAGAATGGTTGTGGATCATTTTGAAACCTTTTATGGGTAAATGGATGACTCTTGTTTAACTTAGTTTAGCTTGCTCAACTCTTCAAAGCTTACAGCCTTATCGCTTACTTTTGCTTGGGATGTGAAATATTTGATCACATTGTCTTCTAGCACGAGATTCTCAATATCCTTCAAACGGCTTGGATTGCTGTAGAACCAACGCACCACTTCTTTTGGATCTTCATAGGTTGCAGCCTGATCATCAATTTCAGCTTTAATTTGATCGGCAGTGGCCGCCAAATTTTGCTTCTTCACTAGCTCGCTCAAAATCAAGCCAAGACGAACGCGCTTGGTAGCTTGCTCTGCAAAAATCTCTGCAGGAATTGGGGCATCTTTTGCATTCGGAACGCCGCGCTGCATCAAGTCTTGACGTGCACCTTCAACCAAGCGCTCTTGCTCAGAAGCAACCAAGGACTTAGGCACATCTAGTTCACAAAGGCTATTCAGTTTGTCCATTACTTCATTTTTCAACAATGATGTAATGCGACGCTTTACTTCACGATCTAAATTTTCTTTTACTTCGGCGCGCATCTTAGCAACACCGCCTTCAGTGACACCCAAAGACAATGCAAAGGCATCATCTACTGTTGGCAAATGCGCCCAATTTACTGACTTAACAGTAATGGTGAACTCTGCAGTTTTACCAGCTACATCTTTGCCATGGTAATCAGCAGGGAAGCTTAATGGGAATGATTTGCTTTCCCCTGGCTTGAGACCCAAAGTAGCTGCTTCAAACTCTGGCAACATGCGACCTTCGCCCAATACGTATTCAAAGTTTTCTGCTTTACCGCCAGCAAACTCAACACCATCAATCTTGCCTACAAAATCAATCACCACTTGATCACCGTTTTGAGCGGCAGTATTAGAGCCGCCGTCGCCGTGGGCTCCAGCTTCTCCGCGTGGATGGTAATGAACTTGCTGTTTACGCAATACATCTAAAGCGCGATCAATTTCAGCTTCGCCAATATCTGTTGCGTACTTAGTTACTTCCGCTTTGCTAAAGTCACCAATTTTTACTTCTG
Source organism: Polynucleobacter sp. VK25 (assembly GCF_018687355.1). Taxonomy (NCBI): domain Bacteria; kingdom Pseudomonadati; phylum Pseudomonadota; class Betaproteobacteria; order Burkholderiales; family Burkholderiaceae; genus Polynucleobacter; species Polynucleobacter sp. VK25. The sequence continues at coordinate 926,655 of NZ_CP061288.1, read as the reverse complement.
GCAAGACTTCAAAGAAGGCTTCAAAAACAATCTTATCTGCATCAAGCTCGCTCTTTGGTTCAAGGCGAGGTTGACCCGCTAACGCAACGCCCTCTTTCTGAGCTTCCTCATAAAAGAGTTCAACTGCCTTATCAAATTGGAGCTCAAAGTCCACTTGCATGCCATGTTGTTTTTCAACGAGGTTCTTAGGAACTTTGCCTGGGCGAAAGCCTGCCATTTTCATGGTCTTACCAACTTTTGCCAAACGGGCTTCACGCGCTTTTGCCAAATCGGCACGAGCGAATTCCAAAGTCATTTTGCGGTCTAGTGAACCTAAATTTTCTATCTGCACAGCCATTCTCGTCTCTTAATTTAAATCTGGAAATGTGAAGTCCAAGCCAAGTAGCAATCTTGTGGTGCGAGGAGGGGGACTCGAACCCCCACACCATTTCTGGCGTCAGGACCTAAACCTGGTGCGTCTACCAATTTCGCCATCCTCGCGATATCCGCAAACTGCCAAGCTTAGACTTCACTCTAAAGACCGTAATTCTA